>NZ_JADYXD010000016.1:0-99538 GCF_015864475.1 Pseudoalteromonas sp. SWXJZ10B
GGTGGGCGCAGGAGGATTCGAACCTCCGACCGCTCGGTTCGTAGCCGAGTACTCTATCCAGCTGAGCTATGCACCCATACTTTAAAACTTTACAAAACACGCCATTAAAAGAAATGGTGGAGAGGGAGGGATTCGAACCCTCGATAGAGCTACAAACTCTATACTCCCTTAGCAGGGGAGCTCCTTCGGCCACTCGGACACCTCTCCGTCTTGTGGGGCGTATAATAAAGATTTCAGAAAATATGTCAAACACTTTTCTACCAAAAACGACTATATGGTTACAGATTGCACATATGCTTGGTTTAAAAGTGTAATTAGTTTGAAATTTAAGCGGGTTACGTATTTTTATTTGAAGGATTAACACCTAGCACAGGAACTAAGTCATCCGTTAACTGAGCCAAATACTGTTCTTGGTAACCTAATTGTTGAAATTCGGCAATACAAGCACGGTAGTAAGCATCTCGTTCTTGCTCTGTTGTGCATTCTTCTGATAAATCATCTACTCGTTTATCTTTCATACTATTATTCTAAGTCCTTTAAGAATCTATATTAACTGCTAAATACTAAGCAGTTTAAATTTCGTGCGTATTTTAGCTAAAACCTTTACATTAATACAACATATGTTTAAAAAACAATCATACTAAAAAGTTATAGCACTGTTAGTTTTAATATTGAAACTGCCAATAACAATAAATTAGCGAAGCTGAATTGCACATTAACCAGCACTAATAACTACATTTAATTTTTAGTGTAGTACTTATTAACTAAAATAACAAAAGCCGATTTAAAAAACAAAAAAACGCCGCTATTAAGCGGCGTTTATTAACTTACTTTGTTCTACCAAAAGCTTAGTCAGCTTGCGGACGCATATGCGGGAACAAAATAACGTCTTTAATTGTTGATGAGTCAGTAAACAACATTACTAAACGGTCAATACCAATACCTTCACCTGCAGTTGGCGGTAAGCCGTACTCAAGTGCGCGTATGTAGTCTTCATCGTAATGCATTGCTTCATCATCGCCTGCGTCTTTCTCTTCAACTTGGCGAGTAAAGCGCTCAGCTTGATCTTGTGCATCGTTAAGCTCAGAGAAACCATTTGCAAGCTCACGACCGCCAACAAAAAATTCAAAACGGTCTGTAACAAATGCATTGTCGTCGTTACGGCGTGCAAGTGGCGATACTTCCCACGGGTAGCCAGTAATAAACGTAGGTTGAATAAGCATGTGCTCTGCTGTTTCTTCAAATATTTCACACAAGAACTTACCAGGCCCCCAAACGCAGTTTTCTGGAATTTTAACGTGCACTTGTTTAGCGTACGCTTTTAATTCGTCAAAGTGGTTTTCTGGGTCATTAAATACCGCAGCATCAAACTCAGGGTTATATTTTAAGATAGCATCTGCCATGCTTAAACGTGTAAACGGTTGGCCAAAGTCGTACTCTACTGAGTCAATCACTTCGCCGTTTTCGTCTTTAGTTGTATTAACTACAACTGCACTACCAAGTACGTTTTCTGCAACTGTACGTAGCATGTCTTCGGTGATGTTCATCAGGTCGATGTAATCAGCGTATGCTTGGTAAAATTCAATCATTGTGAATTCTGGATTGTGACGCGTAGATAACCCTTCGTTACGGAAGTTACGGTTAATTTCGAATACACGGTCAAAACCACCTACCACTAAGCGCTTTAAGTAAAGCTCAGGCGCTATACGTAAGTACATGTCGATATCAAGCGCGTTATGGTGAGTTACAAACGGACGCGCAGATGCACCGCCAGGTATAACCTGTAGCATAGGTGTTTCTACTTCCATAAAGTCACGGTCTGCTAAAAAGCGACGAATGCCTTCAACTACTTGCGAGCGAATACGGAATGTTTCGCGCGTTGCTTCGTTGGTAATTAAATCAACGTAACGTTGGCGGTACTTTGTTTCTTGATCTGATAAGCCATGGAATTTTTCAGGCAACGGACGAAGTGACTTAGTTAATAATTGATACTCAGTCATTTCTACGTATAAATCGCCTTTACCCGATTTATTTAGCGCACCTTTAACACCAATAATATCGCCAGTGTCTAGTTGACCATATTTTTCTTTAAGATCTTTTTGAACATCTTTAGATGCATACGCTTGTACGCGACCTTTCATGTCTTGAATTACAAAAAACGGTCCACGCTTTGCTAAAATACGGCCAGCGATAGACACAACTTCTTGCATCTCTACTAATTCTTCTTTGCTCTTATCACCAAACTGGGCTTGCAAATCAGCCGTGTAATGCTCACGACGGAATTGGTTTGGATGACCGTTGGCTGGGCAATTTTCGCGTATAGCGTCTAACTTGCCGCGACGCTCAGCGATTAACTTGTTTTCGTCTTGGATTTTATCAGTCATTTTTTAGCTCTTTATTAGCTTGGTGGTTATAAGCCAGATTTAAGGCTGGCTTCAATAAATTTATCTAAGTTACCGTCAAGTACCGATTGGGTATTACGGTTTTCAACGCCTGTGCGTAAATCTTTAATGCGTGCGTCATCAAGTACGTATGAACGAATTTGACTACCCCAACCAATATCAGATTTAGCATCTTCTTGCGTTTGTTTTTCAGCATTTTGCTGTTGTAGCTCAAGCTCAAATAATTTAGCTTTTAGCTGCTTCATCGCTTGGGCTTTATTTTTATGCTGTGAACGCTCGTTTTGACACTGCACTACGGTATTTGTTGGTACGTGAGTAATACGAACCGCCGATTCGGTGGTGTTAACGTGCTGACCACCCGCGCCCGAGGCACGGTAAACGTCTATACGTAGGTCTGACGGATTCATATCAATTTCAATATTATCGTCAACTTCTGGGTATACAAACGCAGAAGCAAATGAAGTATGACGACGACCACTAGAGTCAAATGGACTTTTACGTACTAAGCGATGTACGCCTGTTTCTGTACGTAACCAACCGTAAGCGTATTCGCCAACAAAACGAACTGTTGCGCCTTTAATACCGGCTACATCACCGTCGGTCGCTTCAACTAGCTCAACTTTAAAGCCTTTAGCTTCGCCCCAACGTAAATACATACGAAGTAAAATATTACACCAGTCTTGGGCTTCAGTACCGCCAGAACCCGATTGTAAATCAAGGTAAGCATCGTTTGAGTCATGAGGACCTGAAAACATACGACGAAACTCTAAACCTTCTAATTGCTCGTTTAGATCAGTTAATTCGCTTTGCGCTTCGTCAAAGGTATCTTGGTCTTCGGCTTCTACTGCTAGCTCAAGTAAACCTTCAACATCATCAGTACCGGCTACAAGGTTGTCGATTGTTTCAACAACAGCTTCTAATGCAGATTTTTCACGGCCAAGCGCTTGTGCGCGTTCAGGCTCATTCCATACGGCTGAATCTTCAAGTTCGGCGTTAACTTCTTCTAGGCGTTCTTGTTTAAGAGCGTAGTCAAAGGTACCCCCGAAGCAATTCAGTACGTTCGCGAATTTCCTTGATTTGGTTAATCACAGGATTCACTTCAAACATGTACATCACTCCAAAATGGCTAGGTAATTGCGCCCCTTTAAATGGGATTTTCGCAATAAATTATCGTCAAATGATAAAAACGCCCGATTTTAACAAAAAACCGCGCGCTTTATTAGCATTTTATGCATGATATTACATATTTTTTAGTGCACTTTTTCAAGCTCTCTAACTATTAGCTGTAGCGTAAATTTACCTCTAAACTCATTTATATCTAGCTGATACGCTACTTTTACAAACTTAGCCTCAGTATCTGGCCATTCTTTTACATCAATACCAAAAGCAATGGCATCAACTAATCGACCTGATTGATGCTTTAACACGAGCTTTAAATGCTTTTCGCCTACTATGCGCTGCTGTATTAGTTCAAATGTATGCTCAAACACCGGCTCAGGAAATTGCTGCCCCCACGGGCCCGATTGCTTTAATAGCTGGGCAAATTCCATCGTAAAGCAGTCGTTTGGCAGCTCACCGTCGGTAAATACAATACAGCGTTTACTTTCTTCACTCAGTTGCGCGCTAACTGCGGCATCAAACGCTTTTTTAAAGTCGTTAAAGTGTTGCTCGTTAATACTTAAGCCGGCTGCCATGGCATGGCCACCAAATTTATTAATCAAGTGTGGGTCGGCTGTATTAAGCCCTTCGAGTAAATCGCGCATGTGTAGCCCTTCAATAGAGCGGCACGAGCCTTTAATTTCACCGTTTTCGCCACCAGCGAATATAACGGTTGGGCGGTGGTATTTTTCTTTTAAGCGACCAGCCAAAATACCAATAACACCTTGATGCCAATCGTCTTGAAACAAACAAATAGCATCAGGAATGTTATCGTCGCTAAATGCGAGCCTATCAAGCACGGCTTGCGCCTCGGCTTGCATGCCTTGTTCTATTTCGCGCCTTGCAAAGTTTAAGCTATCGAGCTCGCCGGCTATACTACGCGCTTGGTTTATATCGGTGCTAAGCAAGCACGCTATACCCAAACTCATGTCATCCAATCGCCCAGCTGCATTTAAACGCGGCGCAAGTGAAAAGCCAAAGTCGCTTGCGCTTAAGCGGGCAGCATTGCGGTTAGCCACTTCAATAAGCGCGGTAATGCCTGGGCGTGTTTTACCACTGCGAATACGTGCTAAACCTTGGTGTACTAAGGTACGGTTATTTGCATCAAGTGCCACTACATCGGCAACCGTTCCAAGCGCTACAATGTCGAGCAAGTTAGCTAAATTAGGCGGCGGTTGCTGCTCAAAATAACCTAAATCTCGCATTACGCTTCTCAGCGCTATTAATAAGTAAAAAGCAACGCCAACGCCTGCAATAGATTTAGACGGAAAATCACATTCATGTCTATTTGGATTTACTATTGCATCGGCATTTGGCAGCTGTTCACCTTGTAAGTGGTGATCTGTTACCAGCACTTTTATGCCAACCGCTTTTAAAATATCAATACCGGCAATACACGATATGCCGTTATCTACTGTGATCACTAAATCAGGTTTTATTTGTACTATTTGCTCAGCAAGCGCGGGGCTTAAGCCATATCCTAAGCTAAACCTGTCAGGAATTAAGTAATCTAAATGCTTAAAGCCAAACATCTCAAGGCCTTGCATTAATGTTGCAGTGCTTGTTGCGCCATCGGCATCAAAGTCGCCAACTATTAATATTTGGCTTTGCGCTTTTAATGCTTCAATTAATAAGTCGCTGGCTTTGTCGATGTCTTTAAACAATTTGAAGTCGTGAAGCGTAGCTACGCTGTTATTTAGCTCTTCGGCATTGAATACATTGCGGTTAGCATAAATTTGTTTAATTACAGGGTGTAAATTACTCGGCAGATGCGAGTCGTCAACGTTTTCACGCGCAATGATTAGTTTTTTCATGCAGGGTTTTAACTTATTGAGTCGTATTAAAAAGACAAAAAAAGGCCATTAAGGCCTTTTTAATAATAACTAAGCGTTTAATTACGACGCTTTGTTAGCTTCTAATGCTGCTTTTAGTGCTGCTGCTGGCTGGTAACCAGGGATCATAGTACCATCTTCTAAAATAATAGCGGGTGTGCCGCTAATACCAAAGCTTTGACCTAATTGGTAATGCTCTGCAACCGGTGCGCTACAGCCTGCAACTACTTTAGTGCTTGTGCCCGATTTAGCTTCTGTTAGTGCTTCTTGCTGATCGCGTGCACACCATACGTTCATTAAATCTGCGTAACCTGAACCTTGTAAGCCACCACGTGGAAACGCAAGGTACTTAACGGTAATACCCGCATCAAGTAAATCGTCTAACTCGCGGTGTAATTTACGACAGTAACCACAGCTAATGTCGGTAAATACAGTAATGCTGTGTTTTTCGTTTGGCGCTTTGTACACAATCATCGATTCTTCGTATTCTTTAAGACCTTCAACACGCACGCCATTTAATGCTTGCTCTGTTAGGTTATTACGATTATTTAAATCAATTAACGTACCTTGCATTAAATATTGACCGTCTGGACTTGCGTAAAGCACGCCCTTATTAGTGATTAATTCTTTTAAACCCGTTACTGGACTTGGATTAATTTGCTTTACAGTTACACCAAGCTCGGCAAATTTAGTAATAATAGGATCATTAGCATCTGGTGTTACAGCAACGCCATTTGCAAATGCACTAATACTTGTGCACAACATGGCACCTGCTAACATTAATTTTTTCATAACTTCTCTCTATCCTAAAAATACTTAATATATTGACCGGCTTAATGATATTTACTTTCAAACTTACGCACGCGGATGATGCTCTGCGTGTACCGACTTTAACCGTTCATTGGCAACATGGGTATAAATTTGCGTAGTTGATAAATCGCTATGGCCCAACATCATTTGTACCACACGTAAATCTGCCCCATGATTTAATAAGTGCGTAGCAAAAGCATGACGCATAGTATGGGGCGATAATGGAGACTCAACTGCTGCCAAAATAGCATAGTGTTTAATTCTATGCCAAAAGGTTTGTCGCGTCATGCCTACACCGCGTTTAGAGGGGAACACAAAATCGGTGGCATGTTTTATCATTTGCGCACGCCCACCCTTTAAAAATTGCTCAAGCCAATACATGGCTTCTTCACCCAGTGGAACTAGGCGCTCTTTATTACCTTTACCTTTTACAAACACCACTGCTTGCCGCAAATTAATTTGCTCCATGCGTAGTCCAACAAGCTCACTTACACGCAAACCCGTTGCATAAAGTAGCTCTAGCATGGCTTTATCGCGCAGTCCCATCGCTTCTTCGGTATTAGGCGCATTTAATAATGCCTCAACTTCGGCCTCTGAGAGTGTTTTAGGTAACGACTGCCCTGCTTTTGGCTGAGAAATATTTAGCATGGGAGTGTCGCTAATTAGTTTTTCGCGCACAAAGTACTGATAAAAACGCTTAAGCGCACTAATACTACGTGCAGTACTGCGTGGTTTTAAACCTAAATCAACTCGGTGAGCTAAGTAACTTTCTACATCAAGCCCGGTTACCGTCATTAAATTTTCGCCTTTTAAAAATAGGCAAAACTTATCTAAATCACTGCGATAAGCACTTAATGTGTTTTCGCTTACGCCTTGTTCTAAGTACAGGCTATCTAAAAAGGTTTCTAGGTAGTCGCTATTACTGCTCATACTGCTGTTATTTTCAAAAGAATCGTCAGATAGCGTTGTCACATTATGCTCTCATGCTTTGCTAAGGTATCAATTAAAAATACCTTACGGTAAACTTGAGCCTATCATATCAGGCAATTACACAGTGATAAATACGATGCAAATTGGTTTATTTTTTGGTTCGACTACGTGCTACACCGAAATGGCAGCAGAAAAGATTCGCGACATTATTGGTGCCGATATAGTTACCCTGCACAATATTAAAGACGAGCCACTAAAAAATGCAGAGCAGTATGACTTTATCATCTTTGGTATTTCAACATGGGATTTTGGTGAAATACAAGAAGACTGGGAGTCAAAGTGGGACGACATAGCCGACGTAAACCTAAATGGTAAAACCATTGCTTTATTTGGCATGGGCGATCAGCAAGGTTACGGGCAGTGGTTCCAAGATGCGCTAGGCATGCTTCACGACGAAATAAATACACAAACATTCACCCAACTTGGTTTTTGGCCAAACGACAGTAGCTATGAGTTTGAAGCTTCAAAAGCACTTTATAACGATGGTAAACAGTTTGTAGGACTCGCACTCGACGAAGACAGTCAATACGAGCTAAGCGACGACCGCATTGCAACATGGGTTGAACAGGTAATGACTGAATACGGCGAAATGCTTTAATTCACTTATCAATACTGACAAATAAAAAGTAAAAAGCCCGCAACTAGTTTAGTTGCGGGCTTTTTAATTAGGGCGTGTTGATCTTTGGTGGGTGAATTTGCAGCAGTATGTTTGGTTTTTAGGCAAGGCAGAGCCTATGTAGTGTGGTTATTCCCCATAAATAGGCGATAACGCAGCATAAATGCCAAACATGCACTGCCCTCTGGGTTCTTTTTAGGGGCGATCAACTCTTTGTTGCTCGGTTTTTACTTAGCCCACTAGGTTACAAACCTCGCGCCGCGATTTAATAGCCCCTAGATTGAACAAATTTCAATCCACAAAGATCAACACGCCCTAGCAATATGAGTAATTTATTGAAACGTCATAACATTGGTTGTTTGTGGGTAGTACCCATCGGCCATAACAATGTACGGTAGTAAATTACTTAACCATTTTTGCTGTACGCTTTCGCTATAGTTTAAGTAAAGCTTACCTTCGTGAATATAAAATGCTTCTGGGTCTATACCTACAGCGTTACCTTCATCAGCCATTGCATAAGCACACCAACCACCGTATTGCGGTGCATAACGCTTTGGATTTTCTGCAAATGTCGTTTTGTTTTCTTCACTCGAAAAGTGCCAGTTGGCACCTAAATAACTAAACGTGTATTTGTCGCTGCCTTTAACGGCTTTATTTTGCGTAAAATAAGCAACGCTGTCGTACCCTTTAATAGCCGTGTTATTAAACCAACCCGTATTTACAGCATCATCCTTTGCATTTGCCCCACCGCTTATTAACAGTGCGCTAAGCATTATTAAAGCAACTATGTACTTAATCATCTTTTTTCCTTTATTATTTACTCAAAATTGAATGCCAATTAAATATAGCTGGCTTAGTGAGTAAGAAAGGCAAAGCGCAAAAATGATTTCAGTTAATACTTAATTATTTAACGCCCAGTGATTAAATAAGTAGTAAAACTTACTCTACTTTTAGCCAATATTGGTTTCGGTAAAAAAAGCCAATGTAGCCGCGTACTTCAAGCTTTTTACCTTCCTCTTGCGGGGTTAGTTGTAAAGTATAAGTTTTGCCATTTGTTGGGTCGAGTATTTCACCGTCTCCCCAGATGCCATCATCCTGTGCTTTTACATCTTTAATAATAGTCATGCCTAAAATAGGCTGGTCTTTTAATTCATCATCGCATTTACTGCATATATCGTTTTGTTTTGCAGGATCAATGATTTTGTCAACGGTACCGCTTAATACACCGTTGGTTTGAGTAATACGTACATACGACTTAGCTTGGTTTGTATCTTCATCAATGGTTTTCCAAAGGCCTACTGGCGTAATAGCAGCAAACACACCTTGGCTTGCAAAAATGGTGGCTGTTAACGTGCTAAGTAATACTGATTTATTTAACTTTTTCATTGTGTTGCCTTTTAAATTAAGTGGCCAATGGCTAAATCATATCAGGTGATTTATAAACACACTATTAAAGCGCTGTACCTAAAACAATAACAAACCTAAACTAATAATCATTAGTTTAGGTTTAAGGATCTGTAGCATAAAAAACAAAGCAACGTATTACCTTACTTTAAAAACAACATCCCCTATTTTTAGATTTGAATATTCAGGCTCAACTAAAGATAATTCGTTATTATCAATCATATTTTTAAGATATCTAATCTCTTCAGGATTTTCGACATTCATATATCTTGAGCGCCACTTACCCATGTCGAATAACCAAAAATATGCGGTCGTATTTCCATTATTTTCGTCTATCACTATAAAATCTAGCTCATCATCATTGTTTAAATCCATGCCAATGAAATAGTAAGTATGTTCTTTTAAAGAGTTACGATCGTAAAAATGTTGATCAGAAAATACAGCCTCTATTAAATCTTGAGGTATTAGCGCTCGTGAAGGCCAAAATACACTGCGCTCAATAAAATCATCGACTGTGTGTTCAAGCGTTAAAGCAAACTCATTATTTACATACATCCTATCGATAATAGCGTATTGCTCTGGGTGACTCGTTTCAATTTTCTGTTTTAATAACTGCATAGCTAAATAACCTTGGCGACCTAAG
The DNA here is from genome assembly GCF_015864475.1 of Pseudoalteromonas sp. SWXJZ10B. Classification (NCBI taxonomy): domain Bacteria; kingdom Pseudomonadati; phylum Pseudomonadota; class Gammaproteobacteria; order Alteromonadales; family Pseudoalteromonadaceae; genus Pseudoalteromonas; species Pseudoalteromonas sp. SWXJZ10B. Next base: position 9,856 of record NZ_JADYXD010000016.1, read on the forward strand.
CTGTGCTCAAAATAGTAATAGTCAAACTTTTCTATTGTTACTTTATCTGCATCTAAACGCGCTATTTGGCTGTTTGTAGATAAGCTTTGAAAATTTAATAAAGGGGAGTTAACAGCAAGCATACTAACGAGCACCACCCACCCCATCACAATATTTATTTTGCTAAGCGGCTCTAGCCAATTGTCTCGCTTTGTTATAATTCCAACAAGATAACTAAACGAAAAACACGCCAATAAAAACCAAATTAAAATACCCCAACAACGATCTACTGTTAGCCCATGCTGCTCTACCCGTAAGTAAATTCCATAGGCAGAAATAACACTATAAACTGGAAGTAACGCAACGCTTATAAAAACGAGTCGGTGCAAGAGCATGTGATAAGGGCGAACTGATGAGTCATCTTTATAAACAGTGTTAACAAAAAACAACGTGAGCACCTGCAGCCACATTACTAATAAACTGCCACTTCCGGTCTCCCATAATTTATTGAGTCCGGTAAAAGGAAGTGTTGCTAAAAAACCGAGAGAAATAACTGATAAAACAGGCAATAAAAACTTAATTAAAGTTTGTAGTAAAAAAGCGATATTATCTTCAATGTTCAAAAGCTTTCTAAATATGACACTCGCAAAGGCAAATGCGAGCGTTAAGGTTGGGATCCAAAACCATTCATTTCTTAGTAGCTCAGAGAAAAATTTTATATCTAAAATATCAAATAAAGCCGCACCTAAATTTAGAATTCCCCAAAAAATAAGTACAAACAGCCAGCATTCTCCAAATATTATAAAATTACGCCAAGAGAGCTTAAACAAACGACTGTAACTAACATTTTCTGAGCTACCAAATTGTTGTATGTACATAAGGCCTTTAAAGCCAGCTATTAAACTAGTAAAAATAAAAACTGACATTAAAGTGTTATTACTTACGTACTCTTGAGGCTCTTGCTGAAAGCCAGCATACGCCCCCAATAAAGATAACAACAAGGAAAAAGGAAGGATTAAAAGCAACGACGTTTTTATATTATTTTTATTAACGGTCATTAGCATTAATAAAGGAAAGCTCATAGAAAATGTAATAAGTGAGACTAACCATGTAGGGCTTGTTGCTGGCCACACATTATTTTCTATACTGCTATACAAAAGGGTAAGAGCAATAGCCTGTAGTACGGCAAGTATAATTATAAAAGATTTTGGTAACTGACTATCCATATCTGTTCTCAACAATAGGTTTTAGTCAGTTTGCGTTATTCGTTCCTATTTTACAATTGCTTCACATTTTCAAATAAAATGCTTTGCATAGGGCTATATAATCAGCAGTGTAGGTATTATCTAAGTTTCTAATACACAGGATTGATGATTCTATATCGCTTTTTACGTAGCTAAATGTCATTAAACTGCGGCTAATATCTTTATTGGGCGTGGCTTTTACTTGGCAATGAGTATTTAAATAAAGCCCATTTTGAGTAGCAAGCTCAATAAATAATGCGCCTTCAACGCTTGGGAGTATTAAGCTAAAGCGGGAACCACTATGGCTTAAATGTTTAAACGCATTAATTAACTCTTCAAAACTTAGGCCGTCGGTATGGCGTGCGGTATTACGCGCAACATTATCGCCTTTTAAACTGTGATTAAAATACGGTGGATTAGAGATAACCACGTCAAATTTAACTTCACTACTAAAGCGTTGAATAGTTTGGTGCGTAATACTTATAGTTGGCCACGGGCTATTAGCTACATTTTGTAATGCTTGGGTATAGGCGCTTTCGTCAATTTCTACCGCAGTTATATCAAGCTCATTACTGCGCTGCTTACACATTAGTGCTAGTAAGCCGGTGCCGGTGCCTATATCAAGTAACGACTTTGCACCGCTTAAATTAGCCCATGCGCCAAGCAAAATGCCATCGGTAGAAACTTTCATTGCACAGTGGTCGTGTTCAACTTTAAATTGTTTAAATACAAAACCAGACATTTTTTCACCTTTTCATTCACCAAGCGCAGCATAGCGCGTATAATCAGGGTAATTGTCCCTTATTTTAGACACTCTATGCAATTTTCTGAATTTGATCTTGATAACAAGCTACTCGATGCCATTAATAAAATGGGCTACGAGACGCCAACCAGCATTCAACAACAAGCTATTCCTGAAGCACTACAGGGGCGCGATATTTTAGCATCTGCGCCTACTGGTACAGGTAAAACAGCGGCATTTTTAATTCCGGCTATTCAGTACTTACTGGATTTCCCACGTCGTGACCCTGGTTTTGCGCGCGTACTCGTTATGACCCCGACTCGTGAGTTAGCTTATCAAATTCATGAACAATGTGAACTGCTAGCTAAACGCACACACCTAAAAATTGGTGTAGTAACAGGCGGTATTAACTACGGCACACATAAAGAAATTTTTGAAAAAAATAACGATATTTTAATCGCCACACCAGGTCGATTAATGGAATATCTTGAAACCGAAAATTTTCATGCTGAACACGTAGAAATGCTTATTATTGATGAAGCAGATCGCATGTTAGACATGGGTTTCAAAAAAGAAATGAGCCGTATTTGTGACGAAGCTAAAAATCGTCGCCAATGTTTTTTATTCTCAGCAACACTTGAAGGTGACAGCGTAGAAAGGTTTGCTGAAAAAACATTAAACGACCCAGCTCTATTAGAAGCCGAATCGTCACGTAAAGAAAAAGCTAAAATTCACCAATGGGTACATTTAGCCGACGATTATCATCACAAACTTGAATTATTAGTTAATACGCTAAAAAACCCTGACGTAACTAAAGCGATTGTGTTTGTTAAAACTCGCGAACGCTTAGAAACATTGATTGGCGAACTTACCACTAATGATGTAAAAGCTGCCTGGTTACGCGGCGAAATGCCACAAGACAAACGTATGAAAGCCATGGAAAACTTCCACAGTGGCAAAACAAGCATATTAGTTGCTACCGACGTAGCTGCACGTGGTATTGATGTATCTGACATCAGCCACGTTATTAACTTTGATATGCCGCGTACTGCCGACGTATATGTACACCGTATTGGTCGTACTGGCCGTGCTGGTAAAAAAGGGATAGCAATATCGCTAGTTGAAGCACACGATATTGGTATTTTATATAAAGTAGAGCGCTACGTTGAACAAAAATTAAAACGCCGTGTAATTAGAGGTGTTGAGCCACAGCATAAAGAAGCTAAGCCACCTGCTAAAAAACGTAAAGATCCAGTAAAAATGAAAGCCAAGAAAAAGGCTAAGGTTAAAAAGAAAAAGTAACCTAAAACATTTTTATACTAAGCCGACTTTTGTCGGCTTTTTAATGCAAGCCTTGCAGGCTCTGCTGTTTGTATCTGTTACATATGTAACCCAAGCATGTAACTCATACTCATTTAAATGTAATTTTTGCCCACCTGAATTCCCAATTAATAAAATTCCCTTATATTTCATAGCGTTAATATTGGCACCGAAATTGTAACTACAAAGATAACCTAGCCGATGGAATTTCCATATTGTGGCTGCACTATTCACCGTAATGTAAGGATTAAGTTATGAACCGCTTCAAGTTAACTATCGCTTTAGTATCATTTTGTTGTTTATTTTTATTAGCTTGCGCTACAAAAGTAAGTGCAGCAACCAACATGGCCGTAGTAAGCAGTGTAGCCACTCAACCTAACTTACAACAAGCTATCACCAACACCCTACGAACTAATCCTAACCTAGCGTTAAGTGATATTCGCGTGCAGGTAAAAAATGGTGAAGTAGATTTATACGGTGAAGCACAAACTGGTTTTCAGCGCGCACTGGCTCAAAAGTTTTTAGAAAATATGGATGGGGTTAAAATCATTCGTAACAAAATTAGCGTTATTTAATACGCACCACATAAACTTATTTGTATAACTAATTCATAAGCGCGGCTTGTTACTCCAACACAAGCTGCGCTTTTTTATGTTTATTTTTTGTAGTTATTTCAATTTATCTAGTTGTTGAATAACATCACTTAATTTAAAACTACTTTTTTGTGAATTAAAACTTTCAACAAAAACTTCTTTAAAACTGCTTACCGTAGAATCTTCATTTAGCTCAAAAGGAAAACCCTTAAGTTCCTTTGTTTTTGGGTTAAACTTATAAACAAAATTGTCACCACTTAAACCCGCTGAAAAAACGTAATGATGATTATCAACCCATCCTGCCGCGCCATGAAATAGAGCAATATTTATTTTATCGTTTTGAGTATGTACGCCGACTTTAACTACATTATTTTTATTGAATGCGGCTTTTGTTATCTCTTTACTGGGGATAAACCAAAACCCTTTTGTATTACCCACAAACACAGCTAAATATTCATTATCAGGTGACCAAGTGATAACGTTACTTTCATAACTTTTTCTAGGGCATAAAACATCATCTGAGCTACAAAACTCTCGTAACTTCTCTTTTTCAATATATGCCGCTTTATTTGGTAAGATTAATGTAGAGGTAAGGTTTTTGTTTTTATCGAGAAAAAGTATTTCAGCGGTATTGTTATCTATATTTAATTTATAACTCACATCATATTTAGCATTATATTCGTTACCTACTGAAATAAAGCTAATAACTAGGCTTGAAAATAAAATTATTTTTGTAAACCATTTAATCCTTAACTTCATTTGTTTGTAACCCTAATATCTAAAAAAAATACACCTTGTATAACCAATAATTGCATAATAAATAGATAAAAGGGAAACTTACCTTATAAAAAATACGTTACAAAATCTGCTGGAGAAAATAATTAATGAATAAAGAAAAGTGACTTGAACTAATTAAAAAGCGCATTTTTTACTCTGTAAAAATGCGCTGTTGGTAAGTAACTATTTCCCAATGCTTTTGCCTAATGAGCTTTAACTAAATTACTCACTTTGGTTAGAGTCAGTACCGTCGCTACTGTCTTTATTTGATGACTGCTGGCTTATTTTGTCGCTTATCATGGCATCGAGTTTTTCGCCGCCTTTAATACCAAAATCTAAAGTACGAATTGGGAATGGAATACTAATGTCAGCCTCATCGAGTGCCTGCTTAACGGCAACAACACCTTTATGGCGTACCGTCATAAAGTCAGGCTCGCCTGGGTATTTAATCCAAAACCACACCAGTAAGTTAATGCTGCTGTCGCCAAAACCTTCGGCGTATACAGCGGTTTCGTCTTTACGTATTACGAAGTCAAATTCATTTATTTTTTCGACGATGACGTCCTTTGCTTTTTCTATGTCGTCGCCGTACGAAATACCTACGGGTACTTCTATGCGCCTAACACCTAGCGTGGTGTAATTTTTTAGTACGTTTCTAAATAATACTTTGTTTGGTACCAGTATTAACTGCCCATAAAAGCTCTCTATTAGCGTGTTACGTAGGTTTATAGAATGTATCGAACCAAACACATCATCGGTTTCTATTACATCACCTGTTTTAAATGGCTTACGTACACCCATTGCTATACCTGCAATTAGGTTTTCGGTCATGTCTTGAAACGCAAAACCAATGGCTAAACCCACAATACCCGCACCAGCAAGTAGCGAAGTAACGGTGCCTTTTAAGCCAACAAAATCGAGCGCTATAAATAAACCTATGCACAACACAATAACTTTAAAAATTGACGCCATTAAGTCGGCAATTTGTTTTGAGTCGAGTGAGCGGCGTAATACGTTTTTCATCAGCTTGCCAGCAAAGCGTGCCAATATTGAAAACACAATTGCGATCAGTATCGCAACTATAAAATTAGGGATATGACTTATTACAACATCAAACCACCCTCCGAGCTTTTCTTCTATTAGTTTTTCGGCTTCGTCAATTGACGGAATGCTGATCATTTTATTTGCACCTATTTAATTAGTGTTCTCATTAATATTAGATGAGATTGCAAATATAACGCCAACATCAAAAAAGCCATGCAATGCATGGCTTTTAAATTTTTTATTTAAGCTTATGACCTAATTTTGTTCGTCGCGCATAAATACCGGCTCAAGCTCTTTAACTGTTGCCTCTGGGCTAAAGTAATAACCTGCTACCGTAAACTCTTTAAGTTGGCTTAACTGCGTTACTTTATTTTCGATAATGTAGCGCGCCATCATGCCGCGTGCTTTTTTAGCGTAAAAGCTAATTACTTTGTATTGGCCGTTTTTACAATCTTTAAAGTGTGGGGTAATAATTTGTGCATTAAGCGCTTTTTTATCTACCGCTTTAAAGTATTCGTTTGAAGCAAGGTTAACTAAATATTGTGCGTCTTGCGCTTTTAATACGTCGTTTAGTTTATTCGCTATTACGCTGCCCCAAAACTCGTATAAGTTTTTGCCACGTGAATTTTCGAGCTTGGTGCCCATTTCAAGACGGTAAGCTTGCATTAAATCAAGTGGTTTTAATAAGCCGTATAAACCTGAAAGTATACGTAAATGGTTTTGTGCGTAATCAAGCTCACTAGTTTTAAGTGTACTTGCATCTAAACCACCGTATACATCACCATTAAAGGCAAGTGCGGCTTGTTTAGCATTACTTTGTGTAAACGGCTGCGCCCACTCACTAAAGCGTGCTGCGTTAAGCCCAGATAGCTTGTCGCTAATTTTCATTAAACTGCCAATTTGCGCTGGTGTTAGTTCACGGCATACTTTCATGAGCTCTTCGCTGTGCTCTAGTAATTCAGGCTGAGTGAACTTGTCTGTTGCGGGTGGCGTTTCGTAATCAAGATTTTTTGCAGGTGAAATAACAGTGATCATAGTTAGCTATTGACTTGTAATTTATTTAGTGTCAATTTCAACATTAAATGAAACGAAAAGCACGTTTTGTTTAAATAAATCCTCTCTTAATAACCCATGCATTGCCGTTTTTCTATTGATAAGGACATAAGACCTATCAAGCATTGTCACACTGTTGCAGTATGGATTATATATATTAAGAGTGATTAGATTTTTCTTTTAACTTGCTTGGAATGAGGAAAGCAAATGACTTCAGCTCTACAAAGGCTAAAACAACATTCATCTATTGTGGCCGACACTGGTGATATTGAAGCTATTAAAAAGCATCAACCAGAAGATGCAACTACAAACCCGTCGCTTTTATTAAAAGCGAGCGAGATTGAAGCATATAAGCCTTACTTAGATAAAGCTTGGAGCTACGCAAAAGAAACCGAGCAAGAGCCTGCTAAACAACTTGAACTAGCATGTGATTACTTTGCCGTATTACTAGGTAAAGAAATTAGCGCTATTGTACCTGGTTATATTTCGACTGAAGTAGATGCACGCCTTTCGTTTAATACGCAAGCTACGATTGATAAAGCACATACCCTACTTAGCCTTTACGAAAAAGAAGGTGTAAGCAAAGACAAAATTTTAATTAAAGTAGCGTCTACATGGGAAGGTATTAAAGCCGCTGAGCAACTAGAAAAAGAAGGGACTAAATGTAACCTTACTTTATTATTTAGCGATGCCCAAGCTCGCGCGTGTGCCGATGCAAACGTATTTCTAATTTCGCCATTTGTTGGCCGTATTTTAGATTGGCACGTTGCTAACGGTATGGAAAAACCAACCGATCCGCTACAAGATCCAGGTGTTCAGTCTGTACGCAGCATTTTTGAATTTTACAAACGTCATGACTACAAAACAGTTGTGATGGGTGCAAGTTTCCGTAATACAGGCGAAATTATTGCACTTACAGGTTGTGACAAGCTAACTATTAGCCCTAATCTTTTAGAAGATTTAGGTAACCTTGAAGGCGCACAAGAATATTTGCTTGAAAGCGATGTTCCACAAGAGCCAAAACCAGAGCCATTAACAGAAGCACAGTTCCGTTGGTTACATAACCAAGATGCTATGGCTACTGAAAAACTAGCTGAAGGTATTCGCTCTTTTGCTGATGCACAAGAACAACTAGAGGCGCGCTTTAAAGCAATGTAATTTGCTATAATCGTGTTTTAAAAACGTCGCAATAGCGGCGTTTTTTTATGCCTAAAATACGCTATCCCTCTATATAATCTTCATATCGACTTCATATAATCTTCGTATAAACCTTCATCAATTAATCACACTTATGTAACATAACTGTCACTTTTTTATTCTATTTTAACTAGGCCTGTGGTATAGGTATTCTTGAGGTCAATAAAATCAATAGGAGAAGTTCATGGATAGCCTAAACGATATATTAGAGATATTAGAAGGACCAGATACAACAAGGAAAACCTCTCAGAAAAATAAAAAAAGAAAATGGCGTGAAATAGAAGCAATAAAAGACAAACAGCGCCTACGTAAAGAACTACAAGAACTAGACTACTTTACAGACAGTATTGCAATTGAAGAGCTCGATTTTTAATTCAATACGCCCCAACTAAACAAAAAGGCTTCCGATATATGGAGGCCTTTTTTAATGCACTGAAAATAGCTGCATGAGATAAATTTATTATTCAGAGCTCAGGTTATTTACACCTGCCAGTTAATCGGTTTTTCACCTTGGGCTTGTAATAGCTCATTCGTTTTTGAAAAATGCTGACAGCCAAAAAAGCCTCTATGCGCCGAAAGCGGTGATGGGTGCGGCCCTTTTAAAACATGATGGCGAGCGCTATCTATGCCTTTACCTTTTTTTTGTGCGTGTGCACCCCATAAAATAAATACCACACCTTCGCAGTGTTTATTAATATGCGCTATTACATTATCGGTAAATTGCTCCCATCCTAAATGCTTGTGAGAATGCGCTTGCCCTTGCTCAACGGTCAATACTGTATTGAGTAAAAACACGCCCTGATCAGCCCAGCTTTGCAGGTACCCGTGTTCAGGAACAGCAAAACCGCTGATATCGGTAGCTAACTCTTTGTACATATTTTTAAGCGACGGCGGCAGCTTTTTTACATCAGGCAATACCGAAAAACACAAGCCATGCGCTTGCCCTTCTCCGTGGTATGGGTCTTGTCCTAAAATTACAACGCGGATGTCATTTAGTGCTGTGGCATCAAAAGCACTAAATACTTGAGCTTCAGGCGGATAAACAGCAACACCTTCATTGCGGCGATTAGCCACATACTCTAACGTTTCCTGCATGTAAGGTTGCTGTAATTCACTTTCTAAAAATGTAGCCCAATCGCTCATTGTGTACTCTTAATCTGTTTACGTGATGCGTCTATTTTATCACACATATCCGCGAGTCCATCTAGCATGCGCGGAGTAAAACGATGTAATAAATCGGCATTTACGCTAATAAATTGATCATTTTTAACGGCGGGCACTTCTGGCCACTTTTGCCAATTAACAACCGGCTGTGGCGTTTTTGATTTTTCATCAGGGATAATAATAACTTGTGGCTTAGTAACAATGACATTTTCGATACTAATTTGCGGGTAATCTGTAACGCTCTGTGCAAATACATTACTTACATGGCATGTTTCAATCAGTTGGCTTATCCATGTATTTTTACTTACTGTCATCATGGGCTCAGCCCATAACTGATAAAACCCGGTAATATTTTTTTTATCTTGCTGGCTTTTAACAATACCATTTAGCTTATGTTTAAATGCATTTGCCGCTTGCTGGCTTTGCTTAATGTTCCCTGTAAATTCACCAAAAGTAAGTAATTCATCAGCTACACCAGCGATTGTGGTGGGGTTACTTAAATATACTTTTATGCCCAGGCGCTCTATTTGGGCTAAATCTTCGCTTTGATTTCCACTTTTCCACGCAATGACTAAATCAGGTTTAAGCGCCAACACTTTTTCAAGTGAGATACCGTAATAACCGCCTATGCGCTCAATACTTTGGGCTTCAGCAGGGTAGTCGGCGTAATCAACTGTGCCCACAATATTATCGCCCGCCCCTATGGCAAATAGGTTTTCGACTATATGTGGTGCAAGCGCGATTATTCGCAGTTTTTTAGAATCATTAGCCTGCTCTGCAAGTGCACTGCCCGATACACTAAAAAGCAGCAGCCCAATAAAAAACGCTTTAAACATTAGTAATCAAACCCTTCAAGCGCTTTTATGCCTGAATCGAATGCGTGTTTTACATTACGCACTTCGCTTACCGTGTCGGCAAGGTCGGTTAAAGTACGATGCGCTGCACGCCCTGTAATAATAACTGACTGCATTGGCGGGCGGTTATTAAGCGCTGTTACTACTTCATCTAAATCTACGTAGCCGTAAGTCACCATATACGTAAGCTCATCAAGTAATACTAAATCAATACTGCTATCAGCAAGCATACGTTTTGACTCTTGCCATGTTGCCTGCGCGGCTGCAGTATCGGCTTCTTTATTTTGCGTATCCCAAGTAAAACCGGTGTTCATTACAACAAACTCAACACCTGCACCTTGTAATAAATTACGCTCGCCACACTCCCACGTACCTTTAATATATTGGCAAACAGCTGCTTTTTTACCATGCCCTACGCAACGTGCTACAACGCCAAAACCCGAGGTTGATTTACCTTTACCATTACCGGTAATTACCTGAAAAATACCTTTTACATCTTGTGCGGCGGCAACACGTGCGTCCACTTGTTCTTTTACTTTTTGTTGGCGCTGCTTGTGCTTATCATTGTTTTGTTCAGTCATTATTGTGCCCTTCATAAATCGAGATAATTTGCTGTATGTTTAAATGCGTTTCGCACATGGTTGCTAATCGTTCTAACTGCTGCTCGCGGTGAGCGGCAATACTAATTGGGTTAATTGAGGCGCTTGGTTTTACCCATTTTAAAATTTGCGATGTAGCATCGGCTTCATCAAATAAGCCATGTAAATAAGTGCCCGCAATGGCGTTATCATCGCTAATAAAGCCATCGAACATAAAACCATGTGGGTGGTTTTCATCAAAGGTTAAAAATGGCTTATTAAGCGCTGCACCTTGGCTAATCCCTGCATGTATTTCGTAACCACTACAGGGTGTTGATTGGTTATTTAAAAGCAGTGTAGCGGTTATTTTAGTTAATACTTTTTGTGCTGTCAGCGTGGTTTCAAAGTCGCATAGAGCAAGCCCATTCACTTGTTTTAATGACGATTCAATACCATCGGGATCGTTGATTGTATTGCCCAGCATTTGCATGCCGCCACAAATACCAAGTACTTTGCCACCATAGCGTAAGTGGCGCTTAATTTGAGTGTCCCAGCCTTCATTTTTCAAAAAATTTAAATCGCCCAGCACATTTTTACTGCCTGGGAGAATTATCAGATCAACGTCTGGGATCGTTTGCGTATGGCGCACGTAATTTATATTAATGTTTGGGTGCAAACGCAGTGCATCAAAATCGGTGTGGTTACTAATGTGGGGAACAAGTAGCACTGCAATATTAATTGTGGCGTTGGTTACGTTATTATCAATTGCGACGGCGTCTTCGGCATCAAGCGCAAGATCGTGCAAATAAGGTAATACGCCAAGTACGGGTTTGTTTGTATATTCTTCAAGCCAATCAAGCCCGCCTTGCAGCAAACCTATATCGCCTCTAAAGCGGTTTATAACAAAGCCTTTTACGCGCGCCTGTTCTGACTCGCTTAACAACGCAAGCGTACCTACCAAATGTGCAAACACACCGCCTTTATCTATATCGGCAATAATAATGACAGGGCAATCTACCTCTTCGGCGTAACCCATATTGGCAATATCGTTTTCACGCAGGTTTATTTCAGCAGGACTACCCGCCCCTTCAACAAGGAGTAAATCAAAGCGTTTAGCTAAGCGGTTATGTGAGGTAATTACTGCATCCATCGCCACTTTTTTATAGTCGTGATATTTGCTCGCTTCCATATTAGTAATGGCTTTTCCGTGAATAATTACTTGTGCGCCCGTGTCGCTATTAGGTTTAAGCAATACGGGATTAAAATCTATTTCGGGCTCTACTTTAGCCGCTATTGCTTGCAAAGCTTGCGCACGACCAATTTCGCCACCATCTTTTGTTACTGCGCTATTAAGTGCCATATTTTGTGGTTTAAAAGGCGCAACTCTTACCCCACGCTTAGCAAACACTCTGCAAAGGGCTGCAACTAGGGTACTTTTACCTGCGTCGGAAGTAGTGCCTTGCACCATTAAGGTTTTCATAGAATTACACCCTTCGCTTTCTAAAAAACAATAAACTTAAAAAGAACACACTACCAATAGCAGCGGTTATAACACCTACAGGTAACTCTTGGTTTTTTAGCAAGGAGCGCGAAAGTACATCAACCCACACCATAAATGTACCGCCCACTAAGCTGGTTACTAGCAATCCCGCGATGGTGCCTTGGGAGATAAAAAAGCGCACAATGTGCGGTACCATTAATCCTACAAACCCAATACCACCACACATAGCCACCAGCACAGCGGTAATTAATGAGCTCAAAACTAGCATAAGTATTCTAAAGCGCTGGACCCTAACACCTAATGTAATTGCGCTTTCATCGCCTAGTAACATGGCATTGAGTTGCCTTCTAAAGCTTAGCATTACAAACGTACACAATGTAATTACCAACAAAGGCAACCAAAGCGTAGCCCACTGCGCACGCGCAAAGCTGCCCAGTGTCCAAAATAAAATAGCGGCTACCGCCTGTGGGTCGCTCCAATAAAGCAACAAACTGGTAAACGCACTAAATAAAAATGACAGAGCAACACCAGCTAATAACATTGATTCTACCTGTGCACTTTGCTGCCTACCTGCAATAAGTATTAATAAACTCATAGCGAGTAAGCTGCCCAGCAGTGCTGCTGCAGATAGCATAAAGCCTGCGCTAATACCTGCTAGCGCCATAAGTAACACCACACCAAATGAGGCACCCGACGATATACCAAATAAGTAAGGATCGGCTAAAGGGTTGCGCGTTACCGTTTGTAAAATAAGCCCCGCAATTGCTAAGCCAGAGCCTGCTAAAAAGGCGAGTAATGTGCGTGGCATTCTTAGTTCAAAAATAATACGCGTATTAAAAGACGCATCATTTGAGAGTAAAAAGCTATTAAATACATCTTGAAGTGAGGTATCTGCTGCGCCAAAACTAAGTGCTGCAAATAAGCTAAATAAAGCAGCTGAAGCACTTATAAATAGCGCAAATGAGTGGCGAGTATTAACTGCGCTCATATTATTTGTAACCATAAAAGTAAGTGATATGAGGGATGCTATTTCCCGACTTCGATATTTGCGGGTGGTTATTTACTTGAGCGCAGACACCAAAAACGTCGCCTAGCATGCTTTCGGTTAATACTATCCTTGGCGCGCCTGTATGTGTAATTTCACCGTTTTTAATAACCACTAGTTCATCGCACATTGCAGAGGCTAAGTTTAAATCATGAAACGATGCAAACACCGTTACACCCAACGATTTAGCAAGCTCCATTACCTGTATTTGGTATTTAACATCTAAATGGCTGGTTGGCTCGTCCATTATTAACAGTTGAGGTTGCTGAACTATGGCGCGGGCTATCAAGGCACGTTGCTTTTCACCGCCTGAGAGCGATTCAAAGCTTTGATCACTATGCTCTGCTAATCCTACGGTATTGATAGCTTGAATAATTTTTTGTTTATCGATGTTAGTTATTGAGCTGAATAGCGATTTATGAGGCGTTAGCCCAAGCGCAATAACATCAAATACGCTTAAGTTAAATTGCGACGGGGTTTCTTGTAAAACAACCGCTACTTTTTTTGCGTACTCATCGCTTTTTAGCTGCCAAATGTCGGTGTTGTTAAACTCTACAACGCCATCACTTGGTTTATTAAAACGATATAAACAACGCAATAAGCTCGATTTACCTGCGCCATTAGGTCCAATTAAACCAACAAATTTACCTGTGGTTATTTTAAGGTTTATTTTTTTGAGAATCGTTTTATTGCCAATACCCCATGATACGTTTTTAACGTTTAGTAATGGTTTATTTAATGGCGTTTGAGTGTGCAATAGTCAGTCCTAGGCTAGGGTCTGTTGATCTTTCAAGGTTAAATTTGCAACAGTCTGTTTGGTATTTAGGCAAGGCAGAGCCTATGTAGTGTGGTTATTCCCCATAAATGGGCGATAACGTCGCATTAATGCCAAACAGGCGCTGCCCAAAGGGTTCTTCCTAGGGGCTATTTACTCTTTGTTGCTCGGTTTTTACTTAGCCCACTAGGTTACAAACCTCGCGCCGCGATTAAATAGCCCCTAGTTTGAACAAATTTTAATCCGCAAAGATCAACAGACCCTAGGTTAAACTCACTAAAAATGCGATAAAAATACTAATGCACTACAAGAAAAAATGAGTAAACCCGCTCGTTAAAAGAATTCATACCAATTGCATTAAATTAGTGATTTATTATAGCGACAAATAAATAGCTTAATAACAAGGCGGAAATTATGACATATAGTTGTTCTATATAAATAATTTTTAACGAAGTTAGTAAGTTATTTAATTCGCTAGAAAGATCATGTTTTTAATAAAATTGGTATTATACCATTTGTATCTGACTTAAAGCTTTGCGCTAATTACAGTTGCGGGAACAGTCGAGGACTCGCACCTCATTCCAAATGAAGCTCTATTATGGGCGGCTAAGTAAATAATTTAAAGCAAAAAAACCGCACTCAAAAGAGCGCGGTTAAAAAGGGAGTGTTTTAACTAATCGTTAAAACTTGTATTCCATACCTAAGCCTACGTAGTCTTGGTCAACGTTGTTGTCCATATCGAAGCTTGAGTAAAAACCAAATACTTTAATATTTTTATTTAATTTGTGATCAAGACCAACTGAAATTGCTGACTTATCGTCGCTATCGTCAAAGTCCATATCTTGGTATTGCACTTTAAATGTGTTGTTACCCATACTGTAAGCAGCATTTAGCAAGTAACCATCCGCTTCTGCGCTGCCATCTACTGCTTCTTGTGTTTGGTACATTGCGCCCAATTTAAAGTTTTCGATTTTACCTTGGATTGATGCACGTACTACATCGTAGCCATTTACTTCACTATCGGCTGCAATCGAGGCATATACAGCGCTCTTTTTAAGTGCCACGTCGCCGTATGTCACCGCCATTGAGTAACCGTTATCAGCGTCTACATCATCTTCAGCTACAAAAGTAGCTAGTACTTTAAAACCTTCGTATGAGTTTGATGAATAACTAACTGTATTTCCTAAGCGGTTTTCACCTTTAAATACATTTTTAATGTCGCCTTCAAGATCGTTAAATAAATCTAACTTACCTTGAGATTGCTTAAGCGCAGTATCGTTACGACCAATTACAACCTGACCAAACGCACCTTTTAAACCAACATATTGGTTACGCGCAGAAATATTGTCGTCGTTATCGCCTTTTGAATCAGCATCAGACACATCAACTTGAAACTCAAACTTATATACCGCTTCTAAACTATCATTTATTTTTTCAGAACCTTTAACACCAAGACGAGATGCATTACTTTTTATCTCGGTAAAAGACCCTTCGCCATCATCAGATGATTGCACTGTTACATTCGCTTTACCGTAAATGTCTGCGTCGGCAAGTGCATTAAAAGATAAACCACTTAATAGTGCTAAGCATAAGCTCGATTTTACAAATTTCATGTTATTTCCTTGGATAATCACAAAAGACTAATTTTCAAAACTGCTGCATTTTGTCATTCCTAAATGACAGTAATATTACAACGGAAATATTAATGTCTTTTTTTGTTAATAAAAATGCATTAAATGTGAAATCAAAATAACATGAAAGCCTAGTAGATGGTCGTACTTACTTATCTTGCTTTAATGACAAGCTTGGCGTCATTTGCGAAAGTAAATTAACTAAGGTTTCTATTAGCTCTTTTTGCTCGTTGTCTCTGTGATACGCAATAAATACGTCTCTTGAGGTGTTTTCTACCCCTTTAACATGAAACAACTCACCTTTTTCTAAATGCCCTTCAACCAATACTTGAGGTATAAATGCACTACCACCACATTGCAGTATTAAATCAAGTGCAATACGCCCCGTGCTGGTTCTAAAGTAAGGGGGTGTTTTTCCTGTAAACTGACGCGCATGCCAAAGAGAAAAAGTAGTTCCCCAATCAACATACACATATTGATTATCAAAAAAGTTTTCGTTCGTTGCGGTGTCGTATCCGCTTACTGGAATGATTGGCAACTCACAAATTCGCTCTACCACTAATTCATCTACTTTTGGTGGATCAAATAATATTGCCAAATCGAGAGTACGCTCTAATAAAAGTCGAGTGCTCTCTTGTTGTGCTTTAACTTCTGCAACCAACGACACGCCCGGCATCGCCGATACAATATTTGTTATACCAAACTGTAAAAAAGCATCCCAAATATTAGGCGTTCCTGCTAAGCTAATTTGCTTATGCATATTGTCGGCAAGTGCAACATCTACTTTGGCCCGCTGCATGCCCGTAATAATCATTTGTGCGTGCGGTAATAAGCGCTCGCCAGGTGCTGTAAGTTGAATATTATTACGCTGGCGAATAAACAAATTAACACCAAGCCCTTGCTCTAATTGGCGAATTCTAAAGCTCACTGCAGACTGCGTAATATAAAGGTTTTCGGCCGCTTTACCAAAGTGACGCGTACGCACTACCTCAACGAATGTTTTTAATAAATCGATATCCAATTTTTTATCCTCACGATAAAAATAATTTGTTTAATAAATTGCCAAACTTGCATCATACTCCAGCTAATTAATAGGGTATGAGGATAAAGCTATGAGCAATAACATTTCATTACTACGCCAAGCATTTGTTAGCCAACGTCAATTTTATGATGATCAGAATTTTCCACGTGGTTTTAGCCGCAGCGGAAACTTCACCTTATTAGAAGCCAGTATATTAGAACAACACGGTGTTGTTTTAAGAGGCTTATACAGTAAAACAATTGAGCCGCAAAACGAACATCAAGAACAGTTTGTAGCAGTAGTAACTGGCTCACAAGAACCTACTAACCCAATCGAACGTGCTTGGGTAAAATACTTAAAGCTAACGACCTGTAAAACTAAGTTTCATACTTTATTTGGCCGCTCAAAAATGTCAGGGCCGGCACCGATTAGCCAAGAGTATTATTCAGAAGCGGATAATCTGTAAGTACTTAAGTTATTTGCTTTTTTGCGTTTTAACAGTTACAACTTGTATAAGCAAATATTTTTGCAAAATATAAACAGGGTTGTTCCGTGACGCGAAAAATACTAATAGTTGAAGATACACCTGCAATGGCGCGAGTGCAAAAGCACATCGCGCTTAAAGCAGGCTATGAAGTTGATATAGCAGAGTCATTAGCACAAACAAAAGAGCTTATAAGTAAAAATAGCTACTTTTGCGCTGTAGTTGACTTTATATTACCTGATGCCCCATCAGGTGAAGCAGTACCCTGCACTGTTAATGCTGATATCCCAACTATTGTAATGACGGGTAATATTGATAAAAAAACCCGCGACACCGTCGAAAAATACCCAATCATCGATTACATCATTAAAGAAAACAAACAAGCTTACCAATACCTAGAAAAACAATTACACCGCTTACCTCGCAATGAAAATGTAAAAGTACTCGTTGTTGATGATTCTAAATCGACTCGCCGATACATTTGCAGCTTGTTAGTTCGTCACAAATATCAAATTATTGAAGCACAAGACGGTGAAGAAGCATTAAAAATGCTCGAAAATTCACCCGACATTTCAGTCATCATTACTGATAACGAAATGCCAAACATGAATGGTGATGAGTTATGTAGCGAAATTCGCCGCTTATATAGCAACGACGAAAAAGCCATTATTGGTATTTCGGGCTCTGACTCTTTAGGGCTTTCTAGTTTATTTTTAAAAAATGGCGCAAACGATTATTTACATAAACCTTTTAATAGTGAAGAGTTTTACTGCAGGCTTAGCCAAAACGTCGATATGCTAGAGCAAATAGCCACAATTAAACGCCAAGCCAACACCGATTACCTAACTAATCTACCTAATCGTCGTTACTTTTTTGAAGAAACAAGCAAATCACTTAAAAATATTAAAAATAAGCAAGGTTCAGGAGCGCTAGCCATGCTTGATATTGACCATTTTAAAGTAATTAATGACACTCACGGACATGATGTAGGCGACGAAGTATTAAAAGGGCTCTCCATTTGCTTTAGTAAATATTTTAAAAAGTATTTAGTGGCCCGCTTAGGTGGTGAAGAGTTTGCCGTTTACTTTGCAAATGCGGATAAACAGGAAGCACTAAAAAGACTTGAAGGTTTTAGGTACTTTATAGAGGCGAACAGCCAAGAGTTTAGTAAAGAAAAAATCAAATTTACTATATCTATTGGTTTTGCAGATGGGCCTGTTTATCAAATTGATGAATTATTAAAACAGGCCGATTTAAAGCTTTACGACGCTAAAGAATCTGGTCGTAATAAAGTAGTTAGCTAACAGCTCTATTAGGTTAATTATACTTCTGCGGCTGTAATAGCCGCTTTTTTACGTTTGCGTGATTGATTGTAAGAGTCCCAACTAAAAATAGCTAGCGCACTCCAAATACATGCAAACGTTACTAATCTCTCAGCGTCAAACACTTCACCGTAAAACACCACTGCCAATATAAACATTAGGCTTGGCCCAATATACTGAAAAAATCCCAGTGTAGTGTACTGCAAGCGTTTGGCGGCGCCGGTAAAACACAGCAATGGTAATGTAGTTACAATACCTGCACTAATCAGTAATGCATTAGTATGCCAACCGTTAGCTGGCAGGCTTGATGTTGTTGTAGGCACCATTAACCACCAATAAATGAGTGCAACAGGCAGTAATATAAGTGCTTCGAGTAAAATGCCAGGCAAGGCTTCAACGGGTAGTTTTTTACGTAACAACCCATAAAGTGCAAATGATATAGCAAGTGAAAAGGCAACTACCGGAAACGAGCCAAAACTAATTAGCTGCAGCACAACACCGGTAAAGGCAAGTGCCACTGCTACACCTTGAAACTTACGCAGGCGTTCACCTAAAAAGAGCATACCCAGTAATACATTTAAAAGAGGGTTTATGTAATAGCCCAAACTCGCATCAAGCATATGGTTATTATTTATAGCCCATATAAATAAACCCCAGTTAAACCCTAGTAATGTTGAGGTAATAACAAGCATAAGCAAAAGCTTAGGCTGAACAATAATGCGTTTAATTTTACCCCAATACTTTAAAACACTTACTACTAATACTAAAAATACAACCGACCAAACAACCCGATGCATTAAAATTTCAAAGGCAGAAACATGCTGAATTAACTTAAAATATATTGGCGCAAGGCCCCACATAAAAAAAGCAAGACAAGCAAAAATAGCACCTTTACGCTGCTCAGTATCAATCGACATAATAAACACTTAGTGATTTAAAAGGCCGCTAGTTTACTTCCCATACACGTTTTATCCAACTAAATACGTGCCTGTCCCAAAAGCAATTTGAACTGATTGCTCATTATGTAATTCCATTCGACAAACACACACTTTATTACCTGAGCGAATAAGTGTGGCACTCGCTGTAAAGCTCTCTCCTTTACCAGGGCGCAAATAATCAGTGCGCAAGTCGATAGTCCCAAGCGTGGCTAATTTTGTTTGCACACTTCCTATATCTAAATCGGTTAGCTTATCAATCACGCTTGCTGCCGCGAGCATACCGCCTACATTATCAAGTACGGCTGAAATAACACCACCGTGCAGTATTTTTTGCGCAGGGTTACCAATGAGTACATCCTGCCACGGAAACGTAATTTTGGCCTGTTCAGGGCTCAACGACTCAACCGATATTTGTAAAAACTGGTTAAACGGCATGCCATTTACAAATAATGCGCCCACTTGTTCAATTAACATTTCTTTATTCATTATTATTCTCTATGTTTAAACTGGTACGATGAGTAAAGCATAACTTAAGCAAAACTACGAGGCTCTAGTTAAATCATTTACTTAGCAACCTAACTTTAAGAAAGCAGATCTATCTTAATAAGCGGTTTCAACACTACCAGAGTTTAATTTACTTACAATAGAGTTGAGGTTAATACCAATTAGCTTAATTAAGTGATCTATCTGGAGGTAAAAAAATAGTGTCTATAACAAGGCAAAAAACTCGTTATTTAGTTGTTCTATATCAGAAATTTTTAACGCAGCTAGCGTCAGATTTAATCCCTCAAATTGATTAAGTAGTATTGCGGATTGGTATAAGTAACTCAGCTAAAGACATCTCACTAAAAAACCACTAAAATACCCGCCAATGAATACATCAACACCACCTTCTAGCACCCTTGTGCGTAAACCCGAAACTGTCCTCAAACAAGTGTTTGGCTACAGTGAATTTCGCGACGGCCAAAAAACAGTTATTGATGCTGCTATTAACGGCCAAGACTCGCTTGTATTGCTCCCTACTGGCGGCGGAAAATCGGTTTGCTATCAAATACCCGCTTTAGTGCTTGAAGGCGTCACTATTGTTATATCTCCGCTCATATCGCTAATGCAAGATCAGGTAAGTCAACTACAAGCACTTGGGGTAAAAGCCGCTTACGTAAATAACAGCTTAGCGCGAGAAGAGCAGCAATTGGTGTATCAACAGCTTCATCAGGGGCAAATTAAGCTTTTATATGTGGCACCTGAAAAAGTATTACAACGCGAATTTTTAGAGCGTTTATCGCATTTAAATGTAAGCTTATTTGCCATTGACGAAGCGCATTGTGTGTCGCATTGGGGCCACGATTTTAGGCCTCATTACTTTCGCTTAAACGAATTAAAGCAACGTTTTGCACATGTACCCATGATGGCGCTCACTGCAACTGCCGATAAAGCCACCCGTTTTGATATAGTTGAGCAACTAAAACTACAACAGCCTTATATTCATACTGGCAGCTTTGATCGCCCCAATATTCGCTACACCATAGAAGAAAAATTTAAACCTATGGTGCAACTGCTTCGCTACTTAAAAGAGCAAAAAAGCCAAAGCGGTATTATTTATTGCACCAGCCGTAAACGCGTAGACGACATTGCTGAAAAAATTGCAGATGCAGGGCTAAACGCTGCAGCTTACCATGCAGGTATGAGTAACGAGCAACGACAATTTGTACAAACTGGTTTTGCACGTGACGATATACAAATAGTGGTCGCAACCGTTGCCTTTGGTATGGGTATAAACAAGCCTAACGTGCGTTTTGTACTGCATTACGATATTCCAAAAAGTATAGAGTCGTACTATCAAGAAACGGGGCGTGCTGGGCGAGATGGACTTGCCGCAGAAGCCATAATGTATTTTGACCCAGCTGATATTGGCCGTGTAAGACGCTTTTTTGAAGACATAGACGACGAGCAACGCCGCCGTGTAGAAGAACAACGCTTTAACGCAATGGCAAGCTTTGCAGAAGCACAAACGTGTCGCCGCCAAATATTGCTTAACTATTTTAGTGAGTATCAGCGCGAACCTTGTGGTAACTGCGATATTTGTCTAAATCCACCTAAAAGCTTTGACGGTACATTGGTTGCCCAACAAGCGCTTTCTTGTGTGTATAGAGCTGACCAGCGCTTTGGTCTTGGGTACATTGTTGAATTACTACGTGGTGCAAATACTAGCCGCATACGCGATAACAATCATCATGAGCTAAGCACTTACGGCATAGGTAAAGATAAAAGCAGTGAATTTTGGCTTAGTATTTTACGCCAACTTATTCACCAAGGCTTACTTAGCCAAGATATAACACAAGGTGCGTCACTTAGGTTAACCGAAGCCGCGCGTGCAATTTTAAAAGGTGAGTACGCACTGCAATTAGCCGAGCCACGCCTGCAAGCCAAACACGTTTATCAAGATAAGTTAGCACAATTTAATTACGACAAAAAACTGTTTGCTCGCCTGCGCGCACTACGTAAAGAACTTGCTGATGCCGATGATGTACCACCTTATGTGGTATTTAATGATAAAACATTAGCCGAAATGGCGCAGCTTATGCCAACAAACGACAGTGAATTTTTAAAAGTGTCGGGTGTGGGTTTTACTAAGTTAAATAAGTACGGCGGCGAATTTTTAACTGCAATTCGCAATTACCTAGCTACAAATTAAGAATGTTATGACCCAAATAGAATATGACCACGCCCATAAATACATTTTAATTACACCAGTCGAGCCTCCACACGATGAAGACTTTGAACTGTGGAGCACACTCTTTTTACACTCAGACGATGTAACACTCAATGAGTATTCTGCAGGCGCCGATCGCCATCAAGTTCGCTTTACCTATAATCAGCAGACCTTTAATTTAAACTATGAGCATTACAGCCAAAGTATTTGGATTAATGCCGAAGGCCATGAAGCTGAGCACTTATTAGCCGCTTTAGCATTTTATTTAAGTTAGCTTTTAATATCCCGCCCACAGGCGGTTCTAAACCAGGTTGGTTATTAACATAAGTGAATATGAGTAACAATTAATTAGTTTCAAAATCCATACCTTTTACTTACATTATAATAACAATGATGTAAGCTGATATTACGATAGTCATTTGCTACGTAGCAGTAAAGAGGTTTAATGGTGAACAAGAAATGGATAGCACAATGTTGTATTAGCTTAACGGTTTTAAGCTTTTATGTGCCTAATGCATTCGCACAACAATCTTCAACGAAAACTGATAACTGCCTTGTAGAACAGACAGATTTAAGCACAAATAAAAACTTACGCCGAGAAGTTCAAGACAAAACAACCCTCACGCACAGTAATAGTAACGCTAAAATAGCCTCAATAAAGCTCAAGCAACTTAATGTATTTAATACTGAGCTTGAAGAGGAAAATAATGCCCTATTCCGATTTGCTAACCGCGCTCATATTCAAACAGAGCCCGATGTCATTAATAACCTTTTATTATTCTCCCCTGGTGACAAGTACGATGCTAAAAAGCTTGCAGAGTCTGAGCGCCTACTTCGTAAAGAAAGCTACTTATATGATGCACAAATTAGTGCAATCGAAAACTGCGACGGTGACGTTAATGTAGAAGTGGTTACCCGTGATTTATGGACACTTTTACCTGAAGTAAACTTTAGCCGTAGCGGCGGAGAAAATAAATCGAGTATAGGTTTTAGAGAATCAAACCTGCTTGGTTGGGGGAAGCGCCTTTCTTTGTCACGCACGACCGACAGCGATCGTAGCGGTTATTTATTTGTTTACGACGATCCTAATATTTTATCTACTCGCTACCGCGGCCGTTTAGAGTACGCTGATAACAGCGATGGCAAGCGCCATTTACTTGAGCTAACCTATCCATTTTACGCGATAGACACCCCTTTTAGTTACGGTATTTTAAGCTATTCTGAGCAGCGCGAAGAGTCACTATATAAACGCGGCGAAGAGTTTAGCGAATTTGATCAAACTACCGATTTAAACCGTGCATTTATAGGACACTCTAAAGCGCTTAATAATAATTGGACCCAACGCTTAACCTTAGGTTATACCGACGAGCAGCATACCTTTGAAGCTATAGACACTACATTTGCACCACTTGCCGATGACAGAAGTTTAAGTTATCCCTTTATAAGCGGCCATTGGTTTGAAGATAACTACATAAAAGTACGCAATTTTGACAGTATATCTCGCACTGAGGATTTAAACTTAGGTTGGAATATTAAAAGCTTAATTGGCTATTCAGACGAATCATTAAGTAATGACGACAGCCGCGCGGTGTATTCTTTTAACTTTAAAAAAGCCCACTTTACTAACGATAATACCTTATGGCGTTTTAGTGCTGATATTGATGGCTATTGGAATAAAGAACAGAAAAAACTCGAAAACTTTATGGCCACTAGCCAAGTACAATATTATTTAAATACCAGTGAAGACCAATCTTGGTATGTTAAAGCCCGCGTGCAATACGCAAAAAACCTTACTGCTGATCAACAGCTTACTTTAGGCGGCGAAACAGGCCTGCGTGGTTACCCTATGGATTATCAACATGGCGACCGCAGCTTTTTAGTTAATCTAGAAAAGCGCTATTACTGGGAGTACGATTTACTACAACTATTTAAAGTGGGTGGCGCAGCTTTTGTAGATGTGGGCAGAGCATGGTTTAACGATAAAGATAATGGTGAAAACGCACATGTATTAAAAAATATAGGCGTGGGTCTTCGTTTAGCACCAAGTCGTGCAAACTCAGGAACCATGATCCACATTGATATTGCAGCCCCAGTCGATAGCTACGATGACGTAGACTCAGTACAGTGGTTAGTGAGCGTTAAAAATACTTTTTAAATAATACAAACACGTTAAACTAATACCAATTGTATTAAATTAAATTGGTATAAAAGTTCAGGGTCTAATGTGGAAATAATAGAAGTTTTAGAATTGTTTGCATCACAATATAAGTTGATTGTAACTATAATCGCTATTTTGGTTTTCCCTCTGCTATTAAAAATAACCAAAAAATTACTCGAAAAAGCAATTAAGGGGAAAGTTGATTTACACCGAAAATATCGTGCAGAGCTCTTACTAAAAATTATACTCGCCTTTGTCGTGCTGTGTTTAGTTTTAGTATTTTGGGGTATAGAGCTGCGTGGCTTATTGGTTTTAGGCTCCTCTTTATTCGCTATGTTGGGCGTAGCACTATTCGCTGCCTGGTCATTATTAAGTAATCTCACCGCATTTTTACTAATGTTTATTCAAAACGATTGCCGTGTTGGCTATTGGGTACGAATTATTGATGGTGCAAATCATGTTGAAGGGCGCATTGTTGAAATGGGCTTAATGAATGTAGTACTTGAGCATATTGATGGGCACCGCGTAATTTACCCTAACAATTTATTTGTGACCCGTCCTGTCATGGTCTTAAATAAAGAACCAAAGCCAACAAAAGCCCCCGTTATAAAGCGTATTATTGGACCTAAAAAATCCTAAATTAAAATAAACACACAAAAAAGCCGCAGTAGGTAATTACCTACTGCGGCTTTTTAATGCTTTAACTAAATAGAGTTCAGGCTGGCTACTAGTTATTTAATTCTGCTGTTTTAAGCTCGTCATCTAAATCGTTTATCTCATCAATAAAGTTCTCTAGTTGCTGCTCTACTAAACTATTGTCATTTGCAAAGTAAGCAAGGTGGAATACCGCATCACCTTCATTTACCAATGGCATAGTTTGCTGACCAATAACAATACCGCCTTTAGGCGCTAAAAGCTCAAGCTCAGAGTCGCCCAAGGGGCTACTTATATATGCTAGTACTTGCCCTTTAGTTACATGCTCACCTAGTGATACTTGTGCACGCACAATGCCATCAACTTCGGCACGTATCCAACTAGTTGAACCTGCAATAATAGGATCTGGTAACTTTTTAGGACGCTTGCCACGGATCATTTTTAAATGACGCATAACATAATCAACACCCTGCACACCTGCCGCAATTGCGATTGGATCAAAACGCAGTGCTTCACCAGCTTCATAGGTTATAACCGGTATACCTAGGTTTGCAGCTTCACTTCGTAATGAGCCATTACGCAATGATGCATCTATAACTGCTGGCGTGCCAAATGCTTTAGCCATTTCCGCGGTTGCTTCATCAGCTAAGTTAGCGCGAATTTGCGGTAAGTTAGTTCGATGAATAGCGCCAGTATGTAAATCAATAATGTGGGTACAATGTATTGCCACTTGATTAAAAAACATATAAGCCATACGCCCAGCAAGTGAGCCACGCTCAGAACCTGGAAAGCTACGATTCATATCGCGTCGGTCTGGTAAGTAACGCGATTTATGAATAAAGCCAAACACATTCACAATAGGCACAGCGATTATTGTGCCGCGCAGTTGGCTTGGGTCTATTTTAGCAATTAACTGACGCACAACTTCTACGCCATTTAGCTCATCACCATGAATAGCCGCACACACCATAAGCACAGGACCTTCCATTACACCGTTAACCACTTCAATAGGAATATTAAGTGGTGAATGGGTATAAAGTTTAGCTGCCTCTAAGGCAAGTGTTTTACGCTCGCCTACGCCTACACTCTCTCCTAATAAGGAAAAAGGACGGTTAATTTTAACCTTTGCCACGTGTTGCTGTTCCTTTACTTGAAGCATTTTTTTCGATGAAATCAATCACCATGCCTGCAATGTCTTTACCTGTTGCTATTTCAATGCCCTCTAAACCTGGTGATGAGTTTACTTCCATCACAAGTGGTCCACGAGATGAGCGAAGTAAATCAACTCCCGCTACGTTCAAGCCCATTGATTTAGCCGCGGCTACTGCCGTTTTACGTTCTTCTGGAGTAATACGAACTAATGTAGCACTACCGCCACGGTGAAGGTTAGAGCGGAACTCGCCTTCTTGTGCTTGGCGCTTCATTGCTGCTATTACTTTATCGCCTAATACGAAACAACGTATATCGGCACCACCCGCTTCTTTAATGTATTCCTGAACCATAATATTAGCTTTTAAGCCCATAAATGCTTCAATAACGCTTTCTGCCGCTTTGCGTGTTTCAGCAAGTACAACACCAATGCCTTGTGTGCCTTCAAGTAATTTAATTACAACAGGTGCACCGCCTACCATTTCTAGTAAGTCTTTTACATCATCTGGTTTGCTAGCAAAACCTGTTACTGGCATACCAACGCCTTTGCGCGAAAGTAACTGAAGTGAGCGTAATTTATCGCGCGAACGAGAAATAGCGACTGATTCGTTTACAGGGTAAACACCCATCATTTCAAACTGACGAAGTACCGAACAGCCATAAAATGTAACCGATGCACCAATACGCGGGACGATTGCGTCAAATTCTTTTAAGTTTTCACCGCGATAGTGAATTTCTGGTTGCTCAGAGTTTATATTCATATAACAGCGCAATGCATCAATCACTTTAACTTCGTGACCGCGTGCCTCTGCCGCCTCAATTAAGCGACGTGTTGAATATAATTTTCTGTTGCGAGATAAAATACCGATTTTCATAGTTAAACCTTACGACCTAATAGTTGAGATAAAGCCGGGTCAACGACTATACGATTTTCCATGGCTGTACGCCCTAATAACATTCTAAACTTCATTGTTGCACGGCTTGTTAAAGTAAGCTCGATAGGCCAGCTGTGCTCGCCTGCATGCAATGTAGTTTCTATAAAGTAACGTAGTTCTTTTTGCCCACTTGAGCTGGTTACGTACTTCATTTTTTTAACTTTTGCATTGCAAGTGACTTGCGTTTGCTCATCATCTTGCAGTGGCTGGGCCGTAAATTTAACCCATTTTTCTGAGTCAACTTCGTATTCTTCAATGTTAATTGCATGAATACATGAAGTGCGAGCGCCAGTATCAATTTTTGCTTTTATCTCGTTAATACCAAGCCCAGGTAAACTTAACCACTCACGCCAACCAACTGTGATCTTTGCTGTCATAAATGTGCCCTTAATAAAAAAGTGACTTATACGCTACAGGTAAAAAAACACCAACGAAATAAATTTATCTAGTCGATTAGTAAATTAAATTGATCTTTTTAAACAACTGGTCACACAATGCACGCCTTGCTGAATAGTACTTTATGCCACTTTACTCAGCCCAAAGGCTCTGCATATATTTTGCTATTTAAGCTTAACTTATTAAAAATAAAGGTAAGTTTAAAATACTTAAGTAGATACACTATAGTTAACGGTATTAAAAATACACTATTATGAGAAATAATTATGATTAATGGTTTACTACATGCACTTGTACTTGATGGACAAGGCGGCGCTCGCCCTATTGAAAGCACTAATGAGCTAAATAGCTGGCAACCAAGCCACGGAAAACTTTGGGTGCACATGGACTATAGCCAAAGCGAGGCTGTTGAATGGCTCAAGGCACAACCTCATTTAAACGACTACGAATTAGAGTCCTTAATTGCTGATGAAACACGCCCGCGTATTACATCAACGACTAACGGACATATGTTATTTTTACGTGGTGTAAATTTAAATCCAGCACAAAGCCCTGAAGACATGGTTTCAATTCGTTTATTTATTAGCGAAGACATTCTTATTACTACCCGCAAACGTCGTTTATTATCGGTGCAAGATACGATCGCTTGTTTAAATGAAAATAAAGGCCCATGCAATATTTCTGAGCTAGTATGCTCTATTACACAAAAACTAACTTCTCGCATGCAAAGCGTTATTGACTCACTAGATGAAACACTCGACGAGTTTGAAGAAGAAATAGATGAACCAAGTAAAAAGTTTGATAACCAAGGTTTATCACAGTTGCGCCGTCAAACAATTGCCTTAAAGCGTTATTTAAAACCGCAAAAAGAAGCCCTTAGCTCAATGGTAAATAATCACTACCCGTGGCTGTTAGATGACGATAAAGCAAAATTAAACGAAACAACAAACTTACTTATTCGTTATTTAGAGGAGCTTGATAGCTCTATTGAACGTGCGCAAATCATTCAGCAAACAATCACTAACCAAGTGTCTGAGCAATTAAATCAGCGTATGTATGTAATGTCGGTTGTAGCTGCATTGTTTTTACCTTTAGGCTTTTTAACCGGCCTGTTAGGCGTAAACGTAGGAGGTATTCCGGGTACCGAGAGCCCCTATGCGTTTAGTGCGTTTGTTATATTTTTGATTGTACTTACTGGCGGTATTGGTGTGTATTTTAAAAATAAAAAATGGTTATAAATTAAGTTTATACATTTAAAAAGCATTAAAAAAGCATTAAAAAAGCATTAAAAAAGCCACTCAGCTTTAAACTGAGTGGCTTTCTAAACTACTAAATAATTAGTTAGTTTTACGCGTATAACTAACGTCAGTCATTGTTACTTTAGCTTTTGTAATTCCTAAATCTTTAAAGCACTCTTTAAATGAATCTGAGTTTCCTGACTCGCCACACTCATCTAGTGTATATGGGTCTTGTGATTGTAAATAATTACCAAACTTAAAGTAAGATTCTGAATCATCTTCTACCGGAATACCAAAGGTAGTACCTAATGCAGTCACATCTACATCACCGTAATTATTAACTACTTTTAGATTGAATGAACCACCACTTCTGATAGTACCTAGTGCATGCTTTTCTTCTTTACCACTGGTGTTACGCAGGCGAACATAAACGTCAAAAATCCCGTTATCTGCTACGCTATCATCAAAACCTGATTCATCAGTATCTGAAACATATACTTTTGAAATCGTACCCGTATCGCTAGCATGGTGCTGAGAAATAATCGTTTTACCACCATCTGACATTTCAACTTTTACAGTTGCCTCAAAAACCTCATAGGTTTCGGTCATTGCAACACGTGCACTTTCTTTTACTTTATATTCATGACGCCAGCCATTCCCGTTTGGAGTGATATGACGCGCTTCTAGAGGAACAAACTCTAAAGTGTCGCTATTTACTAATGGATGAGGATCGTTACCTTCAAGGTCAAAAATACTACCGTTGGTGATATTGCTTGCTATGCCGGAACCACTACCAGTGTCGCCACCGCCAGTATCACCCGTGTCTCCGCCGCCAGAAGAACTTCCCTTAGTTAATGAAAAGCTGTCAAAGCGAACATCGTTTGAGCTATTGTCATGCTTAGCAAATACTTGCAATGAATTAGTGCTAGCTGTTGTGAAAGTTTTAGATACTTTTGTCCACGAAGAAACGTTAAATTTCTCACTTTTAAACAAACCATTAAGATCGTTAATGCCGATTTGTCCCTTGCCAAGTACGTACGCACTTAACGTGTACTGAGTATTTCTATCTACATCTACATTCTGGTAAACACGCCCTGGACTACCTTGAATTTTTAATGATTTAGAGCCCTTGTAAGCACTACCTGAAATAGCCGCTGGTTCTGTTTCATTCCAGTTATTCCAACCATCTTCAAATCCAGCATTATTAACAGTTGCCGCTTGTACAAAACTTGAGCTAGCAGTCATTGCTGCAAGCATAAATAGGGATTTTTGGTTAATCATTATCTTTATTTCTCCAAACCTGTACATGAAAAAATCTTACTACATGGCTATAAATGAGTATTTCACTTGAGCCTAGATCACCGCCTGCAAATAGGTTTTAACTTGTGTTTTTATGTGTAATTGGTAATAAGTTAAATGTAAAAAAAACGCTCCTGGTTTACAAATAAATATTACCAATGATTATTGCCAGCTGGGCTGAGACACAAGTTATATTGCTTGTAATAAATTTGCAACAATTTATTTAATAGGTAATAAGTATTGATTTCATTTAGATTCATTAAATCAACATATAATAAAAACAAATAAAAACAGAGGCTTAAAATAAATCACCGTCAAAAAACAACAAAACCCAGATAAGGGAAAAATATAAAATAATGAAAAAGCATTAAATAAAACTTTAATTGGTAATTTATTAAAAATTCAAAAATCGCATTTCCTGTAATAACAAAATTGGTTTTCATTTTATTTTATGCAGTAAAGCTTACGTTCAGTTTAATTAACTAGAATGCCACTGGTTAACCAATTAATTTAGACTGTTTATATAAAATAAAATTTAATAATGGCAGAACGAAATGCATTTGAAATAAGAATTTAAAGATGAAAGTATTATTATATTAGTGAAGGGTAGCTTAGAAAATTTAAGAGGTGTTTGAGCTCAGTGAAGGTGGATATTTTATTTTCTATAGATAATTTATTAATAATATTTATACAAAACATACCAATAAGTTTTAAATAAATTATTGAAAACACCTAGAAGGTTGATTCAATTTAGTTCGAATTAAAAGCTTTAGCAGAACTCGGCATGTTGCCCTTTGCGGATTGAAATTAGTTTAATCTAGGGGCGGTTAAATCGCGGCGCGGGGTTTGTAACCAAGCGGGCTCGGTAACTACTCCTGCGTTACGCTACTGGCTTACTTCCATGTGAAAATAAGTAAAAACCGAGCAAAGCTTCCGCGTCCTGTTCACGCCCCTTACCACATCCATTTAGGCAACAAAGAGTAATCGTCCCTAGAAAAAACCTGAGGGGAAGCGCATGTTTGGTAGCACGCTTTTACAGGCATTAAAAAAGACGAGCACTTTGCAATGATCGCCTTTTTTATAACAGTCAGCTAATTACTCTTGAAAGTAAGTACCCCAACCATCGTACTCAACTTCGCACTCAACGGCTAGTTGCGCTAGCTTATCAACGTCTTCCATAATAACGTCTACGTCTAGCTCAGCTTCAACTACAATGTCAAAGCTCCAAATTTTGTTACCGTCTTCAAGCTCAAGCTCTGCTGGTTCTTCAACATCGTAACCCAATTTAAAAGCAGCAAGTGCAGCTTGCTCTAACTTAGGAAAGTCTTCACACACAAAGTGGTGCTCTACTTCATAAAGTATTTCAGGGTCTGACCCATCTTCAAGTAGTGAACTTACGATGTCTTCACTTATTTCACGCCAGTTTTCCATTATTTTTCTCTCACTTGAGCATCTAATTCAGTTATTTTAGCAGCCATAATGCTATGCACGCTTTTAGCATGCTCACGCGCGCTAATTTCTTTATCAAGCGGTATAGGCGCTAACATTTCGATGTGAATTGTACCATTATCCCAACGATTTAGCTTAATGGTTTTATGTGTTGTATTCATACATACCGGAATTATGGGTACATCTGCGCTCATTGCGGTGTGAAATGCACCCGTTTTGAATGGTAGTAACCCTCTTCCATAGCTTCGTGTGCCTTCTGGAAACATCCATACAGATAAGCCATTATTTTTAATTTTTTCGGCTGCTTTTGAGATAGTTCCTGCCGCTTTAGAGCGATTCGATCTGTCTATTAATATATTACCCGACAACCAATAAAGCTGACCAAAAAATGGGATCCACTTTAAGCTCTTTTTACCCAAACTTACGCAGTTTTTTGGCACCATTGCTGGCACTGTAAATAAGTCGTAGCTATTTTGATGATTAGCAACATAAACTGCAGGACCTGGATCAACGGCATCTTTATGACGTGTTAGAACTAGCTTAACGCCAACCATTTTAGCCATTGAGCCAAACCAACCCGCTATAATATGTACATTATTAGGGTGAAATGGTCTTACAATCGAAAGTAATAAACCAAAAATACAACTGAATAATATAAACAGCAGCATAATAAAAACGCGTATAACAGCTAGCAAATGGGCTTCTCCAAAAATGAATTATAATTATTATAGCGTTATTTTGTGACACAAACGAGTCAATAGCGCACAAGTGTACGCTGAAATATTTAAGCTCTTTATTTTAAAACAAAAACGGCCTGCAAATGCAGACCGCTTTTATTTATACAAAAAAGTAATTGGCTACTCTTCGCTAATAACGTCCATTGGTTCATCATCTTGAGGAGTTAGCTCAACAACGGCTTCGTCAACACGCTGTAAGCCACGCGGTAGTTTATTACCCCTACGCCCTCGTTCACCATGATAATGCTCTAAATCGCTTGGTTTGAGTGTTAGTTTACGTTTGCCTGCATGAAGCGTAACACTGCTTCCTAGTGGTACAACAGCAAGCACTTTTACAAACTCTTCACGGGCTTGTACTTTAGCACCCGGTATAGAAATGATTTTATTACCCTTACCCTTACCTAATTTTGGTAAGTCTCGCAGCGGGAATAAAAGCATTCGACCTTCGTTAGAAATAGCCATACAGTAATCGCTAGCAACATCGTTCACTCTAATAGGAGAAAGTAATATTCCACCTTTAGGGACACTTACCAGCGCTTTACCGTTTTTATTTTTACTAACTAAGTCTTTAAAGTCGGTAATAAAGCCGTAACCTGCATCTGACGCCATAAGCAATACTTGCTCGTCTTCACTCATTACCACGTGCTCAAAATTAGCGCCTGGTGTTAAGTTAAAACGACCTGTCATTGGCTCCCCCTGGCTTCGCGCCGAAGGTAGACTGTGCGCATCGGTTGCAAACGCCCGCCCCGCTGAATCTAAAAATACCGCAGGTTGATTACTCTTACCACGAGCAGAGGCTCTAAAGCCGTCACCTGAGCGATAATTTAAGCCTTGTACATCTAAGTCATGACCTTTACCAACGCGTGCCCAGCCTTTGTCTGATAGCACAACAGTAACTGACTCTGATGGAATTAAATCTTTTTCGTTAAGTGCTTTCGCTTCTGAGCGCTCAATCACTGGCGAGCGACGATCGTCACCGTACATTTCAGCGGCTTCTTGAATTTCTTTTTTAAGCAGTGTCGACATACGACGTTCTGAGCCCAAAATTTGCGCTAATTTATCACGTTCTTTGGCTAGTTCGTCTTGCTCACCACGAATTTTAAACTCTTCAAGTTTTGCTAAATGACGAAGTTTTAATTCTAAAATTGCTTCTGCTTGCGTATCAGTTAAATCAAAGCGCTCCATTAATACAGGCTTTGGTTTATCTTCGCTGCGGATGATTTCAATTACTTCATCAATATTTAAAAAGGCGGCTAGCAAACCCTCTAAAATATGTAGACGTGCTAATACTTTATCTAAACGATACTGCAAACGACGACGCACTGTTTCGCGTCTAAATATTAGCCACTCACTTAAAATACAGCGTAAGTCTTTAACTTGCGGGCGGCCATCTAGGCCTAGCATGTTTAAGTTTACGCGGTAATTTTTTTCAAGATCGGTGGTTGCAAATAAATGCGCCATTAATGGCTCAGCTTTAATGCGGTTTGAGCGCGGAATAATTACAATGCGTGTTGGATTTTCGTGATCTGACTCGTCACGTAAATCGGCAATCATTGGTAATTTTTTAGCGTTCATTTGCGCTGCAATTTGCTCAAGTACTTTACCACCAGAACATTGATGCGGCAGCGATGTAATAACAATATCGCCATGCTCTTCGGTATAAACCGCACGCATTTTGATAGACCCACGACCGGTTTTATATATTTTATGAATATCGGCTTTTGGAGTAATTATTTCAGCATCTGTTGGGTAATCTGGTGCATGTACAAGCTCAAGTAATTCTTCAAGCTCTGTTTTTGGTTTATCAAGTAATAAACAACATGCACTAGCCACTTCACGTACGTTATGTGGCGGAATATCGGTTGCCATACCTACGGCAATACCCGTTATACCGTTTAGTAAAATATGCGGTAAACGAGAAGGCAGTACAACAGGCTCATCCATTGTACCATCAAAGTTTGGTGTCCAATCTACGGTGCCTTGGCCAAGCTCTTTTAATAGTACTTCTGAAAACTTAGATAAACGCGCTTCGGTATAACGCATTGCTGCAAACGATTTAGGGTCATCTGCCGCACCCCAGTTTCCTTGTCCATCTACCAAAGGGTAGCGGTAAGAAAACGGCTGCGCCATTAATACCATCGCTTCGTAACATGCACTGTCGCCGTGTGGATGGTACTTACCAAGCACGTCACCCACTGTACGGGCTGATTTTTTGTACTTAGCGTTAGCCGACAAACCCAGCTCGCTCATCGCATAAATAATACGACGCTGTACTGGTTTTAAACCATCACCTACATGCGGTAAGGCGCGGTCCATGATCACGTACATGGAATAATTTAAATAGGCGTCTTCGGTAAAACGCCCCATTGTTTGTTGCTCAATTCCTTGCATTAGCAAGGTATCTGTATCACTCATTAAAGCTTACCTAGTTTTTCTTATAGCTTACACGGTAGATTACATTGGCGTAATCATCGCTTACTAACAGACTGCCGTCACCTAATTCTGCAAATGCAACAGGGCGTCCAAATGTTGTTTCGTCTTTCATAAAGCCAGTAATAAATGGCGTATATTTAGTTACGCGACCTACTTCAATTGTTGCTAGCCCTATTTTATAACCTGACTTTTTAGAACGGTTCCATGAGCCATGTTCAGCAACAAATAATTGTTGCTTATAGCTTGCTGGAAATTGCTTACCGTTATAAAAATGAATACCCAGTGGCGCTACATGCGCAGCAAGTGCAAGAGCTGGCGACGTGTAATCGGCAATATTTTTACCTTCACCAAACTCAGGGTCAATAATTGCACCGGCATGAACATACGGAAAACCAAAATGCTCACCTTCTTGCGTTGCACGGTTTAACTCATCAGGCGGAATATCATCGCCCATCATGTCGCGACCGTTATCACTAAACCATAAAGCTTGAGTAGCTGGATGAAAATCAAAACCGACGGTGTTTCTAACGCCCTTGGCTATTGTTTTTATTTGTTTTGTTTCTACATTAAGCGCAAAAATACGACCAAAACGTTCATCCTCAGCACAAATATTACACGGTACACCCACCGGAATGATTAGCTCGCCCGTTGGTGCAAAACGTAAAAATTTCCAACCATGATGACGCTCGCTCGGTAATGCGTCATAAACCACATCAAATTTTGGATCTTTTAATTGGGTATCAATATTTTTAAAGCGAATAATACGATGCACTTCACCTACGTATAAATCGCCATCTTTAATTGCTATGCCAGAGGGCATGTTTAGGCCTTTAGCCACAACAATTTTTTTATCTGCTACGCCATCGCTATTATGATCAATAAGCGCATATACGTTGCCCGCTTTACGAGAGCCAACATACACAATACCTTTTTTTGAAACGGCTATTTGACGTGCATTTTCTACATCATTTGCAAATAAGCTTATTTCAAATCCCGGTGCTACGGTGAGCTTATCGAGTATATTTTTCGCCATTACAGGAGCGGTAGTCAGCCCAAGTAACAGCAAACTTCCTAGTAGTTTTTTCATTCGCCTCTCCTAGTGTTAAGCACAGGTAATTAAACGAGTGCCTTGTTACCATGATCTTCTAACCATTGACGACGATCAGGCGATCGTTTCTTAGCAAGCAGCATATCCATCATTTCCATGGTTTCTACTTCTTCATCAAGCGTAAGCTGCACTAAACGTCGTGTATTTGGATCCATCGTGGTTTCACGCAGTTGTAACGGGTTCATTTCACCCAGACCTTTGAATCGTTGTACGTTTACTTTTCCGCGTTTTTTCTCGGCTTCTATGCGCGCCAAAATAGCGGTTTTTTCTTGCTCATCAAGTGCGTAATAAACTTCTTTACCAATATCGATTCTAAATAATGGCGGCATTGCTACATACACATGCCCTGTTTTTACTAACTCTGGAAAATGGCGAACAAACAATGCACATAATAGTGTTGCGATGTGTAGTCCATCCGAGTCAGCATCGGCCAATATACAAATTTTATTGTAGCGTAATGCCGACATATCGGTTGATTCTGGATCAATACCCAGCGCCACTGAAATATCGTGTACTTCTTGTGATGCTAGTATTTGGCCTGACTCAACTTCCCAGGTATTCAAAATTTTACCACGTAGCGGCATGATAGCCTGAAACTCACGGTCTCTTGCTTGTTTAGCAGAGCCACCAGCAGAATCACCTTCCACTAAAAACAATTCGGTACGGTCGTTATCGGCCGCGCTACAATCGGTAAGTTTACCCGGTAAGGCAGGACCTGCAGTAACACGCTTACGCACTACTTTTTTAGCTGCACGCAAGCGAGTTTGCGCATTTGAAATACATAACTCAGCTAATAACTCTGCGGTATCTGTATGTTCATTTAACCATAAACTAAACGAGTCTTTTACAACCCCCGATACAAACGCAGAACACGAGCGTGATGATAGTTTTTCTTTTGTTTGACCGGCAAATTGAGGGTCTTGCATTTTAACCGATAACACGTAACTACAACGATCCCAAATGTCATCAGGAGTTAATTTCACACCACGAGGGAGTAAGTTTCTAAACTCACAAAATTCACGCATTGCTTCAAGCAAACCTTGGCGTAAACCATTTACATGCGTACCACCTTGCGCGGTAGGAATAAGGTTTACGTAGCTTTCAGCTATTGATTCACCACCTTCTGGTAGCCATACAACAGCCCAGTCAGCGCCTTCAATTGAACTTTTAAATTCGCCAACAAACGGGTCTTGCGGTAATGTTTCAAAACCTTTAATTGCTTCAACTAAATAGTCTTTTAAGCCTGTTTCATAAAACCATTCTTGGGTTTCTTTTGTTTGCTTATTAACAAACTTAATTCGCAGCCCTGGGCACAAAACTGCTTTGGCTTTTAATAAATGATTAAGTTTAGTAATTGAGTAGTTTGGTGAATCAAAGTAGCTAACATCAGCCCAAAAACGAACCGTAGTGCCGGTGTTACGTTTACCGACTGTACCAATTACGTTTAAGTCTTCTACTTTATCGCCGCTTTCAAATGCCATTCTGTATTGTTGAGCGTCGCGTCTTACTGTTACTTCTACACGCGTAGATAACGCATTTACTACCGAAATACCTACACCGTGTAAACCACCCGAAAATTGATAGTTTTTATTAGAAAACTTACCACCGGCGTGTAATTTAGTGAAGATCAATTCAACCCCAGGGATACCTTCTTCTGGGTGAATATCAATAGGCATACCACGCCCGTCATCACTTACTTCAAGCGAATTGTCTTCGTGGAGTATTACGTCGATACGAGTAGCATGACCCGCCATAGCTTCATCGACACTGTTATCGATAACCTCTTGGCCTAAATGATTGGGACGTGTTGTATCTGTGTACATCCCTGGGCGTCGTTTTACCGGATCTAATCCATTAAGTACTTCAATGGCTTCGGCGTTATAATTTTGATCACTCATAGTTTTTGTCTTTATATCCGCTAAGGCTCTAATACGTTTTACTAGTTTTATTGTTATATGCGCTAAAGCGTTAATATAGTAACTAACCTCAGTTCAGGCTAACTAGTTTTACGTGATTTTAAGAAAATCTACAATACTTGCAAAGGTGCGTTCAAATTCAACGTAGCTATGATCGCCACCAAATTCTATCAATTGCTTGCATTGCGAATAATATTTTACTGCGTGTTGAAAGTTCAACACTTCATCGCCTGTTTGCTGTAATAAGTACAGTAACTCAGGGTATGCTAATTTATCTACAGCGAGTAATTTAAGTGCCTCAATATGACTGTTATTTAAATCGTAATGATAATCTTGATACGGATTATAATTAGGTCCAAGTAACGACTGTAATAAATTATAGGGTGCGACCGCGGGATTAATAACCACTGCAGGAATTTGATAACGCTGCGATAAATACGTGGCAAAAAAACCACCTAACGAGCTACCTAATAAAACGGTATTTGGCGTTAGTAATTGTTCAAGCTCAATTATAGCTTGTAGGGGCTCGTGGTTTAAGTTCGGTACACAATAATCAACGTCATAGTTTGCCATAAGCTCACCAAAGCGCACAGCTTTATATGATTTTTGTGAACTATTAAAGCCATGAATATAAATTACGCGTTTAGCCATACTACTTCCGTTTTTACTTCTACTTTATCTTTTTTACTCTTTATATTTAGCGTTCTGTAAGCTGGTCCCGCATTTTTTTGCTCCCACTGTGAAGTGTGCTTTACAAACTGTATTGAGCTGGCTGGGGTCGCATATATGGGCAGCCCTCTAAAACTTTGTTCGTAATCATTGTGCACATGCCCATGAAAAAGCGCAGATACATTATTACTATTAACTAAGATATTTAAAAGCTGTGGGCCATTTTCTAATAAGTGTTTATCAAGGTAGCCGTTTATTGGCAGCGGATTATGATGACAAAATATAACTTTACTATTATTCGAGTTGACTAAAGCGTCCGTTACTTCATCTAAATGCGTGCCAGTAACCCATCCTGCGGGCGTGGGCCCTTTAGAATTAATAAGAAGTAGCTCAATCCCATTAGCAATAATATGTTTAGCCGAATTTATTTGCCCACCACTTATGCGATTAAGCATTGCTAGTTCATCATGATTACCTGGCACCCAAAATACAGGACAAGTAATGTCACTGGCATTTATAAGTTCACTAAATAATAAGTACGATTCAAAACTATGATCTTGTGTTAAATCGCCACCAAAAATAATGCAGTCTATTGATTGCTTAGCTATGTGTGCCAAGGCTTGTTCAAAATGATCTGCAGTATTTACATTAAAGTACTCACTGCTTTTGTCTGCAAATAAATGGCTGTCAGTAATATGAGCAATTTTTAAAGATGATTTATCAAATGTATATGTATCATCAAACCAAGCCATTATTTACATCCCAATTTAACGTCGCTTGTCCGTGCTCTACACAGGCCACTAACCAGTCGTATAAAAAAGCATTAAGTTGATACTTTTCATCTTTTTGATGCATTTTAGGGTTAGGGTATCCGTACGATGGTTTTATGCGTTGATGGTAATCGTGATGAACAATTTCAGCCACTTTTGCATCGTGATACAAACGCACCGTTAAATACAGCGGCGTAATCCCTTTAACCATTCCTGTTAGCTGCTTAATTGAAATATCCATAGTGTATTTTGCGCTGCCATCAATTTTTGTAGCAAATTCACTATTGCCAAGTTTTACTTCTCGAATGCTTCCTAAATTGCGCTCGTTCGGTAACAACTTTAATAGTCGCACATAGTTATGCTCACAAAGTGTTAAATACTTTGGGAGGCTTTGAATATATCGTTTTGTTGCTAATCGTGCTGTCAAAGTACCGCCATAGTTTTAGTAAGAATTTTAGTAAAAGTTTATGCCCATTTGTTTGCCATTTTTTCGCGATTAAGCGCAAGCCACTGCATACAAATAACCGTTGCCGCATTATCCATTTCACCGTTATTGAGGCGCACTAACGCATCATCAACTGATAGAATGTGAGTTTTTATATCCTCCCCTTCAGTTTCAAGACCATATACACCTGATTTTACTTGGCTTAAGTCAGTACGCGCTAAATATAAATGTAAGCGCTCAGTTGTACCACCAGGGCTTGATAGGTACGAAAGCATAAATTCAAGCTCAGTTAATTCAAGCCCTGCTTCTTCATACGCTTCTTTTTTTACAACTGATTCGTAGTCGGTACTGCCGTCTGTCATTCCGGCTATACACTCTAGTAGCCAAGGCGAATGCTTGCTTTTAATAGCGCCAATACGTATTTGCTCAATTAAAAGAACAGTATCTGAAATTGGGTCGTAAGGGAGTACTGCAATGGCATCGCCACGTTCTAATATTTCTCGGCTAATTACTTTAGATTTTCCACCTGCGAAAAGAGCATGTTCAAACTGGTATAAATCAACCTGAAAAAAACCTTTATAAAGGTTTTTTATTGGCTTTAAATCTACATCTTTATGTGTAAATTGAACGAGTTTTTTATCAACCATGTACCTACTTCCTACTTATCTAAAGCTTTAAAATGCGTTAATATATTCTGTTACACTTGAACATACTGTTTTACTAATTATTTTTTTTGTTATGGAGTAAAACAGGTTAACATGCTTTTAGTACAAAAATTGTCTAAGGACCGAACCCCACATGAAAAAGAACATTCTTGCGGCGCTAGTTAGTTTATCATGCGCACTAGGTGCAACAGCAGTGAAAGCTGAAGATTTACTACAAGTTTTTGAAATAGCAACAGCTAACGATCCTACTGTTTTAAAAGCCAAAGCCCAAGCTGATGCGCAGTCTTACCAAAGCGATTTGGCGATGAGTGCACTACTACCTCAAATTGGTTTAACTATGGGTTATACAAAAAGCGATGCAACGTCGTACCAAAGCGTTGGCGATTTATCTAACCAAGTAAAAGTTGAAAGTGACACAGACCAATTCTCTCGTGGTGTAAGTTTAAGCCAAACATTATTTGATTTAGGTGCCTGGAATACGTTAGATATTGCCGACAAGCAAGCGCTTCAAGCAAGCGGTCTATACGATGCAGCTAAACAAAACTTAATTGTACGCGTTGCTGAGGGTTATTTTAACGTATTAAGCGCCAGTGATAACCTTGAATTTGTTGAAGCTGAAAAACGTGCAATTGAACGTCAACTTGAGCAAACAAAACAACGTTATGCGGTAGGCTTAACAGCAATTACAGACGTACACGAAGCGCAAGCTCAGTTTGATAACTCGGTAGCGCAAGAAATTATTGCAGGTAATGCTGTAGAAACCGCTCGCGAGCAACTTCGTGAGATTACAGGTAAATACCACGAAAAATTAGACTTTTTAAATACAGATACTTTCTCAACAACTAAACCAACTAAGCGCTCAAGCGACTTTGTTAAAGTAGCTGAAGATAAAAATATCAACCTGCAAGTGTCTAAAGTAACGGTTGATATTGCAAAAGATCAAATTGAATTAGCTAAAGCGGGTCATTATCCAAAGCTAACACTAAGTGCTAGTTACGGCGATTCTCTTACAGACAATCAAATAAATGGCGCTAACTTTGATGATCAGCCACGTTCAGACTCAAGCTCTGTAGGGCTTAACTTTAGCGTACCTTTATATTCAGGTGGTGCAACAGTTGCTGCAACAAATCAAGCCCGTGCATTTTACGTAGGTGCTAGCCAAGACTATGAAACAAATTACCGTGCAGTAACTCGCACAGTGATTACATCTTATAATCAAGTTGTTTCAGATATTGCTACTTACAAAGCGCTAGAGCAAGCCGTTGTTTCAGCTCAAAGTGCCCTTAAAGCAACTGAAGCTGGTTTTGAAGTAGGTACTCGTACCATTGTTGACGTACTAGTAAGTACGCAAAACTTATACGATGCAAAGCGTAACCTTGCTGATGTACGTTACCGTTATGTGTTATCTACCCTTCGCTTAAAACAAGCGGCGGGTACACTAACAAGTGAAGATTTAGTTGCTATAAATCAAGGTTTAAAAGCCGCTTAAATATCATTACTCATGTAGTATGAACACATTGAAAGCCAGCTAAATGCTGGCTTTTTGTATTTTACAGCGCTTAGCGTTAAACTATCGTTTTTATTCTCAGAGATATTTTTGTGGTCACCTCATCTCCTTTTAAAGCAACTTTTTTGGGCCCTCGATACTGGTTAACGTGGATTGGCGTTCTATTTTTATATTTAATTTCTTGGTTACCGCAAAAACTACAATTGGC
Organism: Pseudoalteromonas sp. SWXJZ10B; assembly: GCF_015864475.1. Taxonomy (NCBI): domain Bacteria; kingdom Pseudomonadati; phylum Pseudomonadota; class Gammaproteobacteria; order Alteromonadales; family Pseudoalteromonadaceae; genus Pseudoalteromonas; species Pseudoalteromonas sp. SWXJZ10B. The sequence continues at coordinate 51,567 of NZ_JADYXD010000016.1, forward strand.
AATGGGTAAACAACTTGGCCGCTTAGTTCATAAATTTATGAAGCGCCGTCGCCATATTGCAGAAGTAAATATTAAGCTGTGTTTTCCTGATATGAGCGAAGCAGATCAAAAAGACCTTGTGCTCAAAAATATGGAAAACACCGGTATTGCAATGGTTGAGACTGGCATGGCCTGGTGGTGGCCGCAGTGGCGAGCACAAAAAGCATTAGGGTCTTTTAAAGGGCTTGAGCACTTTGAACGCGTACAAGCGTCTGGTAAAGGTGTTTTATTGCTTGTACCTCATATTCTGCATCTTGAAATGGCTAGCCGTATTATGGGCTTAGAGTGTCAGGGTGTTGGCTTTTATCGCCCTCATAACAACCCACTAATGGAATACTTTACGACTAATGGGCGCCTTCGCTCTAACGAATATTTAATCGGTCGAAAAGATGTAAAAGGTTTACTAAAAGCATTAAAAAATAAAAAGGTATGTTATTACTTACCCGATCAAGATTACGGTCGTAACCGCTGTGAATTTGTCCCATTTTACGCAGTACCTGACGCTGCAACTACAACGGGTACTCTTATGTTTGCAGGCAGTAAAAACTGCGAAACAATGAGTTTAATAACTCGCCGTGATGAAAATGGTAAATATCACTTAGAAATACTGCCAGAGCTTGAAAACTTCCCCAGTGGTGATAATAAGGCTGATGTAACACGTGTAAATCAACGCATGGAACAATCTGTTAATGCCGCACCCGAACAATATATGTGGCTACACCGTCGTTTTAAAACTCGACCTGATAAAAATGCCCCTTCTTTTTATAAAAAGTAATGGTATAACAATAATAGGAACAAATAAGGTGGGTAATAATCATGTGGTTTTGGATTAGGCATTTATCATTTGCAGCTGTACTAATAGCACTCGCCGTATACTTTTTGTTGAGTGATGGTTCTTTATTTGATATTAAAAAATCTAAAAATGCAGCTGCCGAAGGATTATCACGTTTTTACTCCTCTATTCGTAACCAAGTAAAAAGTAATAAAGAACGAGATCAATTTGTTTTAAAACTTAAAACACCAGAACAAACCTTGGATAGAGTATTAGCGGAACGTGCGCGAACAGTTGATCCAATGCCGACCACTTGGACTGGAGAAGTTGAACCTAGGCGCTTTGAAAATGGCACAACACTTAAAGACGTACTCTATCAATATGCTAAAAATGAAGGTATTGAGCTTTACTGGTATTTAAGTAAAGACTACGTAGTTAAAGATCATTTTAGAGTAGACAGCAACTTTACTTCAGCACTTTATCAAATTGGTCGTGCTATAAATGACGACTTTGAGCATGAGGTTTACACTTACTTTTGCCACAAACAAAGAGCAGCGGTTATTACAGAGTTACCATCAGAATTTGTGCGAACAAACTGTTTAAAGCTAAAGGTTTAAGGGTTTACACGTACAAAAAACCCAAGCAAGCGCTTGGGTTTTACAATTCAATTCAATTCAATTCAATTCAAAAATACTATTCCAAATATTCGTTACGTTAGTAATATCTTGTAAAAAAGCTTCTCGCGAGATCAATTTGCCTTTTTGATCCAAGCTCAGCACGTGATAACACGAGCGATAATCAATATACGCTTTGATCAACTGCTGTTTTTGCTCTTTAGTAATACAGCCTATATTTGCTGCATCCGTTAATATTCTTACGTTATCTGAATAAACGGTAAGCTGCTCAAACTCATTCGCGTGTTTAAGTACTAAATATTGCGTAATAAACTCAATATCAGCCATACCGCCAATATCTTGTTTTAAATCAAATTGTTCAGTATTTCCTTTCGCTAGATGGTCGCGCATTTTTTCGCGCATTTTTATTACATCGGCTTTTAACACGGTATCATCGCGCTGTTGGCAAAGAATACTTTTACGAATTTGTGAAAAACGCTCTATAAGATCGTCTTGGCCCAAAATTAACCGAGCCCGCACAAGTGCTTGATGTTCCCACGTCCATGCTTGAGTTTGCTGATAGTGATTAAAGCTCTCTAAATTGATAGCAAGTAAACCTGATGCACCTTCAGGGCGTAATCGCGTATCAAGCTCATACAAAATACCCGATGCAGTACGAGTATTAAATAAATGCATTAAGCGCTGAGCGAGTTTTAAATAAAACTGCCGAGAATCTATCGGTTTTTCACCATTTGTTTGGCTTGAGCCATCATGATTGTGTACAAATACTAAGTCTAAATCTGAGTCGTACCCTACTTCTAAGCCACCTGTTTTACCATATGCAATAACAGCAAAGCCTTTGTTTTCGTCATCAGTGCCAGGGGGCATGCCAAAACGCTTAACAGTATTATGCCATGCAATATTAACAGCTTGGTCAACTATCGCCTCAGCCAGTACAGTTAAGTGATCGCTTACTTTCATTACATCAAGAACACCGGTTGCATCGGCAGCAGCAATTCGTAATTGATGCGTTTGCTTAAATTGCCTAAGCGACTCCATTTGCAGTTCTAAATCGTCATGCTCTATTCGTAAAAAATACTGTCTTATTTCATCTTTATAAGCGGTTAATGGTGTCGGTTTATAAAGAACAGCCGGGTCTATTAGCTCATCTAGCAATATAGGGTAGCGAGAAATGTGCTCGCCTATCCATTTGCTATGACAACACAGTAAAACGAGTTGCTTTAATGCACCTTGGTTTTCGTACAGTAATTCTAAATAAGCAGTACGTGAAATTATTTTATTAAAAATTTGGCAAACCATTGTAAAAGCAGCTGCGCTGGCATTAAAGTCATTTAACTGACTTAATAAAACAGGCATTAATTTATCAAGAATGTCACGCCCTCGGTTACCTATGTTTACCTTAGACAACCTTAATTTAAAATCGTTAAGGGGTGTTTGCCACTCATCTCTAGCTTCTTTTAAAAAGCTCACATCGCCATGATCCCAAGCACTAATAAATGCGCCTTCACAAGTATCAAGTGGCGCGGTTTCCTCGCCAATAACAAGCGCAAACTCACCGTTAACTTGCTTCATCACCTTTTCAATAGTGCTTAAAGTGGCATCAAAATCGGCTTGTTCTAATAATAAATTTAAACGCTGTTGATTTAATTCATCATCGGGAAGTGTTTGCGTTTGCTGATCATCAAATATTTGTAAGTACTGCTCAACTTTTCGTAAATAAAGATAATTGCGCTTAAGTTCGCTTGCTTCTTGCTCATCAATAACTTGGTTGAGTGCCAACTCATTTAATGCTTTAAGTAGTGATTGAGTTTGTAAATTAGCCTCTCGCCCACCTCGTACCATTTGCAGGGCTTGCACTATAAACTCAACTTCACGTATGCCACCTGCACCGAGCTTTATATTATTAGTTAAGCGCTTTCGACGCACTTCTTGTGCAATCATTAGCTTCATTTTACGCAGTGATTCAATCACCGAAAAATCAATATACCGGCGATAAACAAACGGCTTTAAAAGCTTAATAAATTCATCCCAATATTTATTAGGCGTGCCAATTAAGCGCCCTTTTAACATTGCGTAGCGCTCCCAATCGCGACCTTGCTCTTGGTAGTAATCTTCAATAGCGTTAAAACTCATAACCAAAGGACCACTTTCGCCAAACGGGCGCAAGCGCATATCAACTCTAAATACTTGTCCGTCACCGGTGGCTTGGTTAAGTGATGCAATGAGCTTTTGTGCAACTTTGGTATAAAATACTTGGGCCTCAAGGCTTCTGCGGCCACCTTGGGTTTTTGTACTGCGCGGATATGCAAAAATGAGATCAATATCAGAGGAGTAGTTTAGCTCTTGTCCACCGAGCTTCCCCATCCCTAAAACCATTAATGGCATTGCTTGGTTTTGCTCATCAAGCGGCTCACCATTTACTTTAGCCACCTGTGCATGCGCCCATTGGTTAGCACTATTAATTAGCATATCAGCCAGTTGGCTTATGTAATTAATGCTATCGGCAATGGGGTTATTACAGCATAAATCTAAAAAGGCGACTTTAAGCCAGTACTTTTCACGATATTGGCGAAGTACTTTATGGCACTGCACTTCATCAATGTCAGCTAAATTAAGGTTTTTAAAAGGAGAATCTATTACTCTATTTTGTATTTCGTCTTTGCATAATAGCCAAGTCTTTAAATCAGGTTGTGATTCCAAACAACGCCAAGCAAAGTCGCTCAAGGCGAGTAATCGTATAACTTCGCTTTCATTACTTTGCTGTGGATATAATTGTTCGAAGCGCTCTAAGCCAAGTTTTTGTAATTGAATAGGAAGTTGCTTTACGTTACTCATCAATCCTCTCTTTTATATCATCAATAACCGTACTAGAATGATTAAAACCTAGAAAGGTTAACTTAATTAGGATCACCATGTCATATTTGTCTTTATCTAACACTAGTTTTATTGCGATTGCCATTAGTTTTGCGGTTATTTGCATAACTATTTTTTGTTTACGAGTTGTCACTCAAATCAAAGCAAAACAAGCGCTTAAAGATGAGCTAGCACAACACGACAACTTTGCCATGGGTATTAGTTTTGCATCTGAAATATCAGTTGTTATAGCCACTATGGCTTTCTTATTTGACGAAATAAGCATAAGTACCGCACAGTCAAACCCGTTAAAAGTGTTAATTATTATTATTCTTTTATTCACTTTTATAAAAGTGGGCCATTTAATTCATAGAAAATGGATACTCCACAGGTTTAATGAAGAAGCCGCCATATTAAAGCAAAATGTATGTGCTGCACTGGTAGATTCCGGCATGTTAATCGCCAACTGTATTATTGCACTTGGTTTATACACGTGGACACATACCCAAGGGTTTAGTAACTTACTTATTGCTTGCGTTAGCTTTTTTACACTTCAGGGAATGTTTGCACTTGATAGTAAAATACGAGAGCACCGTTTTGCAAAAGCAAATCAAGGTGCTTCACTGCAAAGTAACTTCAATCTAGAAAATACGTCTATTGGAATAAGGTACGCAGGTAAATCAATTGGTTTGGCACTGGCTGTGTACGCTGGTTTATCTAGTGCTGCATTTCAAAATGGTAAAATGGTAGAAAACATATTTACACTCGTTATGCATTGCGGTGTAATGTGGATACTGCTTTACAGCTTAACGTATGTGATAAAAGTTATCTCTTTACCAAATATTGATACGGCTCTTGAAATAGACCATCAAGATAATATTGGGGTAGCATGTATAGAGTTTGCTGTTTTTTGTGCTATAGGTTATTTACTTATTAGCATGTTTTCTCTTTAGACCTTTTTACTAAAATACAGCCATTAAAAGTCTGCATTTAAGTAATAATGGTAATTACTTAAATGCAACAAGGTCCTAGCTCTATGCCACTTGAAATAACGAATTACTTGTTAATTGACATAGACAACGAATTTAGCCGCGCATTTGCCGAATACTATGTAAATAATAATGGTAAAACAAAAGCGAGTACGCTTATTGCAGCAGGCAGTAATACCCGCCAGTTAGTAAAAATGATGTTTGACGAACTTATTAAAGACTATAGTTATTGCGACCTTGAAAACGAAATAAGCGTTTCTGAATTAATTAACTATCTAAAAGAGCATCACGATTTACACGGAGTCCTTTTTAATAGTACCGATTACTTACTAGCAAGCGATAAACAACGCTTTATTTATAACTCGTTACATGAAAAGCGCTTTTTAATAAGCTTTGATGATACAGGCTATACACTAAGCCTAGTTACTGACGAGACGTTAACAGAACCTTCGCAAAATCACCACGATATAGCGCACACACCACAAGATTTAATAGACCTTGCAGAGCAACTTAATAAAAATAAATAATTGCGCACAGCTCCCAGCTTACTTACCATAGCAGTACATATTTTTACGCTAAGTAATAAGTGACGCCCTATGCGAGTTCCTCATATTTATCAAACATCGAGTATTGCCCTAAACACCCCTGTAACTTTAGATGACGATGCTGCAGGGCATATTGGCAGAGTGCTGCGCATGAAAGTAGGCGAGCATGTATCTATTTTTAATGGCGAAGGCGGCGAATACCTTAGTGAAATAATTGAGGTAACAAAAAAAACAGTCGTCGTAATGCCATTAGAGCTTAATCCTCATGATGTAGAATCCCCGCTTAAAATTCATTTAGGCCAGTGTGTATCCCGTGGTGATAAAATGGATTTTACAATTCAAAAGTCAGTTGAACTGGGCATTACCGAAATCACCCCTATTTTTAGTCAGCGCTGTGGCGTGAAACTAGTGGGCGATCGTCTTGAGAAAAAACACCAACAATGGCAAAAAATTGCAATAGCAGCGGCAGAGCAATCTGGGCGTAATTTTGTGCCAATTATTCATCCTCCTGTAGATTTAAAACAATGGCTTGCACAACAAACCAATGCAATTAAGCTCACTCTTCATCCTCGTGCTGAGCACAGCATTAAAACCATTACGGTACCTAAAGATGGCGTACGCTTTTTAGTCGGCCCAGAAGGTGGCTTTACCGACGATGAAATGGCACTAACTAAACAACTAGAATTTGTGGATATTCGCTTAGGCCCGCGCGTTTTACGAACGGAAACAGCCGCTTTAACGGTCTTAAGTGCATTACAACTTCAATTTGGCGATTTAGCTAATTGAAATAACTAAAAGCACCCTCATATAAACAGTAACATTTATAGTAAGGCACAGCGCATGGCAATTAAGTTAGGTATTATTTCAGATCCTATTAGTGGATTTAACATCAAAAAAGACACCGGTTTTGCAATGATGATGCAAGCGCAAGAACGCGGCTACGAAATTTATTATATGGAGATGGATGATTTATCTCTTCGTAAAGGTAAGTCGTACGCTACAGCGTCTAAAGCGCAAGTGTTTAATAATGCAGAAAAATGGTACGAGCTTGAAGAAAAAGCCACTATAGCCCTTGCCGACCTTGATGTTATTTTAATGCGAAAAGATCCTCCTTTTGATACCGAATACATTTACGCGACGTATATTTTAGAGCGTGCAGAACAAGAAGGTACGTTAATAATTAACAAGCCACAAAGCCTTCGCGATGCTAACGAAAAGCTATTTACAGCATGGTTTAGCGAACATACGCCAGACACACTTGTTACACGTAGCCAAAAACAAATTCGTGAGTTTTTAGCCGAGCATAAAGACATTATTTTAAAACCCCTTGATGGCATGGGTGGCGCATCTATTTTCCGCCTTAGAGAAGACGATGCCAACATTGGTGTAATTTGTGAAACGCTAACCGAGCACGGCAGCCGCTTTGCTATGGTGCAAAATTACATCCCAGAGATCAAACAAGGCGACAAGCGCGTATTGGTTATTGATGGTGAGGTTATTCCGTATTGTTTAGCGCGAATTCCACAAAATGGTGAAACACGCGGTAATTTAGCTGTTGGCGGTCGAGGCGAAGCGCGTCCACTTAGCGAGTCAGATTTAAAAATAGCGCAAGCGGTTGCACCAACGCTTAAAGAAAAAGGCTTAATATTTGTAGGTTTAGATATTATTGGCGATAAATTAACTGAAATTAACGTAACTGCACCAACGTGCGTACGCGAAATTGAAGCTGCTTATGATATTTCTATTACAGGTATTTTGTTTGATGCCATTGAAAGAAAGCTAGCTAGCTAGATAAATAAGTATCTACCTATCGTTATTAAAAGCACTTTTGTGTCATAAATTTTAATATAGTTATTAACTATTAATTTTTAAACTGTATGAAAGTGCTTTTTTAGTTTTAAAAACAAAGGTATGTGCCATACTCAAAGTTCATTAACTAAAAAGGGTGAAATCTATGCAGTCATTAGAAAATCATTTTTTAATCGCGATGCCGTCGATGCAAGACCCTTTTTTTAAACGTGCTGTTACCTATATTTGTGAGCACAATGAAGATGGGGCTATGGGCTTGGTAATAAACCAACCTATTGATGTTACTGTTGGCGAACTTTTAGATAAAATAGAAATTGATAACGACAAAACTCAAAACGCAGCAAAAGTAAGTGTGTTTGCAGGCGGACCCGTTAAAACTGACCGTGGTTTTGTTTTGCACTCTCCTCAATCAGGTTATTCAGCAAGCCAAAAACTCAGTAGCGATATTATGATCACTACCTCAAAAGATGTTTTAGCAAGCTTAACTACCGCACAAGCACCTGAACAATTTATTATTACATTGGGTTATTCAGGATGGGAGCAAGGACAACTCGAACAAGAGTTACTTGATAACAGTTGGTTGATCATAGAAGCCGATCCGAAGATCATTTTTGATACCCCCGTTGAAAAACGATGGGAAAAAGCAGTTTCAATGTTGGGCTTTGATATTAGCCAACTCAGCCCTGAAGCTGGTCACGCATAATAGTAATTTAACCCTTAGCAAACTTAAACAAGATACACATGACAAAAAAATCGCTTAAGCCGCAAGGCGAACGCACTGTAATGGGCTTTGACTTTGGCACCAAAAGTATTGGTATTGCTATTGGGCAAGAGCTAACAGGCAGCGCGTCTAGCCTTAAGGCTGTAAAAGCACAAGATGGCATTCCTAACTGGGACCATATTGCTGTACAAGTAACCGAATGGCAGCCTGACTTAATGGTTGTTGGCTTACCACTAAATATGGATGGAACGTCACAAGAGGTTACCTTTAAAGCAAAAAAGTTTGCCAACAGATTACATAATCATTATGGCATTCCGGTGCAAACACAAGACGAGCGTTTAACGACTGCGGATGCTAAAGCGCGACTTTTTGAAAGTGGTGGCTATAAAAACTTAGGCAAAGGTAATGTAGATAATATGTCTGCGGTTATTATTTTAGAAAGTTTTTTTGAGTCTAATTACGGTGAATAAACTGGCTATATAAACAACCCGTTATATAAATAAAAAGCGCCAATTGGCGCTTTTTTTATATTAAGTATTTATATTTATTACTTTTTAAATTATTGATCGTTATTTTTATCGTCAAGGCCATCAATAGTAACGCCTTGTAAAAAGCCCGCACCTTGCTGCTCGTTATTGCGCAGTTTAATCATTAAACGTAAATCATTTGGCGAATCAGCATGATGCAGTGCATCAGCGTAATTAATTCGCTGCTGTCTATACAGCTCAAATAATGCTTGGTCAAAGGTTTGCATGCCCATTTCTTTCGATTTAGCCATTGCCTCTTTAATACCACCAATATCACCGTTTTTAATCAGTTCAGCAACCATTGGTGAGTTAAGCAATATTTCAATAGCTGCAACACGGCTTTCACCATCAGCAGTCGGCACTAATTGCTGCGCCACGATAGCACGTAAATTAAGTGCTAAATCGTACTTAAGCTTATCGTGTTTTTCTTTTGGAACTAAATGCATAATACGGTCAATCGCTTGGTTAGCATTATTAGCATGCAGTGTTGCAACACATAAATGACCTGTTTCGGCAAAGCTTAGTGCGTATTCCATAGTTTCTTGAGAGCGAATTTCACCAATCAAAATTACATCGGGAGCTTGGCGTAATGAGCTTTTAAGTGCTGACTCAAAGCTTTCGGTATCAAGCCCTACTTCGCGTTGAGTAATAATACTTTTGCGATGCTCATGAACAAATTCAATCGGATCTTCAATAGTCAGTATATGACCACGTTGATGTCGGTTACGGTAACCAATAAGTGCGGCTAGCGAGGTTGATTTACCCGTGCCAGTACCACCGACGAACAAAACAAGGCCACGCTTAGACATAATTACATCGGTAAGAATAGAAGGAAGACCTAGCTCACTCACATCAGGTATTTGCGTAACAATGCGGCGAATAACCATACCTGCTTTATCGCGTTGCCAAAAAGCAGAAATACGAAAACGCCCTTCGTCGGTGGCAATCGCAAAGTTACATTCTTTCGTTGTATGAAACTCTGCTTTTTGCTTTTCGCTCATTGCAGATTCTACTAACTCAAGCGATTGCTCATCAGTAAGCCTATCGTCACTTAGGGCTGTTAGCTCACCGTTTATTTTTGCGCTTACAGGTAGCTGACTCGATACAAATAAGTCAGATCCTTTTTTCTCAATCATGATGAGTAAAAAGTCGTTTAAAGATAAAGCCATAATAGTTTCTTACCCACCAAATTGTGTTTTGTCTTGTGCTTTTTCTTTAGCCGCAGCATTTGTAACAATGCCGTGATTAACTAAATTAGTTAAACATTGATCCATTGTTTGCATGCCCACAGACGCACCGGTTTGAATCGACGAGTACATTTGTGCAATTTTATCTTCACGAATTAAGTTACGAATAGCAGGTACTGCAATCATAATTTCGTGTGCTGCAACTCGCCCGCCACCAATCTTTTTAAGCAGTGTTTGTGAAATAACAGCACGCAAAGATTCAGATAACATTGAACGTACCATTGATTTTTCTTCACCTGGGAATACATCAATAATACGGTCAATGGTTTTTGGTGCAGAAGTAGTATGCAGCGTACCAAATACTAAATGGCCAGTTTCGGCTGCCGTCATTGCAAGACGAATTGTTTCTAAATCTCGTAACTCACCTACAAGTATTACATCAGGGTCTTCACGCAGTGCACTACGTAGTGCGTTTGAAAAGCTGTGTGTATCGCGATGTACCTCACGTTGGTTAATAAGGCTTAATTTATTATCGTGAACAAACTCGATTGGATCTTCTATTGTTAGAATATGGTGATGTTTATTTTGATTTATATAATCGACCATAGCGGCAAGTGTTGTTGATTTACCAGAGCCCGTTGGGCCTGTCACTAATACGAGTCCACGAGGGGTGTCAGAAATTGTTTTAAAAATATCTGGCGCACCTAAATCATCAAGTGTTAACACTTCACTTGGTATGGTACGAAATACAGCAGCGGGCCCGCGATTAGAGTTGAACGCATTCACACGAAAACGTGCTAAATTAGGTACTTCAAACGAAAAATCCACTTCGAGGTTTTGTTCATAGTCCTTGCGTTGATTATCGTTCATAATATCGTAAACCAGACTGTTTACGTCTTTGTCTGCAAGGGCTGGTATATTAATGCGGCGAACATCACCGTCTACGCGTATCATAGGTGAAACACCCGATGATAAATGTAAATCGGATGCTTTGTGTTGCACACTAAACGCTAATAATTCGGTAATATCCATTTATGACTCCACAACTAACTGATAAATATATGGTTACAATAGCAGAACGACTCACATCCGCCTACGCTAGAATTGCAGACGCGGCAAAAAACGCACAGCGAAACACTAACGAAGTCACTCTACTCGCAGTGTCTAAAACTAAACCAAGCGAAGATGTTATAGCAGCTTATGAGCATGGCCAGCGCGAATTTGGTGAATCTTATGTTCAAGAGGCTATAGATAAAATAGCTCAACTACAGTCATATAGCGACATCATTTGGCATTTCATTGGCCCTATTCAATCAAATAAAAGTGCATTAGTGGCTGCCAACTTTGATTGGGTGCAAAGTGTTGATCGCATAAAAATAGCGAAACGATTAGATTCCCAGCGCCCAGACGATAAATCATCGCTTAATATACTTATTCAAGTAAATATAAGCGAAGAAGACGCTAAATCGGGTTGTAGTGTTGGGCAAATTTCTGAACTTGCTGAGTTTATTAACCAATGTGAGCACTTAACACTTCGCGGTTTAATGGCTATTCCCGCAAAAAGCGACGATCCGTTAGCTCAAACTCAATCTTTTGAGCAATTACAAACTTGCTTTGATAAACTAAAGACCCAATATCCTCAAGTAGATACTTTGTCGATGGGTATGAGCGGTGATGTTGAAGCTGCTATTAGTGCAGGTTCAACCATGGTAAGAGTCGGCACAGACATTTTTGGAACACGAACTTAAAAGGTGATAACAGATTTATGTCAGATAAAAAAATCGCATTTATAGGCACAGGTAATATGAGCTACGCCATTATTGGTGGCATGGTAAAAAACGGTTTTAACGCAAGTAATATTATTGCGACTAACCGCAACCAAGAAAAGCTTGCAAAGGTAGCAGCCGATTTCAAGGTGCAAACCACCAGTGACAATAACGAAGCCCTGCGCGATGCTGATGTAATTGTTTTGTCTGTTAAACCACAAATGATGGGCGATTTATGTAAATCGTTTCAAGAGTCAGGCGTAGATTTTAGCGACAAACTGTTTATTTCTGTTGCTGCTGGCCTAACTGTAAAACGTTTGCGTGAAATGCTAGGACAAGACGTTAAAATGGTGCGTTGCATGCCAAATACACCGTCTTTATTAGGTCGCGGAGTATCAGGTTTATATGGCGCTGGCGAAACACAAAGCGAGCACGAATTTGTACAGCAAGTTTTTGAATGTACTGGCATCGCTATATGGGTTGAAAAAGAATCGCAAATTAACGATATTATTGCCGTTACGGGCTCATCTCCTGCTTACTTTTTCTTATTTATGGAAGCCATAGAAGAAAAAGCTAAAGCACTGGGCTTTAACGATGAAGATGCTCGTCGCTTGGTACAACAAACAGCACTTGGCGCTGCCGAAATGGCACTTAGCCAGCCTAATATTAGTATTTCGCAACTGCGTTCAAACGTAACATCTAAAGGCGGTACTACTCACGCAGCTGTTGAGCACTTAAAAGATGAAGGCTTAACTAAAACCGTTGGCGATGCTATGGATGCGTGTATTGCACGTGCAGAGCAAATGGAAAAAGAACTTTAAAACCACTTTTTTATTGAAGGTTACACTATGAATGCCATGCAATTTTTAATCAGTACCCTGTTTGATTTATTTTTAATGGTGGTATTACTGCGCTTTTGGCTGCAGTGGGCAAAAGCCGACTTTTATAATCCAATGAGCCAGTTTGTGGTTAAAGCCACTTCGTTTGCCGTTAAACCGCTACGTAAAATCATTCCAGGGTTTGGTGGGCTTGATTTAGCGTCTCTGTTGCTGGCATTTATAGTTGCCGTAGCCAAAATTAGTACTTTAATGCTTGTTATTTATAACGCGTGGGCAATACAGCCAGTAATTATTCAAGCACTAATAACTGTACTAAAAGAAGGTCTTAATTTAGTATTTTGGGTACTTATTATTCGCGCTATTTTAAGTTGGGTTAGCCAAGGCTATAACCCTATTGAAGCGGTTTTCCACCAGCTGACTGAACCAATGCTAAAACCAATTCGTAAAATATTGCCATCAATGGGTGGCTTAGATTTATCAGTTTTAGTGCTTATTATTGGTATTCAGTTTTTGCAAATGCTGCTTATGGACTTTTTAGTCTAAGCACTTAATTTTTGAGTAAAAGAGGCCCAAAGGCCTCTTTTTTATATGTTTTGAGGAATACATAATGAACCGTTTAATTAAGTTTTGTTTTATTGCTTGTTTAGCATTTACATTTAACGCGCAAAGCGAAGAAATGCAAGGCGCACAGTATAAAGAGCTTGGTCCTTGGCAAGTGCATTACATTGCTTTTCCTTCTACTTTTATTCAGCCAAAAATAGCAACAGCGTATGGTCTTGAGCGAAGTGGATACAAAGGTATTGTGAATATTTCTATATTAAAAAATGATGCCGAAAACACAGCCCAAACAGCAAAACTTACAGGCACAGCAAAAAACCTACTTGGCAACAAACAAACGCTTACTTTTAAAGAAGTAAAAGAAGGTGATTCAATTTATTACCTTGCCCAAGTTGATTATACCAACGAAGAGATTTTACGCTTTGAGATTGAAATACAACAAAGTAATCAATTTCAAAAATTACAGTTTCAGCAAAAATTTTACGTAGATTAATAACATGACCAAAACTTTAGTACTTGCTACAGGTAACCCTGGCAAAGTAAATGAGCTAGCTAACATGCTAAGCCCTCTGAATATTAATGTAGTTCCACAGAGCGATTTTAACGTAGGTGAAGTTGCCGAAACCGGCACTACCTTTGTTGAAAATGCCATTATTAAAGCGCGTCATGCCGCTAAAATTACTGGCATGCCTGCTATTGCCGATGACTCAGGTTTAGAAGTTGATGGCCTAAATGGCGCACCCGGTGTTTACTCTGCCCGTTTTGCAGGCCCAGGTGCCAGCGATCAAGATAACATTGATAAGTTACTCGTAGACTTGGGTAATAACCCTATCCGTAGTGCTCGTTTTTGGTGTGTACTGGTATTAATGCGCCACGCAGATGACCCTACCCCCCTTATTTGCAGTGCAAGCTGGGAAGGCGAAATTACGCTCACTCAAAATGGCAACGGTGGCTTTGGTTACGACCCTGTATTTTTTGTACCAGAGAAAAATTGTACCAGTGCTGAGCTTACAAAAGAGCAAAAAAATGCAGTGAGTCATCGCGGCCAAGCACTACAAAAACTATTGCTAGAGCTACAGCAAAAAGGCGGCCTGTGAACCTTCCACCACTGAGCTTATATGTGCACGTACCTTGGTGCGTGCAAAAATGCCCGTACTGCGATTTTAATAGCCACGGGCAAAAAGGTGAAATACCTGAAGCTGAATATGTTCAGCATTTAATTGATGATTTAAAAGCAGATTTGCACTTAGTGCAAGGACGTAAAATTCACAGTATCTTTATTGGTGGCGGTACTCCGAGCTTATTAACTGGTGCGGCTTATACTCGTTTATTAAATGAAGTCGACAACCTAATTGGTCTTGAAGAACACTGCGAAATTACCCTTGAAGCCAACCCAGGCACAGTAGAAACAGGTCGCTTTAAAGATTACGTAAAAGCAGGCATTAACCGTATTTCTATCGGTGTGCAAAGCATGCAAAACGACAAGCTAAAAGCACTGGGGCGGATTCATGGCAGTGACGAGGCTAATTATGCTGCGCAGCAAGCTAAAGAAGCCGGTTTAAATAGCTTTAACCTTGATTTAATGCACGGCTTACCAGGGCAAACACTTGACGATGCACTGAGCGATTTAAAGCAAATAATAGCGCTCGATCCTCCTCATATATCGTGGTATCAACTAACTATTGAACCCAATACTCAATTTGCTTCAAAGCCACCTACCTTGCCACAAGATGAAACACTGTGGGACATACAAGAACAAGGGGTCGAGTTACTCGCGCAAGCAGGTTACATACAATACGAAATATCAGGCTATGCAAAACCGGGCTATCAGTGCCAACATAACTTGAATTATTGGCGTTTTGGCGATTATCTCGGTATTGGCTGCGGCGCGCATGGTAAGGTTACTGATGCAAATACAGGGCTTATTACGCGTACTGAAAAGGTTAAACACCCACGCGGCTATATGGATTTAATCAAACCGTATATGTACAAAAGCTGGCATGTAGAGCAAGACGATTTAGCGTTTGAATTTTTTATGAATCGCTTTCGCCTTGTTGAGCCTTGCCCAATTAATGATTTTAATAAACTAACAACACTGCCACTGCAAAGTCAGCAAAGCGCATTAAACCAAGCAATTAATAAAGGTTTATTGACTCAAACAGACAGCCATTGGCAGGTAAGCTTAAAAGGTCATCGCTTTTTAAATGACCTGCTAGAATTATTTGTGTAGCGCCCAGCGCTACACAAAAAATAAATATAAAACACCCTAATGGGTTTCTAACAACAAAAGGGAAAACAATGCGTAAACTTACTTTTATTGCGGCCGCAGTAAGCGTTGCACTACTTGCTGGTTGCCAGCAAACAACACAACAAGCGACTTCAGCTCCTATTGCACAAGCAGTTCAATCACAACAAAGTGAAATAGACAAAGCCAATGCATTTTTTGAAGATACATTTAACCGCGACGTAATGAGCAGTCCTGTATATCAAACATACATGGGTATTAAGCAAGATTACGATAAGTGGGATGATGGCAGCGAAGAAAGACAGCTTAAAGATTTAGCGCAAACAAAAGCTGACCTAGTTGCACTAAAAGCAATCAGCCGTGATTTATTAGATGATGCAACAAAAGTTAGCTACGACTTAAAAAAACAAGATCTTGAAAGCTCAATTGCTGACTTTAAATGGCGTTACCATAACTACCCTGTGAACCAAATGTTTGGTACGCATTCTATGATCCCTGCGTTTTTAATTAATCAGCACTCAATTAGCAATGTAAAAGAAGCTAAAGACTACATTTCTCGTTTAAATGGTGTAACTGGTGTTATTGATCAGCTTATCGTTGATTTAACTGTACGTGCAGAAAAAGGCATCATAGCCCCTAAATTTGTATTCCCGCATGTTATTGATTCAAGCAAAAACATTATTCACGGTGCACCGTTTGAAAAAGGCGATGATTCTACCTTGCTTGCTGACTTTAAACGTAAAGTAACAGCGCTTGAAATTAGCCAAGACGAGAAAGACTCGTTAATCAGCGATGCATCAGATGCATTAAAATCGGCTGTTAAACCATCTTACTCTAAACTAATTAATTACCTTGCACAGCTTGAAAAACGCGCAGATGATCGCGATGGCGCATGGAAATTACCTGATGGCGAAGCGTTTTATAACAACGCACTTAAGCGCACAACTACAACAGATTTAACTGCTAAAGAAATTCATGCAATTGGTCTATCTGAAGTGACACGTATTCATGATGAAATGCGTGAGATTAAAGACAAAGTTGGCTTTAAAGGCGACTTAAAAGCGTTTATGCAGTTTATGAAAACTGACAAGCAATTTTACTACCCTAATGATGCACAAGGTAAACAACGCTACCTTGATGAAGCCACTGGGCTTATTGATACAATGAAAACGCGTTTAGATGAGTTATTCATTGTTAAACCAAAAGCAGGTTTAAAAGTAAAAGCGGTTGAAGCATTCCGTGAAAAAGCAGCAGGTAAAGCCTTTTACCAACAGCCTGCTCCTGATGGTTCACGCCCAGGTGTTTACTACGCTAACCTTTACGATATGGAAGCAATGCCAACGTATCAAATGGAAGCGCTGGCATACCACGAAGGTATTCCGGGACACCACATGCAAATAGCTATTTCGCAAGAACTAGAAGGTATTCCTAAGTTCCGTAAGTTTGGTGGCTACACAGCGTATATTGAAGGCTGGGGTTTATACTCAGAGTTCATTCCTAAAGAAATGGGCATGTACTCAGACCCTTACTCAGATTTTGGTCGTCTTTCAATGGAATTATGGCGCGCATGTCGCTTAGTTGTTGATACGGGTATTCACGCAATGAAGTGGACTCGCCAAGAAGGTATTGATTACTACGTAAATAACACGCCTAATGCAACATCTGACGGTGTTAAAATGGTTGAGCGTCACATTGTAATGCCTTCACAAGCAACAGCTTATAAAGTGGGTATGCTTAAGATTTTAGAGCTTCGTGAAGAAGCTAAAAAGCAACTTGGTGATAAATTTGATATTCGCCAGTTCCACGACGTAGTGCTTAAAAATGGTCCTGTACCACTTAATGTACTAGAAAACTTTGTTAATGAATGGGTAGCAAGCAAAAAGGCTTAAAACCAATTTAAACAATTGCTTTAAATATGAAAAGGTCGCATTTGCGACCTTTTTTGTTTTATAGTAGTAAAAAAAATTTTGGAAATAATAATGGATTTAAGCATACAACTACTTAATGCGCGTATTTCAAAGCAGCAGTTAAATGAGCTCGATAACGACTTTAGGCAGTTAAGCCCTGCTCAGCAAACTTTGCAGCTTAACCATTTATATGACAGCGCCCAACGGTTGAGTGTTAAGTATGACTTTATGCAAAACATAGCAATCCGTATATTAAGTACTAATACAGCACCTTCTCTATTTATTAACCAACTCACTAATATTGACGCATTGAGCTTTTTTACTCCAGCGCTGAGAGTAAATAAAGGCTTTTTAGTACAAGATACTCAAGGAAATAATGTACTGCACAATGTGTTTAAGCATGCCGATGCTACAAAGCTGCCATTTAACTATGTACGCTCTTTAATGTTGTTTGAATCAAATGATGACTTAGTTAAAGCGTTGGCGCAGCCCAACTCTCACGGATTAACACCAGTTGCCTGCTACATTGCCTATGCAAATAAATCGAGCACACCGGTAAAGCATGAATTCTCAGCTTTGTTAGCATTAATGGAAATAGAGCAAAAACAAAATCCTAACGCAAAACAGCAGCTTGCCAACGTACTAAAAGGGCAAAAAGTTAACGAGACCACAATTTTACTGAGCGCCGCTTACTTGCAACGCTCAACGGCGCAAGTTGCTCACTTAATCAAGGCGCTTTAATTCACTCACAACTTCTGTACGCACACTGTCTACGGCATGTGTAATAGATTGCGCAGCACTTTGCTGATCAACCATATTTGGCCAATTTGTTTGCCAGACCTTTTGTAAGTCTTTTGTTTTTAAATGTACTTTATCAACGGCTAAGTAGCTTAAGTCATGAATTAAGTTAACTTTAACCCAGCCTTTTCTAGGGCTGCCATCTATTTTGTTATTATCGTAATGTGCCGCAAATACAATAAGCTCAAGCTCGGCTAGTTCTTGTAATATTTGAAAGCTAGCAATGCGTGTATTGTTGTTCTCTTCACTTGCCTCCATTCGCCATGCATTATAACTAAAGCCAATAAACGCAAACACCACGCTCGCTATAGCAGTAAAAAAATACGAACGGGGCGCCAGTACAAACTGACCATATTTAGACTCTGACATATTATTTCCTAGGGCCTGTTTATCTTTCGAGGTTAAATTTACAGCAGTATGTTTGGTATTTAGTCAAGGCAGAGCCTATGCAGTGTGGTTATTCCCCATTAATAGGCGATAACGTGGAATAAATGCCAAACATGCGCTGCCCGAAGGGTTCTGCCTAGGGGCAATTTACTCTTTGTTGCCTACAGGATGTAGGTAAGGGGCGTGAGCAGGACGCGGAAGCTTTGCTCGGTTTTTACTTAGCCCGCTAGGTTACAAACCTCACGCCGCGATTAAATCGGCCCCTAGATTGAACAAATTTTAATCCTGAAAGGTCAACAGGCCCTAGTCATTTAAATAATATTCAACACTGGTTACCACTCTTATATTTTTTATTTGCGGTGTGTTTGAATCTCGATTACTGATACTAAATTGCCCTTGGCGAGCTGTTTTTATTTTGCCTAATTTTGAATTAGAGTCTTTAGCAAATTTATTAGCGACTTCACGCGCTTTTTCAGTTGCTTCTTGCACCATCGCAGGTTTTACATCATTGAGGCCAGTAAAAATATATTCAACTTTTGTTTCGTAGCTGTCCTGCACTATTGCGATATCTTGTTTAGCAAGTTGGCTCACTTTGCTCAGCGCGTTTTGCACTTTATCTGGCGCATCAGAATAAACAATAATATTTGAACGCACTATGTACCTAAATTGCTGATTTTCATTACTGTATTCACGTGCTTGCTTATCAATAACTGACTGGCTGCCTATTGTTATTTCATCGTCGTCAAAACCATGCAGTTTTAAAAAAGCAGTTACAGCATCATTTTTTTTCTCAACTCGGCTGACTAATTTTTCAAGATTATTGTCGGCATCACTAAATTGCAGAGGCCAAATTACCGTATCGGCTATAACTTCTCGCTCGGCCAATCCCTTAACCTGCACAGTACGTTCCATCTCTTTTACACTGAGAGCTGTGCTCTTTAAAATAAACCCTAAGCTAATTAAGCCTATACTTAAACAAATAGCCGCTATAACAATGTAAAAACCGGGGGTTTTATTCACAATAATCTCCTTGATTGATATCAATAATAAGCATCTAGACGCTCGAAATAACACAGTAAACAGGGTACATTGAGACTATAAATAACGCAAAATTTAATCAGCCTAGGAAAAACCATGAGCCTTAAGCGCATTACCCAGTTTTTTAACCCAAGCTCAGTGGCCGTTATTGGTGCCTCTAATATATCAACTCGTGCTGGTTTTGTGGTTATGCGCAACTTACTTCAAGGCGGTTTTAAAGGGCCGATAATGCCCGTTACTCCAAGCCATAGCGCAGTACATGGCGTACTTGCTTACCCCTCTATTGCTGACTTACCAAAAGTACCCGACCTTGCTGTTATTTGTACTAACAAAAATACCTTAATTGATATTATTGAGCAGCTTGGAGAGCTTGGCTGTAAAACGGCTATTGTTATTGCAGATGGGCTTTCTGGGGAGCAAAAAAGCGCGCTTAAAGCATGCGCTCAAGCCAAACAGGTTACTTTGCTTGGACCCAATTGTTTGGGCTTGCTGATCCCTCATATTGGTTTAAATGCGAGCTTTTCACATACAGTAGCAAGCCCAGGTAAAATTGCATTTGTATCGCAATCAGCAGCAGTATGCTCAACCATTTTAGATTGGGCTAAAAACAAAGAAATTGGATTTTCATATTTTGTATCGGTAGGTGATTGCCTTGATATAAACTTTAATGAACTACTCGACTTTTTAGGTCGTGATGCTAAAACCAAAGCTATTTTACTTTACATTGACAACATTGAAGATATTCGTGGCTTTATATCAGCAGCAAGAGCTGCGGCCTTTAGTAAACCTGTAATTGCAATTAAAACAGGTAAAACAAGTGCAGGCGCACTTGCAGCCGAAATTCACACCGGCGGAAAGCAAAGCTCTGATGCTGTTTACGATGCGTTATTTCAACGAGCGGGTATGCTGCGCGTAAATGATTTACGAGAGCTATTTGCAGCGACACAAACACTCGCCATGCATCCAAAATTATTAAAAGTAGAGCAACTAACAATTTTAACTAATGGTGGCGGCCCGGGTGTTATGGCCGTTGATGAGCTAATTCAAAGCTCCGGTAAATTAGCAGAACTAAGCATTGAAACCCGAAATTCGCTAAATAAAGTAATTCCGCAATCAGAAACCACCTCAAACCCTGTGGATATTTTTGGCGATTCAGCACCAGCGCGTTATAAGCAAGCATTAGAAATTTTACTGCACGCAAAAGAAGTTAAAAACTTACTGATTATCCATACCCCCTCAGCGCTTGCGCCCAGCGAAGACTATGCCAACATTATTGTAGAAACCTTACAAACATTACCCAAAATGGCACGCCCTTACGTTATAACTAATTTTATGGGTGAAGACGCATCTTACGCCGCCAGAAAAGTGTGCTCAAACAACGCAATACCAACTTATAGAACACCAGAGGGTGCTGTTGGCGCGTTTATGCACTTGGTAACGTATCGCCGTAACCAAAAGCATTTAACGCAAACACCTGAGTCGAATACAGATGACGCAAAAATAAATAAAGTAGCAGCTAAAGCGCTTATTAATGAGTTTTTAGATGACGGACAAAGCTACTTACCTACCCATCAGGCAAGCCAAGTATTAAATCACTATGGTATTACATGCATTCAAACTGAGGTGGCTTACACCCCAACAGAAGCCAGAGAGCAAGCCATAGAACTTGGTTTTCCGGTCGCGTTAAAACTTATTAGCCCAAGTATTGCTTCAAAGTCTGAAGTAGGTGGTGTGGTGCTTAACTTAAACGACGCGAACGAGGTTGAACAAACTGCTTTTGCAATGCTTATCCGTATTAAAAACACTTATCCGGATGCTGTTATTGAAGGGTTTTCATTACAAAAAATGGCGCCGCGAGCAGGCGCAAATGAGCTGCGAATTGCGATTAAAACCGAGCCTAATTTTGGTCCTGTTATATTATTAGGTGAAGCAGGCACCGGCCTTGAATATGCGCAAGCCGCCGTTGCTCTGCCTCCACTAAATATGAACTTAGCAAAGTATTTAATTGCCGCAGCGCACGATAAAGGCGTATTAAAGGAGCGCATATTACCCGAAAAAGTTGATAAGTATCGTTTGTGTGCACTGCTAACGCGTATTTCTCAGTTAGTTATTGATCAACCTGACATAAGCTCAATGGAACTTAATCCTATACTTGCCAGTAATGGACAGTTTTTAGTGCTCGATGCCACCATGACACTTAGCCGTTATCAAGCTCAGAGCAATCGTAAGCGCTTATCTATTCGTCCCTACCCTATTGAACTTGTTGAAGTGGTAACACTTAAAAACAACACCCAAGCTACGCTCAGACCAATAAAGCCAGAAGATGAACAAGCTCATAAAGCATTTGACGAGTCACTTAATAAAGAAGACAGATATAAACGCTTTTTTGGCGAACTACCACAATTTAACCACGATCAACTCGCGAAAATGACGCAAATTGATTACGACCGTGAAATGGCGTTTATTGTTTGCCAACGCTTTGAAGGTAAAACTCGCACATTAGGTGTGTCTCGCGTCATTATGGACCCCGATAACCTGCATGCTGAGTTTGCCATTGTAGTACGCTCAGATTGCCAAGGTTTAGGGCTTGGTCGCATACTAATGAGTGCAGCAATTAACCACTGTAAACGCCAAGGTGTGGAATCGATTGAAGGCATAACCTTACCAGAGAATACAGGGATGATTGAGCTTGCCCGTAAGTTAGGTTTTAAAATTAGTCGCGACTTTGAAGAAGGCAGTATTAATATGGTACTTAAACTTAAATAATGAATGAACCACACACTTTAAGACAAAAAATGGCTTGCCTGTTTGAAGGCACAGGCCAGTACCATCGAGCAGGACATATTCTTGATATTGCACTCATTAGCTTAATAATGATTAACGTTGTAGCTATTGTTATTGAATCAATTCCAAGTGTGGCAGAGCAGTATTACAACGAATTCTTAGTTTTAGAAATTGTCTCGGTCGCTATTTTTGCTATTGAGTACTTAGCCAGACTTTGGGCTTGCGTAGATAAAACACAATATGCAGCAATGGAAGGGTCTCATACCAAACGTCGGCTTAGCTATTTTTTCTCCCCTTTGGCAATTGTTGATTTAATTGCGATTTTACCAAGCTTAATGATGTTTTTATTTCCTCTCGATTTACGTTTTTTACGCGTGCTCCGGCTATTAAGGGTATTTAAACTCACTCGCTACTCACGCGCCATGCAGCTACTTTTAAAAGCCTTTAACGATGAAGGTAGTTCATTAATGGCTGCTTTTTTTATTATGGCCGTCGTGCTTATTTTAGCTTCATGCGGAATTTACTTAATTGAGCACGACATACAACCCGATAAATTTGGCTCTATTCCTGCGGCTATGTGGTGGGCAATGGCAACACTAACAACCGTTGGTTATGGCGATGTAGTACCTATAACGCCATTGGGTAAGTTTTTCGGCGGGGTTATTACACTACTGAGCATGGGAATGGTTGCAATACCTACCGGTTTACTGGCGTCTAGTTTTTCAGAACAAATACGTAAACGCCGCCAATTTTTTGAAGATGCCGTACATGAACAAATTCAAGATAGCACCCTTAATAATACTCAACAAGAACACCTAGAAGAACTACGCTATAAATTAGGCTTGAGTAAACTAGAAGCTAATAAGGCCATTAAAACGCAGTTGAATGAGCATAATAGCCATTTGTTTTGCAGGCACTGCGGTAAAAGGCCTTAAATAAGTACTGCTATTATTAATTAAATATATCACTCCAATTGCGATTAATAAGCGGTAGTACTTCGGTATTAGGTACCGGTTTACTAAATAAGTACCCTTGAAAATGCATGCATCCTCGCGCCTTTAAAAAGGCGAGTTGGTGCGAGCTTTCTACGCCTTCAGCTACACATTCTTTACCTAAACTATCTGCAAGCGCGAGTATTGATTGAATAATAGCTTCATCGTCAGAATCTATGCCTATGTCTTGTACAAAGCTTCTATCTATTTTTAATACATCAATAGGAAAACGCTTTAAATAAGTAAGCGATGCGTAACCCGTACCAAAATCATCCATGTACAATCTACAGCCCAACTTTTTAAGTTGTTCCATGCTGTGTAGCGCTTCTTTTGAATCACGCATTAATATTGATTCGGTTATTTCAAAAACAATTGCCTCAGACGACACTCCTGAATTACTTAACGCTTTTTTAATTTCAGGAACAAGATCTTTAAACTCAAAATCAAGAGCCGATAAATTAATAGATAAATACAGGCTAGGTGAGGCTTTTCGCCACTCTTTTAGCTCTAATAAAGCGCGCGCAAAAGTCTGCAGCATAATTTTTGTAATTAGGCCTATACCTTCTGCTGCCACCGAAAACTCTTGAGTTTGCACAAGCTTATTTTCAGGCCAACGCAGCAGTACTTCAAAGCCTTCTGTTTTTTGACTTTCAGCGTTAATGATAGGCTGGTAGTAATTACAAAATTCTTCTTCTTGATACGCTTTAGTTAGCTGAGACTCAAGATGCAACGCTCTTTGAACATGCTGATTCATCTCTTGCTTATAAAACTGATAACGGCCCTCTAAAGAGTCTTTTGCATGATATAACGCTATGCTCGCAGCTTTTAAAAGCGCAGAGCCTTGCTGTGCATCATCTGGTGATATAGACACACCAATACTTAAATTAACGTTTACAACTTGGCCATTAATCGTAATATTTTGATTCACACAATCCATCAACTTAGTGCATATAATGAGTACTTGTTCGATTTGCTGAATATCTTCCACCAGCACTACAAATTCATCGCCACCAAATCGAGCAACACTATCAGACGGACGCAAGGAGCATTTTAAACGCTCAGCAACTTCTTTAATTAGCTCATCAGCAACTGCATGCCCCAAAGAGTCATTAAAGTATTTAAAACGCTTGATATTTATATGTAATAAAGCGACTTTACATTCGTGAAATTTTGCTTGCTCAAGGGCGTGTTCAACGCGGTCATTAAATAATGTACGATTTGGCAACCCTGTTAAGGCATCGTAGTTGGCCAATAAGTGCAGCTCGTTTTCGGCTGATTTTTGTGCATTTATATCGGTTAAAATAATGACATAGCTATTAAGGCGCTGTTCGTTATCCGCCACTGCACTTATTTTCACAAGTACATGACGCGACTCACCACTTGCTAAAACTACACTGTCTTCACACGAAAAATGCTCTCCAATAGATAGCTTTTGCATTATGCGTAAATAATCAAAACGATTGCTGCGCGATATACCTAAATTTAATGCTCGACTAGATAACGACTCAGCAGAGAAGTTAAAGGCGGTTTGCAGTGATTTATTAGAAGCCCGAATATTTAAATTTTTATCGAGGATAAACACCCAATCACGTGTTTGCTCAAATGCTGCCGTAAATAGTAAAGCGTGTTCTTCAAACACCATCTCACGGGTCATATTTGTGTAGGTACCCGCTACTTTTTGTGGCGTTTTATCATCCCATTCAACGACTTTTCCAAAATCCTTATACCAGCGCCAATAGCCTTTTGCATGGCGCAGGCGGTAGGTACAATTAAAGTAACCTTTATCGGTAGATAAAAACTCAAGCCACTCTAAGCGAAATAGCTGTTTGTCTTGCGGATGAATTTTAGATAAATATTCATCTAGGCTCACGGTTTCATTTTCGTAGCCTAACTCACTCGCTAAGCGAGGTTGGTAAATACTTGGATTGCTTGATTCCCAATCCCAAACACCCGATTCGCTACCTTCAAGCGCTAGCTTTAGACGGGCTTCGCTTTCTTTACTTTCTTTATTTGCTGCCAATAAAATACGCTGAATTTTATTACGGCGCATAACCCACATAGCAACAAAGCCAATAAACAGCATGCCGTAAAGCACCATAAAATAAGGTGCACGCCAAAGCGGATACTTTACTTTTATTTTTAAAATAGCAGGCGAGGTATATTCGCCAGTCAGGGGGTCTTTAGCCCAAACTTTTAATTGATAATTACCTGGATTCAATTTTGGAAACAATACACGGTTGTTATTTCGGGTATAACTTTTTTGTCCGTTATCGAGTTGATACTCATAAATGATGCGTTCTTGATTACTAAATGCCATGGCCGAAAATGCAACTTCAAGCCCTATATCATCATGGTTTAACACAACCTCGTTGAGCGGTTGTTTTAAATCAAGCGATAAATCTCGTGACATTAAATCTACTCGCGTAATATTTACGTGATCAATAAGCGATTGATAATTTTGGTTCTCCATTGGATGAAAGTAGGTAAAGCCTTTTAAGCTACCATACGCAATATGGCCATCTTTAAGCTGTGCCATTGCGTTACTATTAAACTCAGCAGAGAGTAGCCCTTCAGATGTAGAAAACTGCTGAAAATGAAGTGTTTCTGGGTTTAATCGCCAAATACCTTTATGGCTACTCATCCAGATCATGCCATCATCATCTAGCACCATATCGTATAGCAGAGTGCCTAATTTATTCCTCTCTAAATCAATTGTATGGACTAATTGATAAGTAGATGCGTCAAGGCCTATTAAGCCGAAATTAGAAAGTGATATCCACAATATATTGTTGTTATCAATTAAGTAAGAAAGCACACTAATGGCTACGTTTTCATGCTGTTTTGGCACTTTATAAATCATTTTAAGTGCTAAATCACTTGGGTTTACTTGGTATAAAATACCGGCATTAAAAAATAATGGTGAATCTGGTTTATTGCTCAGCGCAGGTAAAAAGCCATGGGCTAAAAAGGGTTCAAATTGATCAAACTGACCACCCAAACGCGTTATTACTTGAGAATCTATATTGTATATAAATACCCCATGATCTGAGTGCACAAAGTATAGATCGCCATTTGGCATTAATGTAACGCCATGTACCCTACCGGTAATTAGCTCCTGATTAGCAGGGTTATGTACTTTAGGTTCACTAACTTGATGCGTTACAGGGTCAAAAATAAACAAACCACGATTTGTATAAAGCCATAAATTATTTTTATAAGGCGTTATTTCATATACGGTAAACTCAGTGGTGAGTAAGTCGACTTTGTAATCTTTTAAATAAGCTTTACCAATATTTGTTTTTAAATCAACCTCGGTAATACCGTTATGCGTTGCAAGCCAAAGCTTGTCTTTATATTCGGTAATTCCCCAGATAGAGTGATGCGATAAACCATCCCCCCCGAGCAAAGTGCCATCGACATTATTAAAATGGTAGCTGTCATGAGATAAGTAAAACGCACCGTCGGTTTTAGTCGCAACCCACGTACCACCCGATTTATCTTTTGACATATCAATAATACTGGTATCGGCAAGTGTGTACTTACTTTGGGCTATTCGAGTGTTTTTAATCATCTCCCCGGTGTTTAAATCAAATTTAAACAAGCCTTTGTCGGTAGCTAAATCTATTGTTCCGTGTTCGTTTACTATGCTCCAAACATTTAAATCGCTTAGTAATACTTTACTTTTAAAAGGTAAATCTGGGCGTTCAAACATTTTTGATAAGTTACTAATATCAACTTCGTATAAGCCTTGTACCGCCCCTACTAACAACTGTTTATTTTCACCTAATGCGAAAGACTTAACATTATTTTGGTAAATATGTTCAGCTTCACCTTTTAAATGCTGCAGGGGTCTAACTTGCTCTGTGGCAATATCAAATACGTATGCGCCATGGCTTGTACCTATAAATATATAACCATTGTAAGCAAACAGCTTTCTCACAAGGGTATTTTTATATTTAGCAGGCAGCTCAAAAATAGTTGTGATTTTTCCGGTTGCGATATCAAGCTTTGCAAAATCGCGGCCTCGCCCAATCCAAAGTGTTTTTTTATCAACTGCCACCATACTAAAAACAGACTGATTGATAATTTCTTCTTCACTGGTAGGTTTTTCTAGAAATTGCTGATATGAATCTGTTACGGGGTCGTATCTAAATAGGCCTGCAAGTAAAGAGGCTATCCAAATGTGCCCTTGAGGGTCTTGGTAAATACGATCAATGATCGCTTCTTCTAATTCACCATTAGGGCCGTTTATTGGAATAACTTGATAGCCATCATAACGATTAAGCCCAGCCTCAGTAGAAAGCCAAAGGTAACCATTAGTGTCGATAAGCATTGTATTAACGTAGCTTTGCGATAAGCCTTCGCTTGGAGATAAACGTTTTACTTGTGCGCCTACTTGGCAACTTAGGATAGTTATTAAAACTACAAAGCAACTAATGATCCCATTAACGCATTTACTCATGCTTATTCCATATTATTATTTATTATTATGGGTACTCTAGAGCGACTATATTTCGATGTTTGTAAGTATCAAAAAGTACTTGTAAAGCAAGAGTATATGTTAACACCTGGTTAAAACCAATAGCACAATATAAATCAACTACGTTTTTATATGCGAAGGTATTAATCATCTTATCTTGCGACTTTAAGAGTGTTGATAATAGCTGTTTAGCAACACCTTTACCGCGATGTTCCAGCGCAACAAACACGGTAGATAAAAATAAAAACTCTGTTTTATCTTGCAGCCTACATGCTGCAACTATTTCATTATTATAGTAAGTAACCCATACCTTATCTTGTTTATTAGCCCGTCCTCTTACATTATGTTTTTTATAAAATTTATTAACGAGTGGAACTTTTAGCCCATCCAGCAATTCAACTATATACATTTTTATATCAACACTTAGCTAAGCATTAGCGCTAAATATTGCTCAAATTTTTGCTTCAAAACCATTTGTTCAGCCATTGGACGGCTATGGATTGTATTATAAACTTGCTCTCTCGTTTTTTTATTTCGCTTAATTTGATACGCCCAAAAAGACGCTTCATAATCTAACTGAATTTGGTATTTTTCTTCACGTGGCAATAGGCATAAATTAAAACTCACAATACTTCCTCATTCGCTTTTAAAATTATTTGATTAACCCCGAAACTGGGCAAGAGGTAATCTCCTTGTTATTATACGCGTCTTATTTTATTTATTTCTGTAGTAATTGGAACTGATAATGAATAGACATTTTAGTATCTTGTTATTATTGGTAAATTTATTTTTTAGTGCCTCTTGTTTTAGTCATCAATACAACCTCACTTTTAATCGTCCGCAAAGTACACCACAAGCTGATTATGCCTTAGAGTTATTAAAGTTAGCATACGCAGATATCGGTTTTAAAATACATATAATCGATTTTAGTCACCAAAATGCTTTGCTAGCTGCAAATAATGGCGTACTTGATGGGCAGTTAGGAAGAGATGCAAGCGTTGAAGAAAATTACGAAAACTTGATTAGGGTCGATTATGAGCTCTTTAAGTTTGACTTAGTATTATATAAAAACTGTTTACCTAGCAGTTTAGAACAGCTCGATAGCGTCGCAATTGTTGATGGCTACCCTGTCCAAGAACATTATTTAGCAAGCACACAGTTTGCAGGGAATATTATTAAAGTTAAAAGCATGAATACCCAACTTAATTTGCTTGCTCAGAAAAAAGTACAGGGAGCTTTAATGATTAATTTTATAATGCAAAACAATGAGCTACCTTCACCTCAAGGTTGCTTTGTAAAAGAAGTGCTGAATACTTATCCGCTTTATCATTATTTAAATAAGCGTAATGAAAACTTGGTAGAAAAGCTTAAAATGTCATTAATTAACTTAACTAACAATGGCACTGTGTACGCACTAAGAGCCAAGTATGGATTAAGCTTTTAAAAGTCGAACCCTTGCTGCTGCGCCTGTGTGCTTGGCACTGCATTTTGCTGCTTTTTTTGAAGATAACGTTTGTAGCGCTGCTGGCACAAACTAAGCACCTTCTTTTTTTGGTCGTTCGTTAAGGTATTCCACGAAAAGCGTTCATCCCGACTACGATAACACCCTTTGCAATACCCTCTGTTATTAACTAAGCAAATACTCTTGCAAGGACTTGGAATATCAAATATTTCAATTTGTTGCATGCATAAGTACCGCCCAGTTGAAGAGGAGGTATTAGTATAGCGTTATTTTTGAGCAAAAAAAAAGCAGCAATTTAATTGCTGCTTAGTTTCATTGAGCTGTGAGTATTAATGTTCACAGCTATTAGTATTTATCTCTGTTTTACGGTGAAATGGCTTAGCGTACATAGCTAGCACTAATGGTTTTAACTCTTCAGGTACACAGGCTAAACGTTGTTCAAATGTCACTGTATCAGGAGAGTCTATTACCGCATCTTTACAACCACCAGCGATGTAATTGCCTGGGTGTAAATAAAACGAATCAACAATTTGCCTATCAATTGTTTTAGCAAGCTCTTCAGCACTATCACATTTAGATTCAATTGGTTGCCCAAATGCTAAATGCACGTGCCCTTTAGCAGTACTAAAACCTTCAACAATACTCGCAATGTCTTCACCAGCCGATTTAATATATTCACCGTGATGTTGTTTATGGTAAAGCTCTTTAGCTTTAGCAATTGCACACGGCTCATATTGATAAGAAATAGAAACAGGCACTATTTTTAATTCTTTAATATAATCGCCAAACTCTTTCTTTTGTTTACGTCCGTTCAACTGCAGCATTTTTAAAAGCGCAGGATCAGTTTGATCAAAACCGTCTTTTGCACGCCCTTCTTTTTGTGCAATCCAAATAGAATTTCCACCGATTACAGAATCGTAAATGTATGACGATAATTGAGTCAGTGCTTTTAACATCTCTTTTGGTGCTTTAGCAGAGCGCTTAACTATAAAGCTTTTATTTAGACGCATAAGCTCAGTAATGTAAGGTATTTGCAATAAATTATCGCCAATAGCAATACGCACTGTTTTCATTTTATGTTGGTATAAACCCCAGTTAACTAATGCAGGATCAAGCACTATGTCTCTGTGGTTTGAAATAAATAAATAGGCCTGGTTAGCATCTAACTGTTCTAACCCAGAAAAGGTAACTTTTGATGTGGTGCGTTTCACTAGTTTATCTAAGTATTGTGCCACTTCATTTTGCACATCTTCAACGGTGCTTACTTTGCCCCATTTTTTGCGTAACTGACTTCTTACCATTGGACGCGCAATAAAAGGCACTGCCGATAAAAAGCGCGGTAAATTATACTTTGCTATTACATCAATAAACGCATCATCGTTAATTAAACGTGTAAGCGACGCCGCAACTTCGTCGTCGTTGTATGGGCGTATATCTGCGTATTTATCTTCTAATTCACTCATTACTACATCTACAGTGTTAAAAAACGGTACGCCAAAGCGCACCGTTTATGTCTATATCCGATTATAACTCAGCCAATCTAAAATGCGAAATAACCAAAAAAAACGATTTTTATTTTTAGCAACTTGCTTTAAAGCCGAGTTTAATTACCTTCTATGACCATGAGCTTGCTTAAAAGTGCAAAAATCTGATCAGTCTAGCAAAATACCATGTTCTCAATCTGCTAGTGGGCAGACCACTAATACAAAGCCCTCTAATCATTTGGTAGTAATACCATTAACAAAGCCTTTCTTTCGTAGTACCTTAAGCTCGTATTTTAGATTTTTGATGGATCGTAGGCATCTTTTTACGATTTTAACTCTTTCAGATCCACTTATTTTAGGGCTCATAATGAACATTACTATTCTTGATAACGCAACGTTAGCTAAAACGTCTCTTACTGGTATTGAACAACTTGGTAAATTAACGACTTATGAACTTACTAGCCCAGAGCAAGTTATTGAACATTGCCAAGGTGCTGATGTATTAATCACTAATAAAGCCGTTTTAAACCGCGACACTATTAGCAAACTTACACAGCTTAAATTAATTTGTGTAAGTGCAACTGGTACTAATAATGTTGATCTAGAAGCCGCTAAAGAATTTGGTATTGCCGTAACTAATGTAGCTGGCTATTCAACACCTTCTGTTGTTCAACATACGTTTTCTTTAATTACTAACTTACTGGGTAACACACACCGCTATCAGGCGGATTGCCAGCAAGGCGCGTGGCAAAAAAGTGAAATGTTTTGCATACTCGATTACAGCTTTAACGACTTACAAGGTAAAACATTTGCCATTATAGGCGGTGGTACGCTAGGTAAAGGCGTTGCTAAAGTGGCTGAGGCATTTGGCGCAAATGTTATTGTTGCAGAGCGCAAAGGTGTTAAATGTCGCGACGGTCGTACGCCTTTTGAAGACGTCATTAAAACAGCCGATATAATCAGCGTACACTGTCCGCTAACAGATGAAACACGTGATTTAATTGCACTTAATGAGCTTAAAATGATGAAGCCAAGCGCTATAATTATTAATACAGCACGTGGTGGAATTATTAACGAATCCGACTTAGCGACAGCGCTTGAGCAAAACCTAATTGCTGGAGCCGGTGTTGATGTACTAACTAAAGAACCAGCTGAGCTTTCAAACCCACTTGCTAATTACAAAGGTAATAACCTTTTACTTACTCCACATATAGCATGGGCAAGCACCGAATCTATTGTGCGTTTAATTAATGAAGTAAGTTTAAATATTGCTGCATTTAATAAAGGCGAATCACGCAACCGCTTGGTGTAGTGATTTTATTGTAGTAATCAAATAAGCTAAAAAATGGCTGTTTTTACTAATACATTTAATATTTTATTAGATAAAAACAGCTTAACCCACTTAACAAACTGATTAATAACAACTTATAAATATGGTCTACTCTTTGCTTTAATACAGCTAATAACCAATTAAAAATCTTATTAAGGTAAATAAAAATGAAAAAATCACTTTTAGCAGCCGCTTTAATCGCTCCATTTTTAACAGGCTGTGTTATTGCCGTATCAGATGGTGAAGCTGAGACTCATTGGGCTGGTAAGAATTCATCTAGCTGGCAAGCACAACATAAAAATAATCGTGAAGTTATATCAGAGCTAAAAATGGATAGCAGTTACCAATCTGTTTTGACGCAATTAAAAACGCCTAATTTCACAGAGCTATTAAAAAAAGATGACGATGTATACCAAGTACTTTTTTATGTAACTCATAGCAAACATTCAGATTCTAAAACAACGAAAGATGAATGTACGCCACTTGTATTTAAAAATGATAAGTTAGTGGGCATTGGTGAAACCGCTTTAGGTATGATCACGCAGTAACCAATAAAAAATGTTTGATACAAAAACGCCAATATATGAATATTGGCGTTTTTGTATATTAAGTTTTTAGAGTGCAACTATTCTATCTCGCCCTGCATCTTTAGCGGCATATAGGCCTAAATCGGCCTCTTCTAATAACGCTTGCTCAGCATACACTTTACCACTTTGAGTGGTGGCGATACCTATACTAATAGTGATGTGGTCTGCATTTAATGAGCCTTTATGTTCTATATTCAAAGCATTTACAGCATTGCGTAATTTGTTAGCAAACTCCATAGCCTCATGCCTATTCATTCCAGGTAATACAGCTGCAAATTCTTCACCACCATAACGAGCTATAAAGTCACTACCACGTTCACATTGAGCTGCGAGTGCTTGTGCAACATCCTTTAAACATTCATCGCCAGCACGATGTCCGTAGCAATCGTTGTAACGCTTAAAGTGGTCTATATCCATAAGTAACACCGATAGCGGGGTTCCACTGCGTTTACTTCGGCGCCATTCACGAGCTAAGTTTTCGTCTAGGTAGCGTCTATTTGGGATTTCAGTTAAGCCGTCGATTGAGGCTAACATTTCTAGCAGATCATTTTTTTGCTTTATAAGTAACTGGTTACGAACCCTAACACGCACAATAGAAGGGCTAAATGGCTTGGTGATATAATCCATAGCACCGAGCTCTAGGCCCTTAGCTTCGTCGTCATGGCTACGATTAGCTGATATAAATATAACGGGGATCGATTGAGTTATCGGATTTTCTTTAAGTTGCACAAGCACTTCATAGCCGTCAATTCCTGGCATAATCACATCAAGGATAATTAAATCAACTTGCGCAGTTTTTACAAAGGTCAGTGCTTTTTCACCACTTTCAACTAAGAATACGTCGTGTTCTACTTTAAGTGTTTTTTCAAGTACTAATCTGTTGATTGGATCATCATCTACAATAAGTACTTTAGCTCTTTTCGACATCCCTAGCCCCTACCCCTTTTATAAAAACAATTACCTGTTCTAACTGCATAATAAGCTCTTTCAGTGTTATTTCAACAGGCTTGTTAGTTGTTTTAAGTGTTCTTTCACACAATAAAGCGCAGTGAGACAATCGTCTAAAGCCTAAATTACCTGCTACACCTTTTATACTATGCACTAAGCGTACCAAATCATCCTTATTGGTTGTTTCTTCTATTTGCAATAGCTGGGTTTCGCATAAATTAGCAAATTTACCAATCATTGTATTGAGGAGCTTTTCATCCATACTAAACTGCGTTAATGCGAATGATTTTTCAAAAAAGCTTGGTTTAACTAAGTTTAAATCGGCAATTGCATCAATAAGTACCTTAGCAACAACTGGTTTAGTTAAATGCTTATTCATACCGCACTTTAAAGAACGTTCAATATCAGCGGGTTCACAATGAGCCGTTAAAGCAAAAATAGGCAGTTGCTTTGCGTCAAACTGTTGACGAATTAAAGCCGTAGCTTGGCAGCCATCTATTTGCGGCATTTGCACATCCATCAATATTAAGTCAGGCTTTAAAACTTGCAATAATTCCATGCCGATAGATGCGCTTAAAGCAGTAACAACACTTACGTTTGCTTGGCGTAATACACTGCTAATTATTTCTAAATTAAGTTGATTATCATCAATGGCTAATACAAGTAGACCCGATATATCAACTTTAGTTTCAGCAATATTATATATTACGGCATTGGTACTAGCTTTAGGCTGTTGCTGAGAGTTCAAGCTAAATAGCCTTTGTCCCAATGCCGATGCTTTAACGTGATGCGCAGCTAAATGCTCACTTGTTGGTAAATTAAGTGTGTGCTGATGATTAATAATAATTACCGATGTTTCTTTAGCTGATAACGAATCATTAATTGCTTCAACATTTAAAAGTGCAGGTAAATCGGCCGCATCGATTATTATTTGCTGAGTATTGGAGAGCTTAATTGGGTATTTGAGTACTTCATCTAAATTAATATTAGCAAGCTTTGCATAAGCATTTGTTACTTGCTTAAGCTCTTTACTTTGATCCGATAAAATAGCCAATGTATTAGTCGGTAACATCGTATTTTTAGTGGTATCAACCAAAAAGCTAACGCTGAAGTAAAACTCACAGCCATGGCCTTTTTTACTCTTTAAAGCAATCTCCCCTCCCATTAATGACACCGCATGTTTAACAATCGCTAAACCGAGTCCAACACCTTGATGTATGCGTGTTGAAGATTCATCACCTTGCGTAAAGGCGTCAAATAAACGCCTCTGATCGGCTTCATCTATACCCATACCGGTATCAATTACTTTAAAGCAAATATGCTGTTGCTCTAGGCTATCGCTTTTAATGAGTTCCATTTTTAAAGTAATGGAACCTGTTTTTGTAAACTTAACAGCATTAGTTAATAAGTTACCTAATATTTGCTGTAAACGAATACTGTCGCATATCAAATCAGGCGCTATTAAAGGGTCGATATCAATAACAAATTCAATACCTTTTCCTTCGCACAATGGAGCCGTTAGACTTTCGCAGATATCCACCAGCTCAACCATACTAAAAGATGCTTGTTTTAAATCAGTTTGCGAACTTTCTATACGTGCAAAATCAAGCATTCTATTGAGCATTAGTAATAAGCTTTGTGCAGCATGCTTAGCTTGGTCAGTTTGCTGTAATTGCTTTTGCGTTAACCCTTGCTCAATTAACATATCAAGCAACCCTAAAACAGCGTTAAGCGGGGTGCGTATTTCATGGCTTAAATTGGCTATAAAGCGGCTTTTAGCTAGAGTTGCCCGCTCAGCATCTAGTTTTGATTTAGTTAGCGCACTCACATCCTGAATGTGAATAACATAATAGGCTGGATCGCGGTTTTCATCCCATACAAGCGATACACTCAGTTGCAACCAGCTTGCTAGCCGCCCTTGCGATAAAGTTAAGTGGTACACGCGTTTTTTATCATCTAGCAATTGCGCTAAAGTACTTTTTATTTGCTGCCATTGAGAATCATCAAATAGTGCTTTTAACTGATCCCCAACCAGTACTGGATGTTCAGAAAACTGCTTTCTTGCTGCTTTATTTACTTGTAATATGGTGTGCTCTAGCGAAAGTAAAACCACACAATTAGCTGCAAATTCAATCGCACTTCTAAATTTAGATTCTGACGCTTTTAAAGCCAGTAATGTTTGCTGTTGCTCGGTAATATCGCGGCCAATCCCCATAGTCCCCAATAGGTGCTGGTGCTCATTATAAAAAGGGGCAATAGTAAGTTGATACGATTTCGTATCGGTTTCTATTCGCTGTTCAACACTATTTCTATTTTGTAATACTTGTTTTTCAAGCGTATTTATTTGCTGATCGTTGTCGCCTAAATCATCCACATATTTACCGACTAACGCAGTTTGATCTTTGCCAATGTATGCCTCAAATGCTTTATTGCATCCTAAAAATGATCCATCAATATTTTTAAAATAAATAAGATCAGGCACACTGTTTAGCATCGTGTTGAGCAAAGCCAAGTGGCGCTCTTTGGCTTCGTAACTACGGCTTAGTTTTTCTGATTGCAACTGAACTTGGTCATCCAGCGCCTTATTCGCACTTTGTAACGAATCAACCAATTCTTTGTTTTTATTAAATACGCGTTTAACTTTAGAAAACCAAGGCTGCCAGCTCAACGGTACTTTGTAGTTTAACTGCTCTTGAGGTTGTGTACCGTTACTCTCAAGATAGGACATCAAGTGAGTCATTGGCTTTATAAAAATACGCTGACTTAACCAAAAAAACACGCCAAACATAATACTTAAAAATAACGTTAAAAAAGTAAACTCTAATAATATTTCATACTTAATTGAGCTTATTAATTGAGGTTTGTGCTCGTAAAATGCTGCATGAATGGGTAACTCACCCATAGGCTGCATAAAGTAATTACTATCACTAGTTAATACTGTTTTTTGAATCTGATGCTCGGCCAAGTCAGGCCAATAACTTTTTAGCGCTGTCGCTTGCTCTATTAACTGTTTAGAGCTGGCGATAATTTGATGTGATTGGTTCATAAAAACGTATTCACCACTACTCGGTGAAATCTTTTTTAACCATGCCGAAATTGCTTGAACATCGTAAATTAAAATAATGTAATCGGCTGAGCCAATGCTTCGTTGTCGACCAATAGCAAAATATGATTTGTCATTAACTTTAACAATAGGACTTGAAGTAAGTTTGTTTGGTGCAAATTTTGGCTTAAATTTTCCATTTAGAATTTCAGTAAGCATTAAACTTTGGCTTTTATTGCGCCTGCTGACATAAGCAAAACCATTATCATCAACATATGCTACACCAGACAGCGACTGCATTAACGCAAGCGTTGTATTAAACGAAGGCCCTAACGCAATCGCCTGTTGCCACTGTACAAGTGCCTTAGTAGATAACGCAAACTCCCCCTTACCTACAATTTCAGTACCTTGCTCACTAAAGTGACGATAATAGTAACCATCGTATTGATTTATACCTTCGAGCAAGCGTTGGTTTATTTTGGGATAAGTTGTTTGCTCGTACAAGCTAAACATTGTGGTAAGTAAATTACTCACCGATTCCATCCCGTGAGTAACCTGCGCTGAAACATTCGTAAAATCCGCTTCGCGTTTTTCAACTGCACGTTCAAGCTTTATATTATATAAGTGTAAACACAGTAAAAAAGCGGCAATCAATGGCACTAAAAGCGCAATAAATAAAGAACGATAATAATGCTTGAGAGGTAAAAAATTCAATATACTGCCTGCCATTTGGCTCGAAAATCAATCGATAGACTATCGAGCCAATTTATTAAGCGCAAGTTATAAATTTTCTTCTGCGAATGACGCTAAGCGACTACGCACTACACCGTTAAGATTTATAGTTGCGCTACCTTCAAAGTTTTTAAAGCGCTCTACTATGTACGTTAAGCCCGAGGTTACTGGCGTTAAATAGTTACTATCTATTTGCGCCAAGTTACCCGTACAAATTAATTTAGTACCTTCGCCGCAGCGGGTAATAATAGTTTTAAGTTGAGAAGCCGTTAAATTTTGGCTCTCGTCTAAAATGACCACGGCATTTTGAATACTACGCCCACGCATAAAGTTAACCGACTTGAACTGCACATTCGCTTTTTCCATAATGTAGTTTCGACTCGATATTGGGTTTTCGTCGCCTTTGTGTAATACCTCAAGTGTATCGGTAATAGCAGCAAGCCACGGTGCCATTTTTTCCTCTTCTGTACCAGGTAAAAAGCCAATAGATTCAGCAATTTCTGGCGTATTACGAGTAACAATTACTTTATCGTAAATACCTTTCTCTATTACCATTTCAAGGGCACTGGCAAGTGCCAATAAAGTTTTACCGCAACCCGCAGGACCCGTTAAAATAACCAGTTCAATACTTGTATCAAGTAAAGCATCAAGCGCCATACCTTGATAAATATTTTTTGGCTTAACGCCCCATGCTTGTTGATGCATTAAACGCTCAACACCAATATCTTTTAGCGTTATGTGTTCGTCATCGTAGCATTTAACACGAGCCGCAAACTGATCCCCTCCATCAAGTAAATATTCATTACAAAATACATCAGGTATTAAGTTTTTAGGCACATGATGAAACGTATCACGTCCATGTTGCTCAGTATTGCACTCCCCTACATGGTCCCAAAAATCACCTTCTATTTTTTTATAACCACTAGTGAGCAAGCTTATGTCGTCAATAAGTTGGTCGGTACGGTAATCCTCAACATACTTAAGCCCTGCACCTTTGGCTTTTAAACGCATGTTTATGTCTTTTGTTACAAGTATTACTTTTGAATCGCTGTGCTGCTTTTGTAAATACACGGCGCAATTTATAATACGATGGTCGTTTTCGTTACCCGGGAGGCCAGAAATAGAGTCTGCAAACAAATGGTCGTTTACAATAATGAGTGTACCTGCAGAGCTCGCTTTGGCTTTTTTATTACTAGGAAGAGCTACGCCTTGTAGCATTTGTTCGGGCGTTGCATTTTTAAGTACTTCATCTAATCCACGAATGGCGACCCGCGCGTCACGACTTACATCATGTTTTCTGTCTTTTATGTGGTCGAGCTCTTCAAGCACCGTCATCGGAATTACAACGTCATGCTCTTGAAAAGACAAATAAGCGAGGGGTTCGTGAAGTAGTACGTTGGTATCTAGCACATACATTTTACTTTCAAGGTTCGAAGCTTTTTCCATAGCACTTTCCTTACGTTTTATGATTTTTATGCTATACCAAAATAACTAAGTAAAACGGGCAAAACTTAAACCTGCAATACTTAATTGCCAAGGCATAATGTAAGTTTAGTCTATTTGTCATAAAAGTCCGTTTTATTACAAACTGTAATTAGTTTTTATTTACTTAAAAAAGAGCCACATATAAGTTGTTTTAATAGTAATAATTAACACTTACAAAATTAATTAAAAGTCAGCCAAATAGCGCCTTGCAGTGGTGTTATGTAACAGGTAACATAGCCGCCTTTTTCTTCATAGACGAGACATACATGAATTTTTCCTTAGGTCAGCGTTGGATCAGTGATACAGAGTCAGATTTAGGATTAGGCACCGTTGTTGCCATTGAAGGCCGTCAGGTCAGCATATTATTTCCTGCCAGTGGTGAAAACCGCGTTTATTCTTCGGCAGAAGCCCCTGTTACCCGTGTGGCATTTAATCCTGGCGATGTGATCAAAAGCGTTGAAGAATGGGAATTAGAAGTAGAGTCTATTGAAGTACAAGGCGAGTTACTTTGTTATCACGGCACCCGTGTTGATAACGGCGAAACTGCCAAGCTTAAAGAAACCTTTTTAGATCATTTTATTAAGTTCAACAAACCACAAGATCGTTTATTTGCGGGCCAAGTCGATCGTTTTGATCGCTATACACTTCGCTACCAAACGTGGTTACATAAATTTGAACGTGAGCAATCGCCTATTAAAGGCTTAATTGGTCAGCGTGCTAACCTTATTCCGCACCAGCTTTATATTGCCCAAGAAGTGGGTAAACGTTTTGCACCACGCGTACTTTTATCAGATGAAGTAGGCCTTGGTAAAACAATTGAAGCGGGCATGATTTTACACCAACAAATTATTAGTGGGCGTGCGAGTCGCGTATTAATAGTTGTACCAGAAAACCTACAGCACCAATGGTTAGTAGAAATGCTACGCCGCTTTAACCTACACTTTTCTATTTTTGATGAAGAACGCTGCGACGAAGCGTTTGCAGACTCACCAAACGTATTTGATACAGAGCAATTAGTACTTACCAGTCTTGAGTTTTTAACCAAGAAAAAGCGCTGGTTTGAACAAGCAACGCTTGCCGATTGGGATTTACTAGTTATAGATGAAGCCCATCACCTAAGTATAAATAACGGCAAGCCAAGCTCAGAGTATCAACGTATGGCAGAGCTTAGCCAAGATATTCCGGGTCTTATTTTACTTACCGCAACGCCTGATCAAC
This sequence comes from Pseudoalteromonas sp. SWXJZ10B, assembly GCF_015864475.1. Taxonomy (NCBI): domain Bacteria; kingdom Pseudomonadati; phylum Pseudomonadota; class Gammaproteobacteria; order Alteromonadales; family Pseudoalteromonadaceae; genus Pseudoalteromonas; species Pseudoalteromonas sp. SWXJZ10B. The sequence continues at coordinate 91,727 of NZ_JADYXD010000016.1, forward strand.
TTGGTCATAGCAGTCACTTTGCACGTTTGCAGTTACTCGATCCAGACCGTTTTTACGACTACGACGTGTTTAAAGAAGAAGAAGCAAATTATAAAGACGTAGCCGAAGCCGCAAATCAATTACTGCAAGAGCAAGGGCTAGACGATGCAGCCAAAGCCACGCTTATTGAGCTATTAAAAGAAACCGACATTACCGATATTCTTGCAAAAGCGCAGCAAGGTGATTTACCAGCACGTAAAGAAATACTTAACATGTTGCTCGATCGCCACGGTACTGGTCGCATATTATTCAGAAATAGCCGCAGCGGCATTGATGGCTACCCAAGTCGTAAATTACACGCCTATCCAATGGCACTGCCAAAGCAGTATAAAACAGCGATGTCGGTACTCGGTAACATGGGCGGTATTCAAAACCCTGAGCTAAGTGCACATCGTGCTCTTTTTCCTGAAAAAATATTTCAAGAGTTTGAAGGCGAAAGCGCAAGCTGGGGCCTGTTCGATCCACGTGTAGATTGGTTAATCGACACGCTTAAAACGCTTAAGCGTGAAAAAGTACTACTTATATGTGCTAAAGCTGAAACGGCTATTAGTCTTGAGCAAATACTACGTGAACGTGAAGCAATTAAAGCCTCGGTATTCCACGAAGGTATGTCGATTATTGAGCGTGACCGCGCCGCTGCATTTTTTGCAGACGAGTATGACAACGCACAAATACTATTGTGTTCAGAAATTGGGTCAGAAGGTCGTAACTTCCAGTTCTCGCATCACTTAGTGTTGTTTGATTTACCTCTAAACCCAGACTTACTAGAGCAACGTATTGGCCGATTAGATCGTATAGGTCAAACGCAAGATGTGAACATTCATGTGCCATATTTTGAAAACACCGCTCAAGAAGTACTACTACGTTGGTACAACGAAGGTCTAGACGCATTCGAATCTACCTCGTCAACAGGCCAAATGCTTTATAAAGAGTTCCGTGATGATCTACTTGAATATATTTCTGCGCATAACTGCGATGAAGACGAACTCGATCCATTACTTGAGCAAGTAGCACAGCAAAATGCAGTACTGCGTAAAAAAATGGAAAGCGGACGAGATCGTTTACTAGAGCTACATTCATCGGGTCAAGGTGCTGCAGATTCACTTGTAGCTGAAATCGAAAAACTCGACAATCAGTTTGAATTACCAAGCTACATGATCAACGTGTTCGACACATTTGGCGTAAGCCAAGAAGATAAAGGCGAAAATACCATTATCTTAAAGCCGACTGAACATATGTTAAACCCATCATTCCCATCGCTTAAAGAAGACGGTATGACCGTTACCTTTGATCGCGACACGGCGCTTTCACAAGAAGACGTGCACTTTGTTAGTTGGGATCACCCAATGGTGCAAGGCACCATGGATATGATTTGTGACGACGACTTTGGTAGCGCATCGGTTGCATTGCTTAAAAACAAAAAGTTACCGCCTGGTACCTTTTTTGTTGAGCTTATTTTTGTTGCAGAAGCAATGGCACCAAAAGTATTACAAGTTGGTCGCTTTTTACCGCCTACACCAATTCGTATATTGCTAGATAAAGCAGGTAATAATTTAGGTGAGAATGTGGCATTTGAAGGCTTTAATCAGCAGTTATCAGCCGTTGGCCGCCAAACAGCAAGTAAACTTGCAGGTGCATTGCAAAGTGCTGTTCACCCTATGATTACTACCGCTAAAGATATGGCACAAGAAAAACTTGAAGTTATTCGTGCAGCGTCGCTTGTTAAAATGCAAACGTCACTCAGTGAAGAGCAAGAACGACTTGTTGCCCTTAAGCAAATTAACCCGAATATTCGCCAAGAAGAAATTACCTTCTACGATAAGCAACGCAACGACCTAACTACGTATATTGAAAAAACGCAGTTACAACTTGATGCAATTCGATTAATAGTAGTTTCACACTAGAGATTTTGGCTTTTAACCGCTAGCCTTTTAAGCTGACTCCAAAGTAAATTTGGAGTCAGCTATTAAAAGCTTAATTAACTAAATAGCTGTATCTATTTAAACTTCATTTTTAAAACCACGTGTTCTTATTTAGATGTGAGCTAACACTACCTATTTAGCTTTATACTAAGTCCTTTGTTGTACTGTTGATTTTACTCAACATAGCCGTATCTAAAAACTCAAGCTGCGCTCTATACAGCTATTGTGTGAGATAGTTGATAGGTTTATTTTCCCTTGCATAAAGTTGTTTTTTTGTTAACCTACTCGCCTTCCATTTTAGTCTTTTTGAGGTGTTTATGGCGTTTCTATCTCGTTCGATATTGGCGTTGTCCATAGCGCTCTCAAGCAGCAGTGTCTTTGCTCAAGCCCAATGCGATGTTGAATTACGTCATGGTTTAATTATTACTGACGATGCGATTCGCATATTAGATAAAGGCCAGACTCGTGTACAAATTAATAACAATAACCAACTATTTATTCGCGGTTATTGGGTTGATTTAAGCGATGACGAAAGCAAAGTACTCGAACAGTTTAGTAATGGTATTCGCCACACAGTCCCCGAATTAGTAAACCTGGCTACCGATGGTGTTAACTTAGGTTTAAGCGCTATTGAACACGTAGTTGAAGGTATGTCAGATAAAGAGCCTGAAGTACTAAAAACACAACTAAAGTATGTAGAGCGCGCGCTAATGGATAAGTTTAAGCGCGGCGATGACTTCTTTTTTATAGCCCCTCAATCACTTTCGCAAATAGATGATTTTTTTACTAAAGAGATCAGCCAGCAAATTCACTCTGCAGTGCATGGATCGTTAGGTGCTATTTTGGTATCACTCGGGGATGCGTTTAAATCGCGCGAAGGTAATATAGAAGATCGTATTAACGACATGGGGCAACGCATGGATATTATCTCAAGAGAAATTGATAAGTCGCTACAAAAAAAGGCGCATCAATTAGAGCTTAAAGCTTCTGAGTATTGCGAATGTTTAAATGCACTCGATGTAACCGAGTCTCGCTTACAAGCAATAGTACCTGGTATGGCCGATTACGATTTAGTGCAAATAAAGTCTTAGTGTACGTATTCGTTTTTAGAATAAAATAACACCGAGTATAAATATACTCGGTGTTTTGCTTTATGATTGATTAAATGATTGATTAAAAATAAGCGCTTCTACTTTTTATTCTAAATTGGTGAGCCCGGCGGGATTGGTAGCACTTTAAAGTTGTTTGGCCATTGCCCTTTAATTAAAAACTGATTTACTTGCTCAGCTAAATATTGCTTAAACGCACTCTCGCCAGTACTTGTATGGCTCAGCATTGAGTTTTGGTTAAAGTCTTCACTCAACTTAACTAAGTAGTAACGTAACTGCGCTTGCACTTCAGGGCTTGCACTATCGCTTGCTACTATATCAGCCATAGCTTTCGCTGTTAAAAATTGCACGCGCTGAGTGATTTTACCTGTCATTGTATTAGGTGATGACACGTTAAACACTTGGCTATATAGCTCCTCAAGTAACTCATCTAAACTATAAAAGTCATTACTACGCGCTTGTTGTTGCGCTAAGCGATTTAAACGCTGTGCATTTAATAAAAGCGACAAGCTGTGCTGCACTGCAACCTCGGGTAATGCCATTGCATCGAGCGTTAACCCTGTGCGCCCAACTATGCTTTCGCGCGATTTAGACTCGCCATATGCTTTTGGCGGAATTAGCGATAACACAGATTCAGGAAGTAATAAGTTACTTGGCTTAAGTGTTGCAAAAATAGCGTTTACCGCTTCTTGCTGTGTTTTTTTATTAACGACTTGTGCGCCTTTTACGGGTGAGTCACCGCGTGTTTCGTATTCATAATCAACACCAGCTATAAGTTTCACTGCAGCCTCAACCTGAAAACGGTGAAACAGATAAAGCGGAACTAGTTTTTCCTCTAATTGCGATAATGAATCACCCGTTTTAATATTATTAATACCAAACTGCGAAAGCGCTTTTTTACGTACGTCGAGTACTCTTAAAAGTTCCTGCGAAGGATTAGTGCCGTTATCCCATAAATGAGCTGTTGGATGCGCGCCACCTTTAGCACGAGCATCACTATCTGATATAAACTCAAGGCCTTTGGCTTTGTTCTCTTTTAAAATAGCAGCAAGTTCTGCGCTTTCATCTTGGTTAGTAAAATCGCTATAGCCATATTTAATTACTTGGGTATCCCACACGCCCATGCCTGTTGCATAGCCGCGCGTTACATCAAGCTTACCTTGTTCATTAAAACTAAGTAGCGGATGTGGGTAATCCATTACTGAGGCTCTATCCCCTACCGATGCTGCAAAGTTATGAGAAATACCTAACGTGTGGCCAATTTCATGTGCGCTTAATTGGCGAATACGATCAAGCGCCATTGCTTGCAAGCTTTTAGCAACTTCATTGCCTTTTAAATAAGGTGCAGCGAGTGCTTCGGCTATTAAAATATCTTGGCGAACACGCAATGAGCCGAGTGTTACGTGCCCTTTAAGTATTTCACCTGTACGTGGGTCGATTACCGAACTACCGTATGACCAACCACGCGTTGCACGGTGTACCCATTGAATGACGTTGTAACGAATATCCATAGGGTCGGCGCTACTTGGCAGCACTTTTACTATAAATGCATTTTTATATCCTGCCGCCGTAAATGCGTCGTTCCACCACTTTCCACCTTCAAGCAAAGCGCTTTTAACGGGCTCTGGAACGCCAGGATCAAGGTAATAAACAATTGGTTTAACAGGTTCACTAATAGGTAAGCTTGAATCCTTTTTAGTTAAACGATGGCGCGGTATATAACGCACATACATTGACTCGCCAAGTGGCGCTGCGTAATCTTTATGTTCTATACTCCAAAAACCTGATTGTGGATTAAACTTGCGCGGCGTGTAGTTATCGTCTGGTAATTGAATAAGTGAATGGTGCATGTGTACGGTAAGTGAGTATGGGTCGGCACTTACTTGGCGAACAAATTCACCTGGTTTTGTGCCTTCAAATGTAAGTACAGCTTCAAGCTCGGTGTTTTTTACAAATGCTTTTGAGCGATTCATATAAACGGCGCTACGTGACTCATCAAGGCTAAAGTTACCTTGCTTACGCGCCGCAAGCGTTCGGCTTACGCCGTGTACATCACTTAATAAATAAGGTGTGTAATCAATAAGTGCTGTGGCTTTATCTTCTGCGACCACTTTAAAACCAGCAAGTATACTTGATGCAAACGCCTCTTTAATACTTTGCTGTTCGGCCTTGTTACTTGTGTTGGCACGATAGTAAGTATTTACAGCCCGCAGCATTACTTTGTCGCCAAAACGCTCAAACTGCACAAGGTGAGTATTACCAAGCTGACCTCTATCAAGGCCTATGTCGTTAGAGCCAATACCGTAAGGCAAGCTTTGCTGCAGTAAAAATTGTTGTTCAAACTTATCAACTTTTAAATATACTTTTCCGTTTTGGGTATCGTAAAAAAACGAATAATAGCCCGGAAAATGATTCATTTGCGTAGTAAATTCATCAATTGACTTAATTGCTGCGTGCGCTTGAGTTATGATAGAGCACAGCACAGTAAAGAATATGTAACTTAGTAGTGGTATTTTTTTCATAATCTTATCTTTGTTATTTGTGTTTTAAGTACGATTAGGTGGTCCCATTATAGGGTGCTATTTAAACAATACAGTTATTTAAGACGAATTTCAGCGCTCTAAGCTAATCTCTCTCACATTATGATTGGTTTTAACACGTTATCAGGAAAATAGAATGCGTAGACTCCCTCCAGTATTACTTGAAGATGGTTGTTCAAGAGAACTTTTATCATTAATTCGAACAATTTTAGCGGCATGTAAAGAAATTTCGTTTCGCGTTGGTCAAGGCGCGCTTTCTGGCGTATTGGGCTCAACCCTTGATGAAAACATTCAAGGTGAAACTCAAAAAAAGCTCGATGTATTATCTAATCAGCTGTTAAAAGATATTTTACTGGAATCAGGTACGGTTAAAGCAATCGCCTCTGAAGAAGAAGACTACACAGTAGCAGGTAACCCAGACGCTAAATTTATAGTGGCATTTGATCCATTGGATGGCTCGTCAAATACCGATATTAACTCGCTTGTCGGTACTATATTTTCTATTATGGAAGCGCCTGAAGGTTCTGATGCCGCTGACGAAAGCATTTTTATGCAGCCAGGTCATAAGCAAGTTGCAGCAGGTTACGTACTTTACGGCCCGTCAACAATGCTTGCGCTGACTACAGGTAAAGGCACGCGTATGTTTACCCTTGATAAAACACAAGGCAGCTTTTTACTTACACAAGATTTTGCTGATATTCCTGCTGATACAAACGAATTTGCCATTAATACGTCTAACCAACGCCATTGGCAACCAGCTATGCAAAACTACATCGATGATTTGCTAGCAGGTGATACAGGCCCGCGCGCTAAAAACTTTAATATGCGCTGGATTGCAGCAATGGTGGGCGATGTGCATCGTGTACTTAGCCGTGGTGGTTTATTTACTTACCCTAGTGACACTAAAGATCCTAAAAAGCCAAATAAATTACGCCTACTTTACGAAGCAAATCCAATGGCTATGTTAGTAGAGCAAGCTGGCGGTATCGCATCAACCGGTACCGAGCGTATTATGGATATTCAGCCTGATGCAATCCACCAGCGTGTAGCCGTTATTTTAGGTTCTAAAAACGAAGTCGAAACGTGCTTGGGATATCATAAATAATCGCTTAAAACGATTGTCTTCAATTTAAAAAACCGCATTCAATTGAAATGCGGTTTTTTTGTAGGTGAGGTTTTACACCTCGCTTTTTAACCACCAAAGCCACGCTACATGAGCGCGAAATAAATTCGCACCTACAGGGTTGCATATATTGTAGGTGAGGTTTTACACCTCGCTTTTTAAACAAATCAAATTTTTACTAACGCAACTATTTGCTCAATCTTTTGATGGTTAAGCTCCCCCATTTGCTCACTATTACTGAGTGCATAAATAAAACCTTCGTGCTCTGCACAATCAATGTCATCTCGCGATTCAATTACGTTTGCCCAAAGCTCTAAATCATCTAAGTCTATTTCGTCACTTAAACAGCGCTTAAGTACATCAATTAAAACCTCGGTTGAGAGAGTATAATGAGTTTTATTGCTATCAGCAGGGCTTGAAACGATAACCGATATAGCTTCGTCCCTTTGCTCACCAAATGTAATAAATTCAGCTAATGCTTTTTGTGTATTCATAATATTTGTTATTCTTGGCTCACTGTTACTAAAAAGAATTATAATGACTGAACTTAACTGCACTCAATGCCACAGTACTCTAACGTGTAATGTAGACGATATATCAGCGTGTTGGTGCAATGAGCTGCCGGCTATTTTACCGCTTGATATCACAGCAACAAGTTGTTTATGCCGCAAGTGCACGCTTAATAAAATAAATACTTTTTTAGAGGGTGTTTATACACAACCTATTAAAACCCAAATAGACTTTGCAAAACAATTTAGAGGTAACGAAAATTTAATTGAAGGCCTCGACTACACCATGCAAAGTGGTTACATGATATTTAGTAAGTGGTTTTTTTTAAAGCGTGGTTCGTGCTGCAAAAATGGTTGTAAAAACTGCCCTTATGGTTTTAGAAAGTAAAAACCATTTAATACAAATACGAGCAAACATTGGTTTTTACCTTCTCATTTTCTTCTCTTTCACTTTTTCTTGTGAGTAATATTTTTAAATACTGTTATTCACAAACGGAGTTTTTCAAGTTAGTTGTCGCATCAAATTAAATTTTATGCCGCCCGCATTGCTTCTTTTTTCTCTGGATTTAA
>NZ_JADYXD010000017.1:0-81567 GCF_015864475.1 Pseudoalteromonas sp. SWXJZ10B
CTAAGTAGGTTGGCTGTTAGAACTCAATCTGTACGAGTGCCCACACAGATGATTGCTTTATATTGTTAAAGAACGTTGCGATTATAAAGTTAAACTTTATCTCGCTAGGGCTGCGCATATTACGCTTTCCTATTTTTTTGTCAACACTTAAATTTAAACTTTCTAAAAAGATTCTATCTAAGTTTTACTTAACACCCTGAGTTGTTCGTGCCTCGCTATGCGTTGGCGTTTCCCGTCTCAGTGGGGTCGCATTATAGGGAGCGGCGGATTTTACGCAAGCGTTATTTGCATAAAATAGTAATTAAAATTAAGCCCCAAGCAAGCACACATGATAAGCACAAGTTACCCACAAAAACCTGTTGATAACTCTTGTTTTTACATAGCTAAACCATTCTATAGCTTTTAATTAAAACCTTAAAAATGCAAAAAGCACCTTATTTAGGTGCTTCTCAAAAGTAATAGTTATTAGAATCTAGGGTCTGTTTATCTTTCAAGGTTAAATTTGCAGCAGCCTGTTTAGTATTCAGGCAAGGCAGAGCCTATGTAGTGTGGTTACTCCCCATAAATAAGCGATAACGTAGCATTAATGCCAAACAGGCGCTGCCCAAAGGGTTCTTCCTAGGGGCTATTTACTCTTTGTTACTCGGTTTTTACTTATTCTTACATGGATGTAAGCCAGTAGGGTAACGCAGGAGCAATTACCGAGCCCGCTAGGTTACAAATCTCGCGCCGCGATTAAACACCCCCTAGTTTGAACAAATTTTAATCCGCAAAGAGCAACAGACCCTAGTATAAAATACTATATAACTTGCGACGATACTTTGCTGCGAGCGCATCACCATCGGGTAAAGAGGCAATAATGGCTAAAAAGCTTGGTTTCGCTTCATTGAAATTCAGATCTTTTTGCAGCACTGTAAATAGTATATCCAATGCTTCTTCTTTTCTGCCTGCTTCATTGAGTAAAATACTGAGCTCTTCTTTTAATTCTAGGTCATTTGGGTACTTTTCTACTTGTTGTTGCTTTTCTTTAATCTCTGGTGAGTCTTTTGCTTCAAGCGCAGCTTCGCATTTTGCTTTTATATTATTAAAGTAAGCATCTTGCTCTTGTACGTCTATTGTATTTATAAGCGCTTGGGCTTCATCTACCTTGTGAATTTGAATACATATGTCTGCAAGCACTAATTTGATGCGTGCATTACCGCTGTCTATTTCATAAGCTTGCTTTGCATAATTAAATGCAGCATTTAAATCTGACTTTAATAACGCTTGTTTTGCTTGCTCTAACAGTAAGTCTTGTTGCGCAGGTAAATGCTTTGCTAGGGCTTCGCGTATTTGTGCCTCACTTTGAACACCTGCAAGTAAATCTACTGGTGCAGAGTCTTTTAATAATACAAGCGTAGGCAGAGTTTGAAGACCAACTTGTTGCGCAAGTTGAGAAGCGAGTGCTTGCTCTGCATCGCAATCTAGGTTTGCTACTACTATATAGCTTGCATATTCAGCCGCTACTTTATCTAAAATTGCAGCCTGTCCGATGCAGTCAGGACTTTGAGGAGAGAAAAAGTTAAGCAACACCAATTTTTGCTGTGATGTTTCACCGAGTACTTGTTGAAGGTTTTGTGCATTAATACTAACTATGTTGCTCATTGAATTGATTGCCATATTCATCTATTTAGGTTTTTATATGGTGGTGAACATAATAATTACAAGTCATATACCTAAATCATCCGGTATACATATTCAACAATGAGGGAAAACATGAAATTAACTTATCTAAGTGCAATACTTTTATTAGCAAGCCCATTAGTACAAGCAAATGGACTCGATTTGAATTTAAGCAAAGCCATGCCAGCTATAGAAAAGTTTTACCTCGATTTACACCAATCGCCAGAGCTTTCTTATCACGAACAAGAAACGGGTAATAAAATAGCGGATAAATTAACTCAGCTGGGTTTTAAAGTAACAAGTAATGTAGGTGGCTTTGGTGTTGTCGGCATTTACAAAAACGGAAACGGTCCAACCGTGATGATCCGTACTGACACCGATGGCTTACCTATTATAGAGCAGACAGGAAAATCCTATGCCTCAAAAGTTAAAGTAATTGACGAGCATGGTGCTAAAGTAGGTGTAATGCACGGTTGTGGCCACGATATTCACATGAGCTCTTTTATTGGTACTGCTGAGCAATTAATAGTACACAAAGATCAATGGAAAGGCACTTTGATGATGGTTGCACAGCCTGCCGAAGAAGTTGGTGGGGGTGCTAAAGCCATGTTAGGCGAAGGACTATTTAGTAAATATGAAAAACCTGATCATATAATTGCGTTACATGTAAGTGCTAGCGTCCCCGCTGGTAAGATATCAATGAAAAATGAATACACTATGGCAAGTGTAGATTCTGTCAATATTACAATAAAAGGTAAAGGTGGTCATGGTGCTTATCCGCATACAACTATAGACCCTGTGATTATAGCTGCACGCACAGTACTTGCTCTGCAAACAATCACAAGCCGAGAACTTTCACCGCTAGAGCCTTCGGTTATTACGGTTGGGTCTATTCATGGTGGCTCAAAACATAATGTGATTTCGGATGAAGTAAAACTACAACTCACTCTCAGAAGCTATAACCCAAATGTTAGAAGTGCTCAAATAGCAGCAATAAAACGAATCACGGCAGGTATTGCACAAAGTGCTGGCCTAAATGAATCAAACTACCCTGTAGTATATGTACATGAAGATGAATCTATTCCATCTACTTATAATAACCCTGCACAAACAGACATTGTTAGAAACTCTATTGCCAGCGCAATTGGTGATACTAATGTGCTTGAAACACAAGCTGTAATGGCGGGTGAAGACTTTGGCCTATACGGACGCACCGATGAAAATATCCCGATTACCTTATTTTGGCTAGGAGGTGTAAACCAAGCACAATATGCAGATTCGATAAAAACAGCTGAAGTACTCCCTTCCCTACACTCTAGTAAATTTGCACCAGATTATAAAGTTGCTATCCCTACCGGAATAAAAGCAATGAGTAACGCTGCTGTTGCTTTATTTAATAAGTAACCTGAATTCTGGATAATAAATCTATCTCAAGTAGAGTTCATATATGGTCTCCTCCAGTATTGCAAGGTGTCATTCAACGATAGCAGGGACAGGTTTGCTGTCATATATACGGTCTTTTAGTGAAGATTATTACTTCTGACCTTGATGTAATCCGCGCATATTGTCCTGATCAGGTTATCGGTATTTACTACCACTGAACTCTATAGGTTTTCAATATGCAGGTTTGACCTGTTATGTCATCGTTTTAGTCACTTACGCAATTCTTTGAAGAGTATTTATACGGGTGAGTAACTCTCACCTGAAGCGCTAATAGCCCAAGCCATTCTCGCCATCTTGTTGGCATAAGCTACACATGCTCGATTATGCCCTCGAGTTTGAACTAGTCGGTTTATCCATTGACTTAATTTATCATTCTTCGTTTTTGCTCTGGAGACAACCGCTTTTGCTCCTTGGATCAACAGGCACCTTAAGTAGCTATTTCCTCGCTTACTTATCCCAAGTAAAGTATCTTTTCCGCCACTACTGTGTTGACGCGGAACGATACCTAAAGACGCTGAAACATCGCGGCCTCTTTTATAGTTACTGCCATTTCCAACTTCATTGAAATAGGCGCTTGATACCATAGGACCAAATCCAGGTATTGTTTGGAGCCGTTGGCAAATATCATTATGTTTTGCTGTTTCAACTATTAATGTACTGTAAGTTTCAATGCAGCTGTCTAAGTTATTCAATTGTGTTTCTAACTGCTTTAGTACCGCTTTAAATGCGCCTGATAATCCGGTATTTTCATCTTCTAAAATTAGGGGGATACTTTTGCGTATTGTGTTTACACCCTGATTTAAAATAATTCCGTATTCAGCAGTTAAGCCTCGGATTTGATTGCATAGTGCCGTTCTTTGTCTGACCGCTAATTCTCTCGCTTTGTGCTGTGCTTGGTTATCTTGTTGCTCAACTGATTTTATACAGACACTTTTAATATGATGTTGTTTTGAAGCAACGCTAATTGCTAAAGCATCGTTATAATCATTTTTATTGCCAACTAAGAAGGCTTTTACATGCTGAGGTGGAATAAGCTTTATCTCATGACCACATTTTCTGATTTCTCGAGCCCAAAAATGAGAAGTTGCACAGGCCTCTAAAGCAACTAAACACGTAGTGTGTTGTTGGAAAAAAGATAACACTTGCGCACGCTTTAACATTTTCTTTTTAACTAAGCGCCCTTGTTCATTGCAGCACACCACATGGAAAAATCTTTTTGCTATGTCTAAACCAATTGTTGTAATCTTCATTTTGGTCTTCTCCCTTTGATTATTGTAACCACTTTAATCATGGCACATAGATGCCGTATAGGGAGGAGACCATTACATCAGGTTAAGTAATATCGTTTAATAAAATGGCTCTGTAGCTAACTAGCAACAGAGCTTTTTTTATAACTCGACTTTTTAAGGGTCGCTTTTCCACCTCGTTTAGCAAAGCGTTTTTTAGGTGAGCTTTTTGGTAACCTTGCAAATGCATTGCTATCGCAGTTTGCTGCTAATTGTACAAACCCATTTAGCTCAGCAAGTAAAGGCTGTAAAAATTGCTGATAACTCATTACTTGCTGCGCGATATCACCTAAGCTCGATTCCCACTTTGCGGTTAAATCAGGACTCGCTAAACCTTGTGGTAATACGCTAATAAGGGCAAGTCCCGTTTCGGTCGCTCTAATTGACTTACCTTCACGTTTTAAAAAGCGCCGCTTGAATAGCAACTCGATTATTCCCGCACGTGTTGCCTCAGTCCCTAAACCATCAGTGTCTTTTAATACTTTTTTAATTTGTGGATCTTTAACATAACGGCTAATGCCCGTCATCGCAGCCAATAATGTAGCGTCGGTAAAATAAGCAGGAGGTGATGTATGCTTTTCGACCACTTCGCCTTGCTCACAAAAAAGAGGCATACCTTTAGTTAAAGGAGGTAACGTAGCTTCATCTTTTAATTCAGACTTACCCATTAATACCTTAAAGCCCAGGCTTACATCTTGTTTTGCATTTGCTTTAAATAATCCGCCAGCGATTGTTATCTCTGCTTTAGTTTCGTTATATATATAGTCGGGATAAAACTGAATTAGGTAATGGCGGCTTATTAATTGATATACCTTCGCTTCGTCACCGTTCAAACTCGCTGACTTTAACTGCTTAGCCGTAGGCACAATGGCATGATGCGCAGCCACTTTTGAATCGTTAAAACATTTACTACGCTTTTTTACATCAGCCCCGTTTACTAATTCACTGCTTTGCCCACCATTAGCACTTATAGCTTTAAAAATAGCTGATGCATCTTGATGGTGATCTTTAGGTAAATAACGATTATCCGAGCGTGGGTAAGTAATTAATTTATGACGTTCGTAAAGTATTTGGCAAATATCCAACACTTTTTGAGCTGGCATACCAAATGCTTTAGCCGCATCTATTTGCAGTGCAGATAGGTTATACGGTAATGGAGCACTTTGTTTTTTTTGTTTTTGGTCAAGTGAAGTAAGCTCAGCACTTTGCTTTGTAATGCGTGAAGCAACATTTTGTGCGAGTGCTTTGTTAAGTATTCGCCCTTCTTCATCTTGATGTGGCTCACATGCTTTACTAGGAACCCACTTAGCTATGAATGGCTGGTTATCTGGAGTAAGTAAATGCGCCAGTACATCGTAAAAAGGCTTAGATACAAAGTGTGCTATTTCGTTATCTCTATTAACAACAAGACCTAAAATAGGGGTTTGTACTCGCCCTACCGAAAGCACATTACCAAACCCTGCTTTTTGCCCAGCTAGTGTGTATGCACGTGTTAAATTCATACCAAATAGCCAATCAGCACGAGAGCGCGCTAAAGCAGATACACTTAACGGAATAAAATCTCGATTAGAACGCATAGTACCCAGTGATTTTTTTACCGCCGATAAGTTTAAATCACTAATGAGTAAACGTTGCGTACTCTGCTTTTTAGCCTGACTTATTTTAGCTTCTTCAATTACTTGATCGACTAGTAGCTGGCCTTCACGGTCTGGATCGCCAGCGTGAATAAGTTGCGAGGCTTGTTTAATTAATTTTTTTAAAACAGTGAGCTGTTTGCGAGTTTTGGTTTTGGCTTTTAACTTCCACTGTTCAGGTATTATAGGTAAGTGTTCAAACTGCCACTTTTTAAAGCGCTCATCGTAATCATCGGGTTCTGCTTGTTCTAGCAAATGTCCAATACACCACGATACACAATCGCCATTAGCGACTTCTATATAACCATCATATTTTTTATGTGGTTTTGGTAACGCATCAGCAATAGCGCGTCCAAGTGAAGGTTTTTCTGCAATGTAGAGTTTCATAGCCTGCTCATCACTGTTTATATAAACAGTAGTCTAGCACAGCTATTTTAAAGGAGGGAACTTTTTGTAACTATTGGCTAGCTGAGCTTTTTTTGTCTTTTGTTAAAATATAAATAAGCGGAAGATAACAAACAACAACGGTGCCTATATTAATAAATGGCAATAAGGTTTTATAAATGTATGTACTATAAGAAAGATCCCATAAATGGCGGTCGACTAATCTAAATAGCTGTAAAATTGGTGCCATAATAACAACCAATTGACCTAATACGCATTGCCATAAATAAACCTTATCTTTTAACCCCAGATATGCGATGAGTGCCATCCAAGCAATATCATTAAAAGCCCAAACAAGGTATCGATAAACATAAATCCCATTATCAAACTCTTTCAAGTAAGGATGAATAATGGTTCCATATAAAAAAAAAGCGGCTGTAATTAAAGCGAAACGCAGGGCCAAATAATCTTTTCTAAAATAAAAGATGAAAATAGCAGGGCTTAAAATAAACACCCAACTAGTATCTAATATCAATATAGTCTTTAAAAACCATTCAGGCATTAGAGTTAATCAAGTTTTTTTTCATCATCGTCATTACCACCGCCATTTCCTGGCATATGACTAAACTTATCGACCTTTTTCATGAACTATTCCGTTACATTTGTTAAAGAAAGCATACTTTATGATAAATAAGTGTGTTTGCCAATAAAAGTTATCTTACATCTATAGGAGCTGACTCTTTTGCTTTACCTTGTAATATAGATATTTCTACTCGGCGATTCCTGCGGCGATCTTCATCGGTGTCATTCGGTACAAGTGGTCGTGTTTCAGCTCGACCAACCACCATCATTCGGGTTTTATCAAATCCTTGGACTTTTTGCAGTTCACTTGCAACGGCTACAGCACGCTTTGATGATAGGTCCCAATTATTAATATATAACTCATTCGATACCTGAAAATCATCTGTATGGCCAGATACTGTTATTTCACCGGGTACATCTTTTAACAGCACACCGATATCTTGAATTATAGGTTTAAACTTAGGTTGTAAAAATGCACTACCTGAAGGAAATGAACCATTCTCTCTAATGCGAATAATTATTTGCTGCCCTAAAGACTCAAGCTCAATTGCGCCATCGATTATTTGCTTTTCAAGCTGCTGCGCTATCTTTTTAACAAGCTCGTTAGTTTGCTCCTGATCGGCTGCTGAAGTTGCTTGCTCAGAAGATTCTTCTTGTGAGGTACTACGAGATTCGCCACCGCGTTTATCCCCGCGCTGTTCTTGCCTGCCGCCTGCTGAGCTTTCATCGCCAGCCTGAAACTCTAACATTTGTTGAGTCATTTCGACTGTTTGCTGCTGAATGGTTTCTATTGGGGTTGGCTCTGGTTTGCCTGGGGTAAACTCCATGGCAATAACAGAGGTCCCTTTAGGGATGTCTTTTACTTCAATTTTATTCTGCACACCAAAAGCAAACTTCATAGAGCCCGCAATTTGTTTAAACTTAAGTACATCCATTTCTGAAAACGCGAGCAAGAGTACAAAAAAGCACATTAACAGTGACATTAAATCGGCAAACGTTCCCATCCATGCAGGTAGACCTGGTGGTGGACATTTGCACTCTTGATCAGACATAGTTACTCCTCGGTATCTACTTTACGTTTAGATTCAGCTAAGTAATTTTTCAAAATACCTTCGATTACTTTTGGATTTTGACCATCTTGTATACCTAAAATAGCATCCAAAATTAAACGCTGATTCATCGCTTCCTCGTCTTTACGCAGTTCAAGTTTTACCTGAATAGGAATTGCCACAACATTGGCTAAAAACGCGCCATATAAAGTTGTTAATAGTGCTACTGCCATTGCCGGACCAATTGCCTTTGGGTCATCCATGTTAGACAACATTGCAACCAAACCAATTAGAGTACCAATCATGCCCATTGCAGGCCCTATATCAGCTAACGACTTAAATAAACCCGCGCCCAATTCATGGCGAGTCGTAGTTAGAGAAATATCTTTTTGAAGTGTAGCGCGAACTACATCTGCATCATGGCCATCAACGAGCATATCGACGCCTTTGCGCATAAAGGGGTTTGGAATTTCAGCTTCTTCGAGTGCTAAAAAACCGCCTTTACGAGCTGAATCCGCAAGTTCTACTGCTTTTTCGATAAGTATTTCTGGCGTTTCGATTTTAAACATAAACGCTTTGGCAACAACTTTACCTATCCCCAAAAATTGCGACATGGTGAAGTTTGATAAAACAATAAAGAGTGAACCACCAAATACAATAACCACAGACGGGGTATTGTAAAACATAGCCATTTCACCGCTACTACTCATAAACATAGACATGACAATTAAGCCAATTGCGCCTAGGATCCCAATTATGGTTGCTAAATCCACATTTCCTCCAGAAGTTTCATGCTTAATGGCCTTATCATAAATTTTTATTATTAACTGCTTATCGGCAACATATTGAATTGCTTAAGCCATTTTTATAAATAAACATAAAAAGCAGCCTTTAGCACTATCTTAGATCAAGTTATAAGGGCTACCTAACTATCAATTGATTTATTAAACCAACAGACGCTATTAAGGCTTTATTAATGCACTTGAAATATAATTTAACGTTATAAAGGTAAAAAACCAATATCATCCTTTGACCTAGTTTAGCATTCCCCCTAAAATTGACCCCTAAATTTATTATGTAAGCTGAAATAAAGATGGCGACTAAAAAACCTGAAAACTTAAGTTTCGAACAAGCACTAGAAGAATTATCTACAATCGTTAGTGACATGGAACAAGGTGACTTATCGCTTGAGCAATCGTTAAAGCAATTTGAGCGTGGAATTGCATTAGCAAGTGCTTCATCAGGGAAATTACAGCAAGCAGAACAAAAAGTATCAGTTTTGATGGGGAATGGCGAAAAGTCAGT
This sequence comes from Pseudoalteromonas sp. SWXJZ10B, assembly GCF_015864475.1. Classification (NCBI taxonomy): domain Bacteria; kingdom Pseudomonadati; phylum Pseudomonadota; class Gammaproteobacteria; order Alteromonadales; family Pseudoalteromonadaceae; genus Pseudoalteromonas; species Pseudoalteromonas sp. SWXJZ10B. Next base: position 9,346 of record NZ_JADYXD010000017.1, read on the forward strand.
ACTTACAAATTTTGATAATGATATGGAATAGCTGTGAGCATAAAAAATCATATTGAACGTGCTCAAAAAGATGTAGTAGCGACCTTACAGCAGCATTTTAATCAGCCTCTCGATACAGAAGAAACGGTAAAGAACGCCACCCAGTATGGATTATTTAATGGCGGTAAAAGATTACGTCCATTTTTAGTTTATGCCACAGGTAAAATGCTCGGCGCAAACCATCAAGACTTAAACGTACTTGCTGCTGCAATTGAGTGTATTCATAGCTATTCGTTAGTCCATGATGACTTACCAGCAATGGATGATGACGACTTACGCCGCGGACGCCCTACTTGTCATATAGAGTTTGGCGAGGCAAATGCAATTTTAGCCGGTGATGCTCTTCAAACTCTTGCTTTTGAGCTTATTGCGAATCACAAATTTGAATGCTCATCACAAACACAAGTAAAAATGATTGCTACACTTGCCCACGCATCAGGCCTTCAGGGTATGGTTGGCGGACAAGGCCTTGATATAGCAGCAACAGATAAAGTAATTACCGTACAAGAGCTTGAGCGAATACATAAGCTAAAAACCGGGGCTCTAATTAATTGCGCAATTACACTTGGTGCACTGTGCAGTGAAAAGGCTGATCAACAAACCTTAGAAAATTTAAGTGTTTTTGGGTATGCTATAGGGCTAGCATTTCAAGTACACGACGACATTTTAGATGTTGAAGGCGATACAGTTATTTTAGGAAAGCCACAAGGCTCCGATATTGCCGCGAATAAAGCGACATATCCGGCGTTATTAGGTATGCTAGGCGCTAAAGAAAAGGCGCAGAATTTAATACAACAAGCCCATGAAGCGTTAGCAAATATAGATGCTGACACAACACTTCTTGCGTCGCTAGCAAATTACCTAATTGAGCGTGACCACTAATTTTTGCTCATACGTATTGCAATTAGCACTGACATTATTACTCAACATTAATTATTCGTAAAAGCTTTGGATTAATTAATGTTAGCGAAGGATATATATAAAACCATGACACTTGATAGTAGCAAGTATCCATTACTTAATTTGGTTGACGAGCCAGCCCAATTGCGTGACTTAGCGCAAGACAAACTCCCTGCATTTAGCAATGAGCTGCGCGATTATTTACTCAACTCAGTATCGCAAAGTAGCGGTCATCTAGCGTCTGGTTTAGGGACGGTTGAACTAACCGTTGCGCTGCATTATGTTTATAACACTCCAGACGATCGCCTAGTTTGGGACGTGGGTCATCAAGCTTATCCGCATAAAATCCTTACTGGTCGTCGCGAGCAAATGCACACTATTCGTCAAAAAGACGGTTTACACCCTTTTCCTTTTCGCGATGAAAGTCAATACGATACGTTTAGCGTAGGCCATTCAAGCACGTCTATTTCAGCTGCTTTAGGCATGTCTATTGCCGCACAAAAAGAAGGTAAAGGTCGAAAGTCTGTTGCCATTATTGGCGACGGGGCTATAACCGCAGGCATGGCATTTGAAGCGATGAATCATTTAGGTGATGTAAAATCAGACATGCTTATTATTTTAAATGATAACGAAATGTCGATTTCTGAAAATGTTGGCGCATTAACAAATCACTTTGCTCGAATTTTATCAGGTAGCTTTTATACTAACATTCGTGAAGGTAGTAAAAAGTTACTCTCAGGAGTGCCTCCGGTAAAGCAACTTGCCAGTAAAATGGAAGAGCACATTAAAGGCATGATGATCCCGGGTACCTTCTTTGAAGAATTAGGCCTAAATTACATTGGTCCCATTGATGGTCACGATGTAAACATGCTTGTAGATACATTACGTAATATGCGTAATTTAAAAGGCCCACAGCTTTTACATATAAAAACGCAAAAAGGTAAGGGCTATAAACCGGCTGAAGCCGATCCTATTGGCTATCATGGTGTACCAAAATTCGATCCGAGCACAACTAGCCTACCTAAATCTAAACCTAGTGCTGCTACTTTTTCAAAAGTATTCGGCGATTGGTTATGTGATATGGCCGAACAAGACAGCAAGTTAATGGCTATCACGCCTGCAATGCGCGAAGGCTCAGGCATGGTACGCTTTTCTAAAGAACATCCAGATCAATATTTTGATGTCGCCATTGCTGAGCAACATGCTGTTACTTTAGCTGCTGGTTTTGCCTGTGAAGGTTTAAAACCTGTTGTTGCTATTTACTCAAGCTTTTTACAACGTGCGTATGACCAATTAATACATGATGTTGCACTGCAAAACTTACCTGTATTATTTGCCATTGACCGCGCCGGTATTGTTGGAGCCGATGGTGAAACTCATCAAGGCGCATACGATTTAAGTTTTATGCGCTGTATTCCAAATATGGTGATTATGGCGCCAAGCGATACCAACGAGTGCCGTCAAATGCTATACACCGGTTATAAAGCAAACTGCCCTGTTGCCGTTCGTTACCCTCGCGGTAGTGCAGGTACTGCAGACATTGAAAGCTCGATGCAACTGCTTGAAATAGGTAAAGCGGATACAATTAAGAAAGGCAGTAAAATTGCCATTTTATCGTTCGGTACATTACTTGAAAATGCACAGCTTGCTGCAGATGAGTTAGATGCAACGCTTGTTAATATGCGTTTTATTAAACCTCTTGATACCGCGCTTTTAAATGAGCTTGTAGCTACCCACGATGTAATTGTTACGCTTGAAGATAATGCAATCGCTGGCGGTGCCGGCTCTGCAGTTAACGAATTCTTAGCAACGCAAAAAGCTGATATTAATATCCTTAACTTAGGTATTCCTGATGAGTTTATTAAACACGGCACCCAAGATGAAATGCACGATGAAATGGGGTTAGGCGAGCAAGGAATATTAACCGCTATTAAAGCGTTTATTAATTAACTTCCTATACATCTAAAGTTGAGCATATTAAAAAAGGAGCCTAGGCTCCTTTTTTAATATCAAATATTGCTGATCAGCGCATCCACACTTTAATATCAGCTAGGCCATTGCTTTGTAAAATACCTAATTGTTGATCAACGTTAGAATTTTGTTCAAACTCAAATGCATCAAGCTGATCATCAAACGTAATATTTGCAACACCATCACCACCGCGCTTTTTAACTTGGTGTAGTGAAATATCAGCTAGGTTAATAGATGTTTCCCAGCTAATTACCTGCCCACCCAAAAGTGGTAATGGATAAAATGACCAACCAATTGATGCCGTGATATTAGTTGTTTTTCCATTTGGTAATTGGAATAAATTAGCCGCTATTACTTTACAAAGATCTGAAGCATAGCTGTCTATTTTATTGCATTTAAAATCACGTAATAATAGTAAAAACTCATCACCACTCCAACGTGCCACATAGTCAGAGCCCTGCGTACGCGAATTTAATAATGCAGCCATTTGCTGTAAGCAGCTATCACCTGCAATTGGGCCATAGGCATCATTGATACGGCTGAAATTATCAAAGTTAATAATTACCAGCACCAGTGACTTGCCTTGTGCCTGCAGCGATTGTGAATTACGTTGAAAGTGTTCAATATCTTTAGGGAGTTGATCAAACAAAAAGCGACGGCTACGCAGCCCTGTTAACTCATCTGAGTGACTAACTAATTTAAGCTGTGAATTCACTTGGCCTAATTTATCATTAGCTTGACGAAGCTCTAAGGTACGCTCGGTGATCAAGCCCTCTAATGCTTCTTGTTTTCTACGCTCTTGCGCTCTAAACACCCAAAAAATAAGGTAGAAAAGCAAAATAAAGCCACTGGTAATTAAAAGCCTAAAGTAAATAGTTTCGTCAAAGCGCTCAGGCACTACAAAACCGTATTCTACTTCTTGCGCTTTAGTCCAGTCTTCACCTTGGCGCTTCGCTTCTAATTGAAACAAAAACGAGCCTGGAGGCAAGTTAGTATAAATAGCTTCACGTCGCGTATTAGCATAGCGCCAGTCACTATCTAAGCCACTTAGTTTATATCTAAATTCAATACTGTTTGGTGCATAATAATCAATAGCTGTGTAAGTTAGCGTTATATCACGCTCGTCTGTTTCTAATGATGGTTTTTTACCAAGCGCAGCGGTGGTTAAATGACGAAGTGGTGTTGTTATTGTTTCTATTGTTGGCTTTAATGCAAGCACACCAAATAGCTCTACATTTTTAGGTATTTCAACAACACCTTGTAAGCTTGGGTACCAAATAGAATTGCCGGTGTCTGCTACCGCATCATGCCCAAGTCCACTACAACATTGATTCGCTTTACCATCGAGTTGACGGTCAAAAGATGAAATTACTTCTTCAACTTTTAGGCTTTTTATCTCTGTCTTAAATTGCTCTACAGGCATTCTGTAAACACCTTTCATGGTGCTTACCCAAACATGCTTTAATTTTTCATCATATTCTAGGCTAAATATAGAACCATACGGTAAACCATTAGCTGCATCGAGTTGACGCCATTGCCCTTGCGTACTTCTGTAAAAAAGCCCGTCGTTAAGAGAGCCGATTAAAATACCCACACCATCTATATGGAGCACGCTAGTTACGTATGCGCTTTCAAGTGTTGTTTGGTCACCAATTTTTTCAATGCCACGGTCTGTAAAGTAATATGCGCCTTTACTAGTACCAATCACACCAAAGTTTGTTTTATCCAATACGTAGGTAATAAACTTACTACCTAAAAAAGCGTTATATGCAAAAGGCGTTAAACCAGCATAATTTAATCGATATAAACCGCGTCCGGTACCAATCCAAAAACCGCCTTTACTAGAGCGACTTATTGCAAATACCGGGTTATCGCGAAGCGCTCGACCAGGGACGGTATAAAGTGTCTTGTTTTCAAAAACAAATAAGCCGCGCCCCGTGGCTATATATAATCGCTCACCATCGAATTGTAGATCGTGTACTGACGCGTATCCATATTTACTACTTGGAACTAAATTAATAAAACTTTTATCTAAATCGAAATAACCAATGCCGCTTTTGTTAGCAACCCACAGTTTTCCATCTGGAGCTTGGCTAATAGCCATAACAGACTCGGTCATATCTGAAACTGCTGAATGCCTTTCTACCCGCCCTTCATGGGCAAGCCATAAGCCTTCACTAAAACTTGCTAACCAAACGTTATTTTTATCATCTCTAAAAATATCAGCAAACCATATGCTTTGATCAAGTTGGCTTGGTTCTACCCATTGCCACTCACCGGTTTTATCTCTAAATAATAAACGTCCATAAGTCGAAACCCATAAGCCACCATCGGTATCACTCATAAACTTATAAACGGCTGAGTTATTTGCATTTGGTAAAGGAAAAGGTCTTAGTTCGTCATCTAAATCTAAAAAGTATGCACCTAGCTCAGAGGCTATATACAAATTACCGTTTAAGAATGATAAATCGTGCACTATGGTTTGCGCTAAGCGCTCTGGTAACGATATTTTAGCGGTAAGCTCTAAACGTAGTTTAGAGAAATCTGATGAGTTTTTAGTAAGGCGTAATAAATGACGATCATTAACTAGCCAAATACCTTCTGGAGAGAGTGCCATTTGGCTAACAGAGCCAACAATTTGGGTAATTACGGTAGCATTAACAATAGGTAGGGGGCCATTTACTTGAGTGCGTAAATCAACTTGCCCTCTATCTACATAGTATAAACCATTAGCCGCAATCCATATGCTGCCTTTGGAGTCCTCAAGAATATCTCTTACTGGACCTTTAATATTAAACTCTTGTGCTGCAAATGTGGCAGGATTAATAACTACCAAGCCACTTTTAGTACCTACCCATAATAAGCCACTAGAATCGACTAAAAGTTTATTAATACCATTACTAGGCAAGAACGGGCTATTTTGCGTGTTGTAGTTTGTAAATGTTGTGCCATCAAAACGGCTTAAGCCAAACTGAGTACCAAGCCACATATAGCCTTGCTGGTCTTGTACTACGCTTTTAAGTGATTGCGAAGGTAGACCATCTTTTATATTCCATTGCTTAACTACGTAATCACTAATTGAAGCCCAACTTGGTGTCGCGCACAACATCAGTACACAAACCAGTAAAAATCGCATCATATTGCTGCCACCTAGTTAAACAAATCAAATATAAAAAATTAAAAGGGTAGTAAACCCACTTTTATTAGCGCCTGTAAGCATATAAGCGAAAAAACGCCCGCAAGTATATCATCGGCCATAATACCTAAACCACCATGTACTCGTTTGTCTAGCATACGGATTGGGCCAGGTTTTGCTATATCAAAAAAGCGAAATAACAAAAAACCAACGAGTAATGTTTGCCAGCTAAGTGCTGCACCAATCATTGTAATGTAATAACCTGCCACTTCATCCCATACAATAGCAGGATGGTCGTGCACGCCTAAATCATCAGCCGTTTTACCACAGGCCCATATACCAAATATACTGATCACTACGGCAAACACAATTTGCAACCATAGCGGATAATACATAGTCATAAAAATGAATGGCAGTGCAGCAAAAGTGCCAAATGTACCAGGTGCTTTAGGGGCTAACCCAGTACCAAAACCCAAACCAAAAAACTGATGTGGGCGCTTTAAATTAAACTTTCGGTTAGTATTCAAACCAGCTCCTTTGCAAAATGCTCAAAACCTTGCTGCTTAAAATCAAACTTTTCACCGTTGTGTAAAAGTTCAATTTGACCATCGCCACTTTTAATTTGGCCTATGCATGTTGCATCTACACCATATTGACGCAGTTTTATATCTAGCATACTTTTATTGCTATCAGGGACAGTAAAAATTAATTCGTAATCATCACCGTAACTGAGAATAAATGGCAGCTGCTGATTAAAATCAAGGCTTGCTTGCATTGCATCTGAAGTCGGAATACTTTCAATATTGACCACTGCATTTACTTGCGACATATCAAGTATATGACTTAAATCAGCGATTAAACCATCCGATACATCAATAGCCGATGATGCAAGGCCTCGTAATACCTGTCCTGCAGCAACACGCGGTGTTGGAAAGTCAAAGCGCTTATTTAAGTACTTTAAATGCTCTGGCTCAATACTTATACCTTGTTTGCGAGACTCAATTGCAAGTCCAGCGTCACCTAGCGGACCTGTAACATAAATCCAATCACCCACTTTTGCGCCACTACGGCGAAGTGCAGTCCCTTCGGGTACAGTCCCTTTTGCACAAATAGTGATAGTTAATGGGCCTTGCGTGGTATCGCCACCTATAATTTGCACATTAAAGTATTCTGCAATTTCATGCATGCCTTCAGTAAACTCTTCAATCCACTGTGGGTCAATACTTGGCAAGGTTAACGCAACTGAAACCCATGTTGGCTCAGCGCCCATTGCCGCTAAGTCACTTAAATTAACAGCAAGCGCTCTGTGGCCTAATGCACGAGGGGAAATATCATCAAAAAAGTGTACGCCAGCAACAAGAGTATCTGTTGTAACGGCAAGTTGGCAGTTTTGTGGAACGGTTACTAAAGCGCAATCATCCCCTATACCTAGATTTACATCACGACGGGTGATCCCGCGACCTTTAAAGTAGCGGTTAATTAATTCAAATTCCTTCATACACAAAAAAGCCGGCCTATGCCGGCTCCCCTCTTTAACGGTTTACTTACTTGCGTAAATGCTTAACAGCTTTATCAAGTACACCGTTTACAAATTTATGGCTGTCTTCAGCGCCAAATATTTTGGCCAGCTCAATACCTTCGTTGATAGCAACTTTATAAGGTACATCGTCACGGAACTTAAGCTCATAGCTGCTTAAACGTAAAATTGCGCGCTCAACCATATCTAAGTCATTAAACGGACGTGTTAAATGTGGCGATACAGCTTCATCTAGTTGCTTGTAATTTACAGCAACACCTGTCGCTAGATCTTTAAAGTATTCAACATCAATTTTAGTAACGTCTGTTTCGATCAACATTTGTTGTTCGATATCGGCAATTAAATTGCCACTTATTTGCCAAGAATAAACGGCTTGGAGTGCTAAGATACGTGCTTTACGTCTTGCTGCTGGTTTCACAAAAATTCCTTAAACTTAAATTTTATCTAACACATTAACCATTTCAAGCGCGCCTAAAGCAGCTTCGCCGCCTTTATTGCCCATTTTGGTGCCAGCACGCTCAATTGCTTGTTCAATGCTTTCTGTGGTCAATACGCCAAATGCAACCGGGATATCATACTCAAGTGATACTTGCGCAAGACCTTTGTTTGATTCGCCAGCAACTAGGTCAAAGTGTGGTGTACCACCTCTGATCACTACGCCTAATGCGATGATTGCATCATACTCTTTTTTTGCCGCAACGCGTTTAGCCGCTAAAGGTAATTCTACCGCACCTGGTACATAAATAACGGTAATGTCGTCATCAGATACGCCACCAGTGCGTTTTAGCTCATCAACAGCACCTGCAAGGAGGCTGCTACCGATAAAGTCATTAAAACGAGAAATGACAATGGCAAACTTTTTGCCAGGAGCGTACTTACTACCTTCAATAATTTTCATTTGATAACCCTAAAAATAAGTTCAAGCGGTTGCGATTGCGCAAAAATTGCTGCGCATCATACCATAAAAATAAAATAATAGCCTAGTTTAAGCGTGATGCTTATTGTGGCTCAATGTAATCAACAACTTCTAAATGAAAGCCCGAAAGTGCATGATACTTTTTAGGACGACTCATTAAACGCATCTGTTTAATTCCCAGATCTGCAAGTATTTGCGAACCTACGCCAACAGTACGAGATGTACCTTTGAATTTACGTGGCGTAACGCTTTCGCCCGCATCAGCTGCTGCAAATGCTTTTACAGTTGCCTCTAACTCTTCAGTGCTTTCTTGCTTACCTAAAATAACTAAAGCACCTTCATTTTTAGCAATATAAGCCATTGCCTCAGAAAGGCCCCAGCTGCGGTCAGCACTTCTGTCTGAAAGTAGGATATCGTTAAAAGTGCTTTGCAAATGTACACGTACATTTGTCGGTTCTTGCTCTTTTATGTCGCCATTAAGCAATACGTAATGTAATTGGCCGTCAATTGTGTCTTTATAAGTCACTAAATCAAACTCACCGTGAACAGTAGGCAATTTACATTTTGCAACTTGCTCAATTGTCGTTTCATTTAAGTTACGGTATTCAATTAAATCAGCAATAGTACCAATTTTAATATCGTGCTCTTTCGCAAACACTTCTAAATCAGGGCGACGCGCCATGGTGCCGTCAGCATTGAGTATTTCAACAATAACTGATGATGCTTCAAGCCCAGCTAAACGAGCTAAATCACAGCCAGCTTCAGTATGTCCTGCGCGAGTTAATACGCCTCCTGGTTGTGCCATGATAGGAAAAATATGACCAGGCTGAACAATATCAGTTGGCACTGCGCCTTTTGCTATAGCCGCTTGCACTGTGCGCGCTCTATCAGCAGCAGAAATACCGGTTGTAACACCTTTTGATGCTTCTATCGACATTGTAAAGTTAGTCGAAAATGCAGCACCATTGTTTTTAACCATTAACGGTAAATCAAGTTGCTCGCAACGATCTTGCGTCATAGTTAAGCAAATTAAACCACGGCCATGAGTCGCCATGAAGTTAATCGCTTGTGCGCTAATATGCTCAGCAGCTATTATTAAATCGCCTTCATTTTCTCTATCTTCATCATCCATTAAAATAACCATTTTACCGGCTTTAATATCATCGATGATTTCTTGTGCGCTGTGTAAATTCATAAATTTGCTCGTGTAAGTTATCAGTTTCGTTATTTAATAAAACCCGCTTTTGCGAGTAAGCTCATCGAAATATCAGAGCCCGTTGGTTGCTCTGCACCTTTTATAAGGCGTTCTAAATAACGTGCAATTTGATCGACTTCTAAATTAACTTGAGTACCTACTTTAAAATGAGCAATTGTGGTCTGCTCACTCGTGTGTGGGACAATTGTTAATTTGAATTTATTGCCCTCTACAGCGTTTACTGTCAGGCTTATACCATCAATACATACCGAACCTTTGTACGGAATGTATTTCATTAAATTTTCGTCGGTTGTAAGCCAATATTCTGTTGCTCGAGCGTTTGCTGCAATACTTGTGATAGTCGCAATGCCATCAACATGGCCAGATACTAAATGACCGCCCAAACGCGAAACCGGTTGCATGGCTTTTTCAAGATTAACCGTTTGCCCTAAAGCATAGTGAGCAAAACCGGTTAAACCAATCGTCTCGTTAGATAAATCAGCACTAAAGCCGTCAATATGTTTATCAACTACGGTTAAGCAAACGCCATTGGTTGCAATGCTGTCGCCTAGTTTTACATCTTTCATATCAAGATCAGCACTTTGAATGCGAATAGCTAAGTCGCCTTGTTTTTTTTGTAATAAAGCAATTTTGCCTGTGGCTTCTATTATTCCAGTAAACATACCGCTACTCTTTTTTATTAAGTGGTTTTAATGAGCTTTTAACGCGGTGATACGTAAATCGTCACCAATGCGCGCACATTCATTAAATGTTAAATCAACGGTGTTTTGCATACTCGTCAATTCAGGAAAATTAACTAAACTTTTTGCATCATGGCCCATTAATTTAGGCGCCAAATAAAAAACAAACTCGTCAACTAAATTAAGCTCTGTCATTTTACCAGCAAGTGTTGCTCCGCTCTCAAGCCACACATTATTAAACTGCAGTTGCCCAAGCTTTTCTAAAACAGCCTGTAAATCAACTTTGCCGTTACTTTCACTTACTTCAATATGCTTTACAAAATGCGGCCATTGCAGTGATTTATCAACCTTAGTCGTAAATATTATTACATCACTTTGGATTTTAAATAAAGCAAGGTCAGGTGTTAAGCGATTTTGAGAGTCAATTATAACACGCACCGGTTGGCGAAGCGGTAAATCAGTAGGTAACGTGCAAGGCAACTCGCTTAGTCGCACATTAAGCTTAGCATCGTCTACTAATACAGTATCTGCACCGGTTAAAATAGCGCAGCTTTGCGCGCGGTATAATTGTACATCTTGGCGAGCAGCAGGACTTGTGATCCACTTACTTTGCCCATTTTTAAGCGCTGTTTTACCATCTATGCTTGCTGCCATTTTACAGGTCACATAAGGTAAGCCTTGTTCCATTCGCTTAAAAAAGCCAACGTTAAGTGCGCGAGCTTGCGATTCAAGTAATCCATAAGCAACGTCAATACCGGCGTCGCTCAGTATTTTAAGGCCTTTGCCTGCAACTTGTGGATTTGTATCAACCATAGCAGCAATTACTTTTACTACGCCTGCCTTTTTTAAGCCTTCAGCACACGGTGGCGTACGCCCATAATGACTACAAGGTTCGAGCGTTACATAAGCGGTAGCGCCTTGTGCATTGTTGCCCGCCATAGCTAACGCGTTTACTTCAGCGTGCCCTTGGCCTGCTAATTGATGAAAACCCTCACCAATTATTTGATTATTTTTAACTAATACACAGCCAACATTAGGATTAGGTGTTGTAGTAAACCGCCCTTTTTTGGCAAGTTCTATGGCGCGTGCCATATACATTTCGTCATGTTCGGTAAAAATAGTTTGGCTTTGCATTGTTACTCCCCTAAGCGGGCAATTTCTTCGCCAAATTCGCGTATGTCTTCAAACGAGCGATAAACAGAAGCAAATCTTACGTACGCAACTTTATCGAGTTTTTTAAGTGCTTCCATAATACATTCACCCACCAAATGGCTTGAAATTTCTCGCTCACCCGTTGCGCGTAGTTGTGATTTTATTATATTTACAACTTCATCTACTTGCTCGGTACTTACTGGGCGTTTTTCGAGTGCGCGGTTTAAGCCATTTAAAAGCTTATCTTCGTTAAACGGTTCCCGGCTGCCATCTTGCTTAACAACGCGAGGCATAACCAGTTCAGCGCCTTCAAATGTAGTAAAGCGCTCGTGGCAATCGTTACATTCACGACGTCTGCGAACTTGATGGCCTCCGCCAACAAGGCGTGAGTCAATTACTTTAGTATCTTTTGCGGTACAAAATGGACAATGCATAACTCGGTACTTCCGTTTTAAAACAAAAAAGACCGCTAAATAGCGGCCTTTTATCTTAGCAAAAAACTAAACAGTTGTGATCTAAATTACTACTGCTTATGCAATTAAGCGTATACAGGTAATTTTGCACAAATAGCTTTTACTTTTTCTTTAACTTGCGCCTGTACAGATTCATCAGTGATGTTATCTAGTACGTCACAAATCCAGCCAGCAAGCTCTTTTGACTCTACTTCTGTAAAACCACGACGAGTGATTGCAGGAGAACCAATACGCAAACCAGATGTTACAAATGGTGAGCGTGGATCGTTTGGCACTGAGTTTTTATTAACTGTGATGTTAGCGTTGCCTAGGGCAGCGTCCGCATCTTTACCAGTGATATCTTTATCGATTAAATCAAGTAAAAATAAGTGGTTTTCAGTTTTGTCAGAAACGATTTTGTAGCCACGTTCTTGCATAACTGCAACCATTGCTTTTGCGTTTTTAACAACTTGTGTTTGGTATACTTTAAACTCTGGTTGAAGTGCTTCTTTAAATGCCACTGCTTTTGCTGCAATAACATGACATAAAGGACCGCCTTGGCCACCAGGGAAAACAGCGCTATTAAGCTTTTTGTAAATAGCTTCGTCGCCACATGCAGAAATAATTAAACCACCACGAGGGCCTGCAAGTGTTTTATGCGTAGTTGTTGTTACAACGTGTGCATGAGGAACTGGGCTTGGGTAAACGCCTGCCGCAATTAAGCCGGCAACGTGAGCCATATCAACAAACAGGTAAGCACCTACTTTATCAGCAATTTCACGGAACTTAGCCCAATCAACAATACCTGAGTACGCTGAGAAACCACCAATAATCATTTTTGGTTTATGCTCAAGTGCTAGCGCTTCAACTTGTGCGTAATCAATTTCGCCCGTTGCTTCATCTAGTCCGTATTGAATTGCATTGTAAAGCTTACCAGAGAAGCTTACGTGAGAACCGTGAGTTAAGTGACCACCATGAGCTAAGCTCATACCTAATACAGTATCGCCTGCATCTAACAATGCTAGAAAAACAGCCGCATTTGCTTGCGAACCAGCATGTGGCTGTACGTTAGCATAGTCAGAACCAAATAATTCGTTAGCACGGTCAATTGCTAATTGCTCAACAACATCTACATGCTCACAACCGCCATAATAACGTTTGCCTGGGTAACCTTCTGCGTATTTGTTTGTAAGCTGTGAACCCTGCGCTTCTAGTACGCGTGGGCTACAGTAGTTTTCTGAAGCGATTAGTTCGATATGCTCTTCTTGGCGAGCAGTTTCTTTGGTTATCGCGTCAAATAACTCTGGATCAAAATCCGAAATATTCATGCTACGTTCTAACATTGGGGTCTCCTAGGGCAACGTGTATGGTGTTTTTTAGAGGCTTTATTGTACGCTTTAAACGACTCTTTGCCTACGCTCTTAAGTTGAGGATATTTAAACAGGGATTGAAACTATTTCACAGCTCTTTTAAGATGATATTTTTTTATAAAACCATAATAATTTTAAATGAATTATATTCACTACATTTAATTAGTAAATATAACTAAGTGTATTCATCCGTATAAAGTTATAAAAAAAGCGGCTCAAGCCGCTTTTCCTTTTAATTTAACTTAGCCTAATTTAGCGAGCATTTCGGTACGTAACTCGTCGTAATCGGCGTTCATATCGCTTGCTAGGCATGGTTTTGCTAGTGCATCAGCAAGTGGTTTTGGCATACCTAATTCAATATTTAGAATACCCTCTACGCTTTCTTTAAACTTAGCAGGATGAGCTGTCGCTAAAAAGATACCCGCTGCACCAGGTGCCCGATTTTCAACAAGACCTTGGTAAGCAATAGCAGTATGAGGCTCCGCAACATAGCCAGTTTGTTGAATTTTTTTCATCACGGCTTGCGTGTCTTGCTCGTTTACGCTTGTTGAATAAAAATTATCGTAGCTAAACCAGTTATTATCTAACATTGTTTGTACACGCGGCCAATTGTTTGGCTTACTTACATCCATCGCATTTGAAAGCGACTCAAGCGTTGCGTTTGGCGTCCAGTTTTTATCAAGCATAAAGCGCGGCACAGTATCATTTTGATTTGTTGTTGCACTTAATTTGCCAACAGGTAAACCAATAACCGCACCAATCATTGCGGCACACACATTACCAAAGTTACCACTAGGTACTGATATATGTGCTGTTGCGCGTTTTTCTTTTGGTAGCTGTGCGATGGCTTCAAAGTAGTAACAAACCTGAGCAACTAAACGGCTAATATTAATTGAATTAGCTGAGTTAAGCCCAAGTGTTGATTTAACTTCTTCATCTAAAAAGGCATTTTTAACTAGCTCTTGGCAATCATCAAAGCTGCCCTCAACTGCGTAACAATGAATATTGTTACCTAGCGTAGTAAATAGCTTTTGCTGAGCAAGTGAAATTTTGCCTTTAGGGTATAAAATAACAACATCGATATTTGGTTTATTGTAAAAAGCATGCGCTACAGCTGCACCGGTATCGCCCGATGTTGCTGTTAAAATAGTTACTTTCTCGTCTTTGTTAAACTGCGTTAAACACTCTGCCATAAAGCGACCACCAAAGTCTTTAAACGCAAGTGTAGGACCATGAAACAACTCTAAGCAGTATGTATTCTCTTCAACTTCCACCAGCTTAACTGGAAAGTTAAATGCATTTTTAACCATTTGTGCCACAGTGTCGCTTGGCAGCTCATCACCAATTAGGTGAGATAATATTTTACCACTGCGTGTAACAAAGTCCATATCAAGCAATGCATCAACATCGGACAGTGGGGCAAGGGATTCAGGGAAAAACACACCTTGATTACGACCCAAACCTGTTTTTACGGCTTCAACGAACGACACTTTTTGTGAGCACTCTTTTAAATTATGTAATTGCATGACTACCTATCCTATAAAACTGTTAATTGACGCGTGCCGTCGTTATCTAATTTACAAATGTGGCAAAAGCCTTGCTCGTTAATGTAATTGGTTTCTAACCACTGCGCGCATTGCTGTGCAGCTTCAAGTGTTTTACACACACTAAATAAGGTTGGTCCTGCGCCCGAAATACTGACTATTTCAGCGCCCAGCGCTGGCAAGCTTGCTTTGGCTTCACTAAAGCCTTTTATAAGCGGTGCGCGGTAAGGTTCTGCTATTTCATCTTTCATTATGCTTAGCGCATCGTCAAAACGATTAGTTAACAGCAAGCTACTAAATGCCGACAAACGCTGAGCAAACTCAACACTTGCATGCATGTTCAACTCTTTTGGTAAAACAGAGCGCGCTTTTGCAGTGTTGAGTGAAAAACCAGGAAACGCAGCAACGTAGTACCAGTTTTCATCAACAGGCAGTGCAATCGATTTATCAGGAATTAAATCACCTGTTAACTGCAAGCCACCTAAATAACATGGCGTGATGTTGTCGTAATGACGACCGCCACTTACTACAGCTTCAAAGTCAGCCATCAGTTCAATAAGCTCAACCTGACTTAAATTAGTTTTTGCAAACTTATCAAGGGCAGCAAAAGTAGCCACGACCGAACATGCACTAGAGCCAAGCCCAGAGCCAATTGGTAAGTTCTTTTTAAGCTCGAGCTTTACGCTTGGCATAGTAGGCGCAACATGCGCTCTAAAATGCACTAAGCACTGGTACGCTAAATTTTCATTAGCATCACTTGGTAACTTGTGAGCGTACTCGCCTGTGCAAATAAATTCGTCGCTTGGTGCTGCGCTTACAACGGCTACATCACCTAACAAACTGCCATCAATTGGCGCAAGCGCTGCGCCAAGTGCATCAAAACCCACTGCAAAATTACCAATAGACGCCGGAGCATATACTTCAATCATAACGAGCTCCTAGCGCGATAACGTTTTTAAAATATCAGCAAATACACCCGCGGCTGTTACTTCCGAGCCGGCGCCATAACCACGAATTACAAACGGACGTGGCTGGTAGTATTGGCTTAAAATAGCCAGTGCGTTTTCACCATCACGAATGACACTAAGCGCATGCTTTGCATCTACCGCTTCAATACCTACTTTACAGTGGCCTTCTTTAATTGTGCCTACATAGCGAAGTACCCTACCCTCGCTCGCAGCGCTTTTGATACGGTCGTTAAAATCAGCATCTAAGCTTGGTAGTTTTGCCATAAACTCATCAACGCTATCACCTTGTGCAAAACCTGGTGGTAATACTGACTCAACTTCAATATCGCTTAGCTCTAATTTCATACCGGCTTCGCGAGCGATGATCAATAACTTACGTGCTACATCGGTACCCGATAAATCATCACGAGGATCTGGCTCAGTAAAGCCACTTTCTTTGGCTTTAATAGTTGCCTCAGAAAGTGATAAACCATCTTGAAGTGCGCCAAACATATACGAAAGTGAACCTGATAAAATACCGCTAAACTCTAATAACTCATCACCGGCACCAAATAATGACTGTAAGTTGTCGATTACTGGTAAGCCTGCACCAACGTTCGTTTCGTATAAAAATTTACGATTATTCTTTTGCGTTGCTGCAATTAAATCTTGGTAATACGTGTATGAGCTTGTTGTTGCTTTTTTATTGGCAGCAACCACATGAAAACCTGCATTTAAAAAGTCTACATACTGCGCAGCAAGTGCATCCGACGACGTACAGTCAACAAGCACAGGGTTTACTAAATGATTTTGCTTAACAAACTGCTCTACTAGTTTTAAATCAAACGCCTGCTCAGATGAGGCCAATTTTTGCTGCCAATCACCAAAAGCAATACCTTCACTATCAAGGTGTAATTGGCGAGAGTTAGCAACACCATACAAGTTGAGTTTAATATTACGTTTTTCAAGCCACGCTTGTTGGCGCTCAAGCTGATTAATAAGCTCTTGCCCTACTAAGCCACAACCTAGTAAAAACACATCAATTGACGGCACATGCGTGAAAAAGTTTTCATGGCATATTTTTACGGCGTCGTTACAAAGTTCGCCATCAATTACTGCTGAAATAGCACTTTCTGTAGAATCCTGTGCAATTGCCACAATATTTACTTGCGCTTGTGCAAGCGATGCAAAAAACTTAGCCGCTAAGCCACGGTGCGCGCGCATGTTGTCGCCCACTAAAGTAACAATGGCTAAATTGCGCTGTACTTGTACAGGCTCAATAAGCCCTGCTTGTAATTCAAGTTCAAATGCAGTTTGTAGCGCATCAAGTGCAAGTGCTAGGTCTGTTTCGTGTACACAAAAGCTAATGCTGAATTCGCATGATGACTGCGTGATCAATACAATTGATACGTTATCGTGAGCAAGCGCGTTAAATACCTTAGACGCCATACCTACTTTGCCTTTCATGCCTGGCCCTGAGACAGTTAGCATTGCAAGGTCTTGTAGGCTCGAAAGCGCTTTTACTGGCTCATCTGATGAATAATCGTTACCAATTAATGAGCCTTGTGCGTCTGGGTTATGCGTATTTTTAATTTCGCACGGCACGCCTGCTTTAGCACACGGTAAAATTGTTTTAGGGTGAAGTACTTTTGCACCAAAATAAGAAAGCTCCATCGCTTCTTTATAAGATAAAAAATCTACTTTAGTCGCTTTTTTAATATAACGAGGATCAGCACTGTATACACCATCAACGTCAGTCCAAATTTGGCAAATCTCAGCTTCTAAACATGCTGCTGCAATGGCTGCTGAGTAATCTGAGCCATTACGGCCAAGCGTTGTAAGCTCACCTTTATCATTACTCGCCGTAAAACCAGGCATGATATAGATAGTTGCAGGGCTTTCTTTAAGCACAGCTTGAAAGCGCGCTTTACTTGTTACTAAATCAGCCTCGGCGTCGATATAACCGCCAGTTGAAGCGATACAGCTTGTTGCTTCTAAGTATCTTGCATCGTGCGAGTTCAATAAAGCCTGCATTAAAGAAACACTAACGCGCTCTCCGAAGCTAATTACAAATGCGCGAACTTGATCAGGGCAACATTGTATAAGTGATACGCCATCTAGTTTATTTTTAAGCTCGCCTAAGTTTGGCCAACTTGTAACTACTACACCACTTTTTTCAACGTCAGCTTTCAAACCTTCACAGCGGCTAACTAATGCTTGCCATTGCTGCGAAAAGTCAGAGCCTTGTTCTGCAGCACTTGCAAGTGCAACTAGCGAATCGGTCATTCCACCTGGAGCAGAAAGTACCAAAAGCATTTCATCTTTTAATTGTGCTTTAACTAGCTGAGCTACCTGTTGTAAGCATGCATAGTCGGCAAGCGAAGACCCACCAAATTTTAAAACTCGCATTGTTTATGTTCCTCATCCCATAAAACGAAAAAAGGCCTGTGTTCTAAGTGAACACAGGCCTTTAAATTTGTTGCACCGACCTATGCCACTATCCAGTAAGAATGATGGT
The DNA here is from genome assembly GCF_015864475.1 of Pseudoalteromonas sp. SWXJZ10B. Classification (NCBI taxonomy): domain Bacteria; kingdom Pseudomonadati; phylum Pseudomonadota; class Gammaproteobacteria; order Alteromonadales; family Pseudoalteromonadaceae; genus Pseudoalteromonas; species Pseudoalteromonas sp. SWXJZ10B. Next base: position 27,724 of record NZ_JADYXD010000017.1, read on the forward strand.
TGTAATAATGGTCAGTACGCGATTAATTGTTTTCATATGTTAAGACTGCCTTAACAAAGGCTATGCTGTCAACCCTAAATCAAAAGATAAAACAGCCTTTTTTAACATGAAAAAACCTAATGAATGCCAAATTTATGCAATATTTCGTTTAAGTTAGATTTATTGATAGGTTTATCGATAAAGTCTATTGCGCCAAGTTGTGCGACTCGTTGCTTCATTTTTTCTTGTATATCGGCAGAAATAACTAAAACAAAGCACTCTATTTTTTCTATTTTTATAGTCTCGAGTACTTGTATACCATCAACTTCGGGCATGGTGAGATCTAAGCACAATAAATCAAAGCTTTGTGCTCGTAAAAGTTCTAGAGCGTGCGCTCCATTTGTAGCTTGTTGTATTTGAGCGTCTATACATTCATTTAAACACCGCACGACTTGTTTACGGGCAACTGCAGAATCGTCACAGACTAATATCGAAAATTTCATCATGTTTACTACTACACAACCATCAAAGTTATTAAAAGGTTATTAAACTAATGCCTTCCATTGCATTTTAGACACTTTAACACGCCTCCAAGCACTCAGCGCATTAATAATTTAATACAATGATAAATATAGAATAAATCCGTTTAAGATATAATTAACCAAAGCAAATACTAATTAAGCCTACAATACATAACAGATAACGAATTTATTAATTTATACCTTGGTTTAAATACTTTGATACTACACGCTCACTTTTTGGATTTATCTTATTAAATTTTAACTTTTTTATTTATTTTTAGAGGTTTATTGACTAACTTTTAAATTACTATCGTAACGTTACAAAAATAATAAAGGATGAACAAGTCACTCATGTTACAAAAAAGTCTTTCTAAGAAGCTACTGACTAGCGTTTTATCCGTCTATTTTTTGCTTACCTTTGTAGTGACCTGTGGACAAGTGCTTGCTGAATACGTCAATACTAAAGACTATATTCGCGATGAACTTAGTACCTTACAAAAAACCTTTAGTCGCAGCTTAACACGTGCAATTTGGGAGCTTAATACCAAGCAAACAATTACAACAGCAGAAGGTTTACTCGCCATCCCCATGATTGAAGGGATTATTGTTCGAGACGACAGCGGCGAAATTATTTCACAGCTAGGGCGCTCTCTTGATATACATAAGCTATATAACCAACAGTTAGTACAAGAAGAGGTTATTTTAGAAGACGCAAAATCGGGTTTATTTGGTTATACCTTTCCACTTATTTTTGAATTTTCAGGTCGTGCTACTCAAGTTGGTGACGTTACCTTATTCTCAAGTCGAGAAGTTGTTTTTAGCCGCATTATGGTATCAATCTACTTTTTGATTGGTAATGCGATGATTAAAACCACCTTTTTGATCATCTTATTTTTAATGGCATTTAGAAAACTTCTTACAGACCCTTTAGCAGAACTCACTGAGCAACTAGAAAATTTAGAACTAGACGAGCTAGAAGGTCAACATATAGAAATAGAAACAGAAGAACATAATGAACTAAAAGTGATGGAGCAGTCATTTAACAAACTAATAGATAAAGTGGTTCAGTATAGAAAAGAGCTTGAACACACCCAAAAAGAACTCATTATAAGTAACGAAAAGCTTGATCAACACAACATACAACTTGAACAAGACGTAGCCCGTAAAACATCCAACTTAAGCCAAGCAATGATGGATTTACAGCAGCAAAAATACGAACTCGAAAAGCAAAAAATTGTCCTCACCGAAGAAGTAGACTTACGCCGCAGCACAGAGCTAGAGTTAATTACAAAGCAAACTGAATCTCAGCGCTATATAGAAGAGTTAAGCCTTGCACAGGAACGTTTACTAGGCACAGAAAAAATGGCTGCGCTAGGCGGACTTGTAGCAGGTATTACACACGATATAAACACCCCTATTGGGATAGGTGTAACGGCAATATCATTTTTACAAGAACGCTTAAATAAACTCGAAAATGCTTATACCGAAAAAACACTTTCGCCAAAAGCACTAGAAGAATTTATTAACGAAGCAAAGCAAAGCACAAGCTTACTAACCACTAACTTAGATAGAGCTTCGGAGCTTATAGCTAGCTTTAAACAAATAGCGGTCGATCAAGCCAGTGAAGCAGTAAGAACCATTAACTTTAAAGATTACACTAACGAAGTAATACGCTCACTGCACCCAAAACTAAAAAAGACATCCCATACTATAAAATTAGAATGTCCTGATGATTTAGTTTTAAATCTCCCTGCAGGGGCTATAAGCCAAATTTTTACTAACCTAATTATGAACTCACTTATTCATGGCTTTGAAGGTAAAAGCAACGGTGTAATGGATATTAAAATAAGCGCTGATGACACTAACTTAACTATTGATTACAAAGATGACGGTAACGGTGTTACTAACGAGCAATTAAAAAAATTATTTGACCCATTTTTTACTACCAAACGCGATGAAGGCGGTAGCGGATTAGGCACCCATATAATGCTTAATTTGGTCAAGCAAACCCTTAGTGGCTCTATTGATGCAACGAGTGAACCGGGCAAAGGTCTGCGTTACTATATTCAATTTCCGAAGAACATGGCTAAGCCACTGCCTATTTTTGATAAATATGAATAAATAAAAGTATATGCATTAAATTTGTTCATATTCAACAGTAACAAATCAGTCATTTCGAGATACTGTTTTTATTGCTATGATTGTACAAATTTTTCAAATGGATCAATTCCCCTATGTGGTTTAGTAACCTTATTTGTTACCGCTTTAAGCAAGACGTTTCATATACTCAAGAAGACTTTGATAAAGCATTAGAGCAAGATTTATTTCGCCCATGTACTGGTCAAGAGCTTGCAACATTTGGTTGGACAAAAGCGTTTGGAAAACATGGCGATACGCTATCGCATTTTTCTCAGAAAAGTATTCTAGTTTGCGCTAAACGCGAAGAAAAAGTACTCCCTGCTTCTGTTATTAATGAACTAGTTGCTGAGAAAATTGATCTGATAGAAGCTGAAGAAAACCGCCCAGTTAAAAAGAAAGAAAAAGACGAATTAAAAGAAAACATTCTTCATACTCTTCTACCTCAAGCATTTAAAAAGTCGAGCTTACAATTTGCCTTTATTGACCAAGAAAACGGTTGGGTTGTTGTAAACAGTGGCAGCTTTAATAAAGCAGAAGAGCTACTAGCACTACTTCGTAAATCGTTAGGAACGCTTCCGGTTGTACCTGCGTTTGCTAACTACGACCTAGATGTATTTTTAACTGATTGGTTAACTAACTTTAGTACACCAGAAGGTTTTGCTATTGGCTCAGACGCTGAACTTGAAGAAGCAGACGACAGCGGCGCACAAGTAAAGCTTAAAGGTCATGATCTATCGTGTGATGAAGTTAAATCGCATTTAGAAAGTGGTAAACGCGTAACTAAACTTGCACTTGATTGGCAAGAGCGTCTTAAGTTTATGCTGCAAAACGATGGCTCTATCAAACGTTTAAGCTACTCTGAAACTCTAAAAGAAGAAAACGCAGATATTCCTAAAGAAGATATGGCTTTAAAACTTGATGCTGACTTTATTTTAGCTTCTGAAGAAATAAAGCAATTACTTGAAGAGCTAACTGCAGGTTTAGGTGACGTTGAAGATTTAGAAAAAGCGTAAATACCATAGTGCCTACCTGCATAAATATTTAAGCAATTTAATGAATTAAATAGCATATGTAAGTAGGTTGGTATAACAGATAAAAATCCGATAGCAGTTTACTGCTATCGGATTTTTTTATGAAATTTAGAAGCACTTATTTATATCTAAACCGCGAACAGTATTTAGCTAACGATCGACGTATTAAAACCTAAGGTAATCATCTTTTAAGTAGGAGAATACAGCATGGTTCAGAGGTAAGTATGTAGAGTGATATGAGATTATCTATATACGCTTCAAGCTGGATGCACAAAAGCTGAAGTTTTTGATTTTAATTAAAACCATTAACTTACTTTGTGCAGATAACTTATTTTAGCTTTTAGCGTCTTCAACTTTAGGTTGGCGATATATTTTTATAATGTGATATAAATTTACAAGCGACAATAAGCCGTTGGTAAAAATAACAGGCACTGCGCCAATGGCAACACCGTATGCAGTAAATACAATACAACCAAACATGTTGTACCAACGCAGTTTTACTACATCTGTCATTGTTAACGATGCAACCAATAAAGCTGATGCAATATAACCTAAATATTCCCAACTCAATTGTTCTCTCCTAGCCTTTAGGTTAGCATTACATGTACTGCTATCTTATGGCACTTGTAAGTATTGCAAAGTTACAACAAAATAAAAAAGCTAACCTGCTTAAAAAACCTGAAAAAGTTTGCCGGAAAATACCAGCAAATTCTTAAATCATTACACGGGAAATGAAGGTAAAATAATACTCTTAGCAAAGCTAATAATATTATTAGCAAGTTAGCGTAAATTCTTAGTGTCTTAATGCTATCGTCATTAAGATGTAATAAATAGGACAAATGTCCGAAGAGCACATTGATGTTTCAATACCATTTTTCTAGTTACCTTGTTGATCAGCTTTTAACCTTTGCCGGTAGTAGCTATCAACAATCAAAAAAAGAAGTTCTGATCCATCAAGATCAGCCTTTAAGCAAGCTTGTGCTTGTACGCAGTGGCACTGTGTCGTTTAGTTACGACGTAGGTAATGGACGACGCCTGCTGTTAGGACAATTGGATTGTAACAACACCCTTATTGGTGAAATAGAAGCGCTAAATAATAATCCGTGTATATATACGGTAACGTGCTTTAGCGATGTAACTTATAACCTTATTGAATTAAGGCATTGGCGTGCTCTACTGCTTGAAAAACCAGAACTAAGCTTATACACAGCACAAACTATTGCGGCTAAGTTTCAGGAAAACCAAAAAATCAATTTAGATAAGTTATTACTACCACTTAGCTATAACATAGCTAAAGATTGCTTACTAAGGGCCGAGAACAACAACCCTACGCTACTTAGAGCCTACCCAACTGTAAATGCTGAAGCCGAACGTTTTGCTACCACTGAGCGAGCTTACAGACGTGTTGTTACAGAACTCGTAGAAAAAGGCTTGGTACTTAGAAGTAACGATGGCTTGCAAGCAGTCGATATACCAAAACTAAGTGAATACGTAGATAGCTTTGCTCAGCTTTAAAATAAAAAAAGGCCTTAACGGCCTTTTTTTATTTATGCAAATTACTAATTACTTCTCTAGCAAAATGTCATGAATTTTCGCAAGATCAGATTTACCAGCAATAATTTCATCCGGTGTTAAACCCGATAATTCATGCGGGAACACTAACCACTCTTCAGATTCATGAATATAATAATCTGGAACAGTGTCCACTTTTGAGTTTTTTGGCTTGTAGTACGGGCATGCAATACGAATATCACGTGGCAAGTTTAAGCGCATAAGCTCTGAAAGCTTTTCTTTTAATGCAACAATACTACGACCTGAGTCAAATACATCATCAACAATTAATAATGAATCACCTGCATTTGCGTTCTCTACAATGTAATGTAAGCCGTGTACTTTAATTTCTTTCGACTGTTTACCAATACCGTAATAAGACGATGTACGTACTGCAATGTGGTCAGTCTCAATGCCTTTGTAATCGTAATATTCTTGAACAGCAATACCGATCGGTGCACCACCTCGCCAAATACCAATAATAAAATCAGGACGAAAGCCATCTTGGTATACTTGTGCCGCTACGCGGAACGAATCTTCAAGCAGCTGTTGAGCTGTGATGTAGCACTTATCTGACATAATTAGAAACCCCAGTGGTGGATATAAGATTTGAGCGCAGCTTAGAGTTAAGCAAAAATTAAACTCAAACAGGTATTGGCGACTGATTTTACCGTAAATGAAATAAAATTGCTTGCCTGTAAATTAAAAAATAGGCACCCAAGGGTGCCTATTTTTAGCGTAAAAAGCGTAATTTAGTAAATATTATGCTTTTTCTTGTAAAGTACGAGCAACTGTACGCATACCTTGAGTTGTTGCACCCGCTGCCCATTGACTTGTACTGCCCATGTTAAATGCAGCCGCTAAATCGATGTGTACCCAGCCTTTGCCATCGTTTGGCACAAAGCGCGATAAAAAGCCTGCAGCATTCGATGCACCGCCATAACCGCCACCTTTTTGTGCACGGCTATTCGCCGTATCAGCATAAGGAGATGGGCAGTTTTGTTGATGCCATTTTTCAAGAGGAAGTGGCCAAGCAGCTTCCATTTCTTGAGATGCAAAACTCTCAACTTCACGTACAAGTTCTTTATCAAGTGCAAATAATGCATTGTACTCTTGGCCAACAGCAACAAGCGCTGCACCAGTTAGTGTTGCTGCATCAATAATAAGTGGAGCGCCAGTCTCACCTGCGGCCATTAAGCCATCAGCAAGTACTAAGCGACCTTCAGCATCGGTATTTACAATTTCAACTGTCGTGCCATTTTTATAAGTAAGAATGTCGCCTAATTTGTATGCGTGACCCGAAATTAAGTTCTCAGCACAACATAAAAACAGCTTAATACGTTTTTCAATACCACGGTTAATAGCCAATGCTAAGCCTGCAGTTACTGTTGCAGCGCCGCCCATGTCGCACTTCATACCAAGCATACCTTCGCTTGATTTAATTGAGTAACCACCTGAGTCAAACGTAATTCCCTTACCTACAAGCGCTGCACTTACTGGTGCATTTTCGTCGCCTGTTGGGTTGTAATCAAGCTCAAGTAATACTGGTGGGCGCACACTACCGCGACCAACTGCATGAATACCAATCCATTGCTGCTCTAGTAACGCATCACCTTTAATAATTTGGTAACTTACATGCTCAGGCGCTAATGATTGAATAAACTCAGCCGCTTTTTCAGCAAGGCTTTCTGGGTAAATGTCATCGGCAGTCCCGTTAACCATTTCACGTGCCCAAATTGCTGACGTTTTTAAGTGAGCAAGCTCTTTAATATCAGATTGTGCGTTATCAACAAACTCAACACCATTTAACGATTTTGGTGTTACAAAGCCTTGATAAAAAGCCCACTGGCTTTCTGTACACCAAGCATCGCCTGCTAATTCAACGTTTTTAATACCTTGGATTGCAAGAGTTCGACCAGCTTTTTGAACATTTTTCAATGTTTCTTGCTCAGACAAATGTACCGTTGCACCGCGCTCATTAAAAGACAACGACGCATTATCGCCCCAATGACTCGCTGCTGCTTGTTCGCTTAGTTGAACAACAAATTTTTCACTCATGTTAGAATACCCTGCACTTAAATGTGCCACCGAGTTTACTATAGAGCGCTTAAGTTCCCAACAGCTTGAGATAAATAACATAAATCACACTGCTGTGCAGTATTTACACTTTGGAAGTTATTATGAAGTACACGCCAGCGCTGCAACCAGCCATATTATTAAAACGCTACAAACGCTTTTTAACTGATTTACAACTAAGTGATGGCAGCGAATTTACCGCCCACTGCGCTAATACAGGTAAAATGACAGGATGCGCAGAGCCAGGTTTTGCTGCTTTTTATTCAACTAGCGATAATACCAAACGAAAATATCCGCATTCATTAGAGCTTACGAAAAATAACTTATCGCAGCTTATTTGTGTAAATACAGCGGTTGCAAATAAAGTAGTAGAAGAAGCAATAAACAATGATGTGATAAGCGAGCTACTCGACTACAGTCAATTACAAAGCGAAGTAAAGTACGGCAGCGAAAACAGCCGAATCGACTTTTTACTCACAGACGAAAATAAACCTGATTGCTATGTAGAAGTTAAATCAGTCACATTATTAAGCGAAGACGCCCCACAAAGTGGCCAAGGCTATTTTCCTGATGCGCAAACACTGCGCGGACAAAAACATATTCGCGAACTAATAGAAATGATCGAACAAGGCCACCGAGCAGTATTACTGTTCGCTGTTTTGCATGAAGGAATAAATACAGTAAGTGCAGCTGCGCATATTGATAAAAAATACGCCACGCTATTAAGTCAAGCAATAGTAGCCGGCGTTGAAGTATTAGCATACAAAGCGACTATTTCTGCTAATGAAATTTTACTTCATAAAAAAATAGCATTTATAGAATAAAAAATAGCATTTATAGAATAGTGTATTGAGGTGTGTTTATTTAAAGCAAAGGATTGAACTATTCGTAATTTGCAAAGTAAGTAACGAGCTCAAAATATAGAAAGTTACAACAGTGAATTATTAAAATTAACTTGTTTTTGAAGCTTTTGCCCACATAACAAGGCGAGTTTTAGAAAGCGAATATGTGAATTAATTAAAAGTGTAAACAAGCTATTAATACACTTTTTACTCAGTAAGCATGGCTGAAGCTAATTCGATTAATTAAAAATAAATTTGCCTAGGGTATAAGATTCTGTTATTTATACCGCCGGCTAATGCTGAGGCATTAAATTAAGGATTTAGGAGAGAGTTATGCCAGACCAAAAGAAACATGGTTTATTGGCTCAAGCCGGTTTAGAACCATACCAAGAAAAACCAGGCGAAGAGTACATGAATGATGCACAACGTGCTCATTTTAGAACGATTTTAGAAACTTGGCGTAATGATTTACGTAACGAAGTTGATCGCACTAAATCGCACATGCAAGACGAAGCTGCTAACTTTCCTGACCCAGTTGACCGCGCTGCACAAGAAGAAGAGTTCTCTTTAGAACTTCGTACTCGTGACCGCGAACGTAAATTAATCAAAAAAATTGAAAAAACAATTAATTTGATTAAAGAAGATGATTTTGGCTTTTGTGAGTCTTGTGGCATCGAAATTGGCATACGTCGCTTAGAAGCACGTCCTACTGCCGATTTATGCGTAGACTGCAAAACACTTGCAGAAATCAAAGAAAAGCAATCTGGACGCGGCTAATTAATACTTATTAATTAGTTATGTTTCCTACAGCCGTTACTGCGCCTATGCGTAAATATCGCGGTCGTTTTGCACCGTCTCCTTCTGGGCCATTACATTTTGGCTCACTTGTAGCGGCTGTGGGTAGCTATCTAGATGCAAAAGCTAACCAAGGAGATTGGTTAGTTCGTATAGAAGACATTGACACTACGCGCGTGGTTAAAAACGCCGACTCCGATATTCTAAACACCTTACATGCCTACGCCCTTCACTGGGACGAACCTGTTGTATATCAAACGCAGCGTCTGTCTTTATATCAAGATATTACCCACTCACTTTTAAAACAAAACCTTGTTTATGGTTGCACCTGTACTCGCAAACAAATAAAGGCTATTGGCGGTATTTATCAGGGGCATTGCCAAGCACTTAATCATAATACTCAATCCGGTGCGCTTCGTTTAATTCAGCAATATCCAACGGCTCAATTTAGTGATTTAATTCAAGGCGACATAAGCGTTAATAGTGCTCTCGCCCATGAGGATTACTTAATTAAACGCAGCGATGACTTATTTGCCTATCAACTTGTTGTGGTGGTGGATGATATTGACCAAGGGATTAATCGAATTGTTAGAGGCGCTGATTTAATTGAGCCAACCGCACGACAAATTAGTTTGTTTAAACAACTCGATAGCCCTGTGCCTGAATTTGCTCATTTACCTTTAGCGGTTGCCAAGCCTGGTTTCAAATTGTCTAAACAAAATTATGCTCCTGCCATTAGCAAACAAAATCCAAAGCCTGCTTTAATTAGTGCATTTGAATTTTTAGGATTGCCTGTTATAGCTGATTTAATCGATTTAAATATTGAACAATTAATCGCTTGGGGAATTAAAAACTTTAGCTTAAAACAGGTACCACAAGTATCCGAAATACAAATTTCTCAGCATCCACGTAGTCAGAAAGTCCAATTTACACATTTAAGTAAATAAAATAGCTAAAAACGGCTTAATTTCAACACATCAACTTAATTTTTAAACCCTGCTGGTATATGATAGCCGCCTAAATATATGCTAATTACGTCAAACAGCTTGTACTGGGCTATAACCGCCCCATTTGCTGTAACTTTTGATTGCGATGCAGAGTCAATCACACCTTCTAGGAGACAGACTATTATTTCCAAGCTTTTTCAATTTTGCCGACAAATAATCGGCCCGAATACCAGTGCCGAAAGCGCTTCTGTAAGCAGTGAACCTATTGTTGTCACTCGTGGTGAGCATGGTATTTCTCGCAAACAATTTAGCCCAAATGCAATCAAAGTATTATACCGCTTAAAAGACGGTGGCTACGATGCCTACCTTGTTGGTGGTTGTATTCGCGATATATTGTTAGGCCAACAGCCAAAAGATTTTGACGTAGTTACTAATGCCACGCCAGATCAAGTAAAAAAACTATTTAGAAACTGTCGCCTTATTGGTCGTCGCTTTCGTTTAGCACATATTGTATTTGGCCGTGAAATTATTGAAGTGGCGACTATGCGTGGCCACCACGAAGCGCAAGAAGACAAAAATCAAATAAGCCAATCAAGCGATGAAGGCCAATTACTACGTGACAACGTATTTGGCAGCATTGAAGAAGATGCAGAACGCCGCGACTTTTCAATCAATGCACTTTATTACTCAATCAAAGATTTTAGTATTCACGATTACGCCAACGGCTTAGCGGCAATTAAAGCTAAACAAATTGAGCTAATCGGCGACCCTGAAACGCGTTACCGCGAAGACCCTGTTCGTATGTTACGTGCAGTTCGCTTTGCTACTAAACTTGATATGAGCATTGCGCCTAAAAGTGAAAAGCCAATTAGCGAGCTTGCAAGTTTGCTTGATAACATTCCGCCGGCACGTTTATTTGAAGAAATTCTTAAGCTGTTTTTAAATGGCAAGGCCGAAGCTAACTTTTTAATGCTGCGTAAGTACGGCTTATTCCGCTCACTGTTTCCTGAGCTTGATAAAATCTTAGATAAAAACCCAAGTGGCTTAGAACACACGCTTATTCAGCAAATGTTTCAAAATACCGACAAACGTATTAATGCCGATAAAAAAGTAACACCAGCGTTTATTTTTGCCGCACTACTTTGGTTCCCGCTGCTTGAACGTACTAAAAAGATTCAAAGCCAAGAGCAACTTGCAGAATACGATGCTTTCGCACAAGCAATGAATAAAGTACTAAGCGATAACTCACAACACATTGCGGTTCCTAAACGCTTTACTTTAGGTGCTCGCGATATTTGGCATATTCAGCATCGTTTGGATAAACGCGCAGGCCAACGTGCTTACAGACTAACGCAGCAACCTCGCTTTAAAGCCGCCTACGACTTTTTACTCTTACGCGTAGACGCGGGCGAAACACAGCATACTGAGCTTGCCCAGTGGTGGACACAATACTTAAGCCAAGATATAAACGGCCAAAAAGAGATGGTTAAAAACTTAGGCCACCAAGGTGGTCCTAAGCCGCGAAAGCGCCGTCGACCTACTAAAAAGCCAGCTGAGTAATAACATGTACTGTGTTTATTTGGGTTTAGGTGCCAACCTAAACTCACCAAAAGAGCAGCTTGATAACGCGGTAATCGCGCTTAAAAAGCTGCCTAATTGTGAATTTATAAACGTATCGCATTACTATGCAAGTAAGCCTATGGGCCCACAAGATCAACCAGACTATATCAATGCAGTAGCGTGCATTAAAACGACCCTTGAGCCAGAGCAATTACTTGATTTAACGCAACGTATTGAACTTGAGCATGGTCGAGTAAGAAAGGCTGAGCGTTGGGGTCCACGCACACTTGATATCGATACTCTATTATTTGATGATCAAATTATAAATACGGTGCGCTTAACTGTGCCTCATTATGGTTTGAATAATCGCGAGTTTGTGGTTTATCCACTATTAGAGCTTGCACCTGAACTTATTTTACCTAGCGGCATTGCATTAAAAACCATTGCAAATAATTTACCGCTCAACGACTTACAACAATTACCTCTGTAATTAACCTAGGCTTTTGCCTGCGAGGATATTATGTCTAAAATAACCGTTTCTACTTTAAATAAAATGAAAGCAGAAAATAACAAAATTACTGCATTAACAGCCTACGACGCTAGTTTTGCAAAGTTATTTCATGATAACGGCGTTGAAGTTATTTTAGTGGGCGACTCTTTGGGCATGGTACTACAAGGCGGCGATGACACCCTTGGCGTAACCAATCAAGATATTGCATATCATACCCGCTGTGTACGCGCTGGTAGCCGCGAATTATTTGTAATTGCTGACTTACCTTTTATGACCTACTCAAGCGTAAGTGATACTTGTAAAAATGCAGCTGAGCTTATGCGCGCTGGCGCAAACATGATTAAGCTTGAAGGCGGAGAATGGCTTTACGAGAGCATTAAAACGCTTACTCAACAAGGTATTCCAGTTTGCGGGCATTTAGGCCTTACACCACAGTCAGTACATGTATTTGGTGGCTTTAAAATACAAGGTCGCGAAGAAGACAAAGCACAAAAAATGATTGATGACGCAAAAGCACTAGAAGCTGCTGGCGCGCAATTATTAGTACTTGAGTGTATTCCAAGTGCATTGGCAAAACGCATTACAGACGCCCTGAGCATCCCAACTATTGGTATTGGTGCGGGCAGTTTAACTGACGGCCAAATACTGGTAATGCATGACCTTGTTGGTATTTCAGCAGGTTACATTCCTAAATTTTCTAAAAACTTTTTGCTCGAAACAGGCAATATGCCTGCAGCCGTTCAAAAGTATTGTACAGACGTTAAAAATGGCGCGTTTCCAAGCGCTGAACACGAGTTTAAATAATGCAGTCAATTACTGAAATCAGATCGTTACGTAGTCAAATTAAAGCGTGGCGCCAAGCGGGTCTTAGCGTGGCACTCGTGCCAACAATGGGCAACTTGCATCGTGGGCATTTTTCGCTAGTAGAAAAAGCAAAAAACTTAGCCGATAAAGTCGTTGTGAGTATTTTTGTTAACCCAATGCAATTTGGTGCTAACGAAGATTTAGATAACTATCCTCGTACACTAAACGAAGATAAACAAGGCCTTGCAGAACTAGGCACTGATATTGTATTTACCCCAAGTGTAGAGACAATTTATCCAAATGGACTTGGCGCACAGAGCTTTGTAGATGTGCCTGATATTTCATTAGGTTACTGTGGTGGCTCACGCCCTGGTCACTTCAGAGGTGTTGCCACGGTAGTTACAAAATTATTTAACCTTGTACAACCCGATTACGCCTGCTTTGGTGAAAAGGATTTTCAGCAACTGCAAGTAATTAAAACCATGGCGCGCGACCTATCAATTCCGGTCGAAGTTATTGGTGTACCTACAATGCGAGAAGTTTCTGGCCTTGCTATGAGCTCGCGTAATGGTTACTTATCTGATGAGCAAAAAGCGACTGCAACCGTATTATTTAAAGCACTTAATACATGCGCTGAGCAACTTAAAAGCGGCGAAAAAGACTTCGTAAAACTTGAAAGCTTAGCTAAACAGAGCTTAGAGCAAGCTGGCCTAAAGCCAGACTATTTTGAGATTGCTCAACGAGATACATTAAAAACTGCTACAATCGAAGATACTCAATTTGTTATTTTAGCCGCAGCCTATTTTGGTGGTGTTAGATTGATCGACAATATTCAAGTCGAAATTTAATATTATTGCGACTCCATTTTAAGGATAAGAAGCATGCACACTTTAATAAAAACAAGCGTAGTCGCCCTTACTTTTGCACTATTAGTAGGTTGCCAAAACCAAGTTGAAAACCCTGAAATGAATCAGTGTGCTCAACAAAATTACCAATGCGAAAGTACATGTAAACAGCAAACAACTGCTGAGGGCTTAAAGCAGCAAGTATGCTCTGGAAAATGTGTTGAGAGCTATAATCAATGTAAAGCACAAGCCGAAAAATTAGGTAATATTTAATTCCTTAAAGTTTTTTAGTTTTAGGTACAAAAAAACCGCTCAATGAGCGGTTTTTTATTGCCTATGGTTTATCATACCAATTTTATTAAAAACATGACCATTCTAGTGTATTAAATAACTCACTAACTACGTTAAAAATTATTTATATAGAACAACTATGTATCATAATTTTAGCCTTGTTATTGCGCTATTTTCTTATCGCTATAATAACTCACTAATTTAATGCAATTGGTATTAGTTCAAACCCAGCTTTTTAAGTTCTGTTTTTACTAGCTTTGCAGAAAGTGGTACATAACCATCTTTTTCTACAATTTGCTGACCATCTTTTGAAAGTACCATTCTTAAAAATTGTTCTTCCATAGGTGATAGCGGCTTATTCGGATGTTTATTCACATAAACATATAAAAAGCGCGATAGCGGGTATTTACCTTGCGCAACGTTATCAAGTGTTGCATCAACAAAGTTATCGCCTTTTTTAGCAAGCGGTACTGTACGTACGCCCGATGTTTTATAGCCGATACCAGAGTAACCAATTGCATTTAATGAAGATGAAATTGACTGTACTACTGATGCAGAACCCGGTTGCTCATTTACATTATTACGGAAATCACCTTTACACAGTGCTTTCTTTTTAAAGTAGCCATAAGTACCTGATACTGAGTTGCGTCCGTAAAGTTGCACATCTTTAGCTGCCCAATCACCTGTTAGACCAACATCGCTCCAACGGTTAACTTGCTCTGGTGCGCCACATTTACGAGTAGATGAAAAGATAGCATCTACTTGGTCAATACGAAGACCTTCAATTGGGTTATCTTTATGTACAAATACAGCAAGTGCATCAATAGCTACACGAACTTCTGTTGGCTTATAACCGTAACGTTTTTCGAACGCTTCGATTTCTTTAGATTTCATTTTACGGCTCATTGGACCTAGGTTAGCTGTACCTTCGGTAAGTGCCGGTGGCGCAGTAGAAGAACCTGCTGCTTGAATTTGAATATTTACATTTGGGTAAATACGTTTGTACTCTTCAGCCCAAAACGTCATCATGTTGGCTAAAGTGTCAGAACCTACTGATGAGAAGTTACCTGAAACACCACTAATTTTTTGATACTCAGGAATATCTTGGTCTAAAGCAACTGCTTGTGCAGATACGAAAGTTGTAACAGCCACACCCATTGCGGCAACTAAGTTTTTAAATTTCATGTAGGGTTCTCCGGTTTGTTCGTCCCATTTTCTAACTGCTGCCCACTCTAAAGTGAGTACATGACAGTTACATTACTCTTAAATGACACTTTTATGACTTTGCTTTTCAGCCTAATTACTTAGCTAGCGAAACTATCTTATCTATTGAAAATTCGAAAGAAAAACACGAACCTTTGTTAACTTCACTGCTAATATTTAATTTACTATCGTGGCGCGTTAGTACATGTTTTGTAATCGCGAGCCCTAAGCCTGAGCCACCTGTTGTTCTGCTACGGGCTTTATCAACACGATAAAAACGCTCGGTCAAACGGTTAATATGCTCTGGCGCAATACCATCACCATTATCGGTAACACTAAAACACGCTTTATTGTTTTTGCGCTGCCAACACACTTCCACTTTGCCACCGGGTTTAGTGTAATGAATGGCGTTAAATACTAAATTAGAAAACGCACTACGCAGTTCATCCTCAGAGCCTTTAATATCAAGGGTTTTATCAATATTAAAAATAAGCTCATGGCCTTTGTCTTGATTAATTGAGTTTGCCTCAGTGTGAATATAACCAAGTAATTGCGGTACGTTTATGGCTTTGTCGTTGTCTTGGCGACGAGCACCTTCAATACGCGAAAGCGATAATAATTGGCTGACTAAGCTATCCATGCGCTTGCATTGTTCAAGCATAGTATTTTGCGCTTTGTTCCACATTGCTGGCGGCGGCATCATGTCGCCATCCATCATCTCAAGATACCCAGTAACCACTGTAAGCGGTGTACGTAGTTCGTGTGACACATTGGCTACAAAGTCTTTACGCATCTGTTCTAGCTGTTTTAAGCGCGTTACATCACGCACAACAACCATAAGTTGCGTGCTTGCATAAGGCATTACCCTAAATTCTAGTACTTGCTCAATGCTATGGCCGTTATCCAGCTCAAGCGCGTCGTCAAATTCACCTTTGTGCATGTATTTAGCAAACTTAGGTTCGCGAATTAAATTATCAAGACGCTGACCATGATCGGTTGGCCACTGCAAACCAAGCACTTTAAGGGCTAATTGATTACACCACACAATACTTAAATCGTTTTGTAATACCACTACCGCATCAGGTACTGCTTCAGCCCCATCGCGAAAGCGACGAATTAAATCAGCAAGCTCATTACGTTTTTTACGATTACGATGCTGTAGATGATAAATACCTTCGAACACTTGCTCCCATGCACCCTCGCCCTCAGGTGGATTAAAGCTACGTTGATTAAGTAGCCAATCGCTCAAACGATAAAGTTGATGGTAGTGCCAAATAAGGAGGGAAAAAGATCCTAAAAATAAAAGCAAAAATGGCGCGCCAACCAGCACACCAATTAATAGTAAGGGTAAAAAATAGATAAACAGGCGCTTTACTAACGCCTGCTTATTAACAACTCGATACATACACTCACTTTACCTTAGAGTAGTAATACATGCGTATTTCATACATTAGCTAAGCTTTAAGCTGATCACAGCTTACTTGAAAAACGATATCCAGCACCACGTACAGTTTGCACCAAACGGTCATGTCCAAGTGGGCCAATTGCTTTACGCAGACGACGAATGTGCACATCAACCGTGCGATCTTCTACGTAAACATTAGTTCCCCATACATGATCAAGCAGTTGTTCACGGCTATAAACACGCTCTGGGTGAGTCATAAAAAAGTGCAGTAATCTAAATTCGGTTGGCCCCATATCAAGCTCGTTACCTTCTGAGGTAACACGATGCGAAATAGGGTCTAAACGCAGGCCATGTACTTCAATAGCTTCTTCTAATGAGGTTGGCGATACACGGCGAATAACCGCTTTAATACGCGCCATAAGCTCTTTAGGAGAAAACGGCTTAGTTACGTAATCGTCAGCACCTACTTCAAGACCGCGTACTTTGTCTTCTTCTTCGCCACGGGCTGTAAGCATAATAATTGGGATTTGACGGGTGTGTTCGTTTTGCTTAAACTTTTTAGCAATTTGAATACCGCTTCCACCTGGTAACATCCAATCAAGTAAAACCATATCTGGGTAAGGTTCAACCATAGCTGCAATAGCAGAGTCGTAATCTTCTGCTTCAATTGCTTGAAATCCATTTTGCTCTAAAACAAAAACCAACATCTCCCTAATAGGAGCTTCGTCATCTACGACTAGTACTTTACGTGACATTCCAATTTATCTCTTACGCTATCGAATTAGTTTTCATTATTATGACTAAGTATGACATTTTTATGAAAGTGTAACGTGTAAATTAAAATGGTGGTAAAAAAAACACAAATTAGTGACAAAAAACCTCATTAACGTCATATTTTTAAAACCTTTTTAATATTTAACGTAATAAAAAGAGATTTACGATAAATTTATAAAATAGCTAATTTTTGAAATTATCTGCTTTTTGTCGCTAGTTAAATCATTAAATAATACAAAATTTACTGGGATCATTGTTTTACTAACCAAGACTTTTTTACAGATCGATCGTTTAAAAGTAACTTTAAAGCTATTTAAAAATTAACAAACCCGCCTGTGTAACAATCAATACGTTTAAAAATAGATCTAAATTTTACTAAGCCCAAAATAAAGGATCAGATTTTTACCAAGCCGATCCACTCTCAGATCAGAGTTGTACCTAGTCAAAGCCATAAGTTGTTGATTGTTTATACAAATAAATAACGATCAAATTATCTCAGAGCCTAAAATAGCGAAAAAGTGTATTTGGCTTAGTAAAGTAATGATCCGAAAAGGCTGCGTTAGTAAATGCGTGATCCCAAAGTACGGCGTTGATAGTACAGCGATCTGATCAATAGAAGCCGTAACCTGCAATATAAAAAGGGCTGACATTAAAAAAGCCAGCAACAAAGTTACTGGCTTAGGGCCTGTTGACCTTTCAGGATTAAAATTTGTTCAATCTAGGGGCGATTTAATCGCGGCGTGAGGTTTGTAACCTAGCGGGCTAAGTAAAAACCGAGCAAAGCTTCCGCGTCCTGCTCACGCCCCTTACCTACATCCATGTAGGCAACAAAGAGCAAATTGCCCCTAGGCAGAACCCTTCGGGCAGCGCATGTTTGGCATTTATTCCACGTTATCGCCTATTTATGGGGAATAACCACACTTCATAGGCTCTGCCTTGCCTAAATACCAAACATACTGCTGCAAATTTAACCTCGAAAGATAAACAGGCCCTAATAATGATCAATTATAAATTGATCTATTATCTAATTTTAGGGTCTAGTTCGCCGCTTAAGTATTTAAGGTGCATTTCATCAAGTGAAATTGGCTTAATTTTACTAGCCTGACCAGAAGTACCAAACGAGTTATAGCGCGCAACACAAATCTCTGTCATTGCTTTTGTAGCTTCAGCTAGGTATTTACGTGGATCGAAGTTAGATGGGTTAAGCGCCATATGACGGCGAATAGCACCGGTAGATGCTAAACGTAAATCGGTATCAATATTTACCTTACGAACACCAAACTTAATGCCTTCAACAATCTGTTCAACTGGCACACCATAAGTTTCTGGAATTTCGCCACCATACTGATTAATAATTTCTAACCATTCTTGAGGAACTGAAGATGAACCATGCATCACTAAATGCGTGTTAGGAATACGTGCATGAATCGCTTTAATGCGGTCAATCGCTAAAATGTCATCTGTTGGTGGGCGAGTAAATTTATAAGCTCCATGCGAAGTACCACATGCAATTGCAAGTGCATCAACATGTGTTTTATTTACAAAGTCAGCCGCTTCTTCAGGGTCTGTTAGCATTTGCTCAGTGGTTAGTATACCTTCTGCGCCAACACCATCTTCTTCGCCAGCTTCACCTGTTTCAAGTGAACCAAGTACACCTAGCTCGCCTTCAACCGATACGCCACAAGCATGCGCCATAGCAACAGTTTCGCGCGTTACTTCTACATTGTATTCGTAGCTTGAAGGAGTTTTGCCGTCGCTCATTAACGAGCCATCCATCATTACTGATGAAAAACCAAGCTGAATTGAACGCTGACATACACCTGGCGATGTGCCGTGATCTTGGTGCATAACAACGGGAATATGTGGCCATTCTTCAACGGCTGCTAAAATCATATGACGAATAAATGGAGCACCAGCATAAGCACGTGCGCCAGCTGATCCCTGAACGATTACTGGGCTGTTTGTTTTGTCAGCCGCTTCCATTATTGCGCGCATTTGCTCTTGATTGTTAACGTTAAAAGCAGGTACGCCGTAACCATGCTCTGCTGCATGATCTAAAAGTTGTCGCATACTGATTAAAGCCATTGGGTATTCTCCAATTTATCGACAGTAGTTCCCTACCATCTAGTTTGAACGGATGTGTTAGTTTGGCGTTATAACAACGCCACGAAAAACCACTGCTTTGCAGTAATATTCCGTCTAAATTAACTATTAAATTAGGGTGAGAGGTATTTAATAATTAATTGTCGGTGAGGGCTATTACCCCCTCACCTTACGCTACTAAAATTACTTAGCGCGCGACTCTAGCATTTCAACTGCTGGAAGTTTTTTGCCTTCTAAAAACTCTAAGAACGCACCACCACCAGTAGAAATATAAGAAACTTTATCGGCAATGCCGTATTTATCAATTGCGGCTAAGGTATCACCACCACCAGCAATTGAAAACGCATTTGAGTTAGCAATTGCTTGTGCAATAGCACGTGTGCCATTACCAAATTGGTCAAACTCGAACACGCCAACAGGGCCATTCCATACAACAGTGCCCGCATTTGCAATAATTTTTGCAAGCTTGCTCGCTGTATCAGGACCAATATCAAAAATCATATCGTCGCTTGTTACTTCGCTTACATCTTTAAGCGTAGCTACAGCAGATTCAGAAAACTCATTACCAACAACTACGTCAGTCGGTACCGGAATTTCACCATTATTAGCAATCGCTGCTGCACATAAGCGGTTAGCTTCATCCATTAAATCTGGTTCGTAAAGCGATTTACCAACTGGGCTACCTGATGCAGCAATAAAGGTATTTGCAATACCGCCACCGGTAACTAATTGGTCAACAATTTTAGAAAGTGAATCTAAAACGGTTAGCTTAGTTGAAACTTTAGAACCACCTACAATCGCTACTAATGGACGAGCTGGGTTATCAAGTGCTTTGCCTAACGCTTCAAGTTCAGCTGATAATAACGGACCTGCACATGCCACATCTGCAAATAAGCCAACGCCATGGGTAGATGCTTGTGCACGGTGAGCCGTACCAAATGCATCCATTACATATACATCACACAGTGCTGCTAGTTGCTTAGATAACGCTTCGTCGTTTTTCTTCTCGCCTTTGTTAAAGCGCACGTTTTCAAAAACAACCACTTCGTTATCAGCAATATCAACACCGTTTAGGTAATCTTTTTCTAAACGTACAGTTTGCTCAAGGGCATCGTTTAAGTAATCAGCTACAGGTGCTAGCGAAAACGCTTCATCATATTCCCCTTCCGTAGGACGGCCAAGGTGTGACATAACCATTACTTTAGCACCCATCTCCAGCGCTAATTTAATAGTAGGTAGTGCTGCACGAATACGCGCATCTGACGTCACTTTACCTGCTTTGACTGGTACATTTAAATCTTCACGAATTAATACGCGTTTGCCGTTTAAATCTAAATCTGCCATTTTTATGACCGACATGAACATCTCCTTAGTTAACGATACTGAACCTGAAAAATACGTTTAAAATTATTATATTAATAAATTACTTATTCACTGCCATCATAGCACGCGCTGTGTCGAGCATACGATTAGCAAAACCCCATTCGTTATCACACCATACTAATAACTTTATCAGTCGTTTGTGACTAACACGTGTTTGTGTACCATCAATAATACAAGAATGTGGGTCGTGATTAAAATCAACCGATACAAGCGGCTCTTCGGTATAACTTAAAATACCTTCTAAGCGGTCTTTTGCTTGCGCTTTAAGTGCATTATTTACTGCATTTAAATCTACATCGGTATTAACCGTTACACTTAAATCCATTGCCGTTACATTTATAGTAGGAACACGTACGGCGATGGCTTCAAAACGGCCTTTAAATTTAGGTAAAATACGGTCGATACCACGGGCGAGCTTTGTATCAACTGGAATAATTGATTGGCTTGCAGCGCGAGTACGGCGTAAATCATGATGATAACCATCAATCACTTGTTGATCGTTCATCGACGCATGAATAGTTGTAATAGCGCCCGACTCAATACCAAATGCATCATCAAGTACTTTAATAACCGGCACAACACAGTTAGTTGTACACGAGCCGTTAGACACAATTGTGTGCTCGTTTTTAAGCTCATCGTCGTTAATGCCATACACAATCGTAGCATCAACATCGTTATCGGCCGGATGCGAAAACAACACCTTTTTAGCGCCTGCAGTAATATGTAACTGTGCGTGTTCACGCGAGTGATAAACACCCGTACATTCAAGTACAACGTCTACATCGAGCGTTTGCCAAGGTAATTCAATTGGGTTTTCTTCACAAAAAAGTGCAATGGTATCGCCTGCAACACTAATGGTGTCTTCACCAAGTTTTACAGGAAAAGAAAAACGACCATGGGATGTGTCGTATTTTAATAAATGAGCAATAGCTTCAGGATCAGCAAGTTCGTTAATCGCAACAATTTTTATATCGTCGCTCAAACCAGACTCGTATAACGCGCGGACAATATTTCGACCAATACGACCAAAACCATTAATTGCAAGTTTGATTGCCATGAAATATAAAATCCACTCTTTTAGCGTGCAGATAAAGGCAATTCGCCTTTTAGATGGCTGTATTGTAATCGACCTTGAGTATTATTATAAGAGGGTAGCATTAGAAACTTTAAATTAAGAGCAAAGAGCTTACGCCTTGCAAGCTCTTTAATGGTTCTGGGCTTTTAGATTAAGCCTTGTAAATTAAGCTTTTTAAACTAGTTTTTTTAATGCATTAATTATATCTTCTGGCTCAGAACGAGTACGATAATCAACATCAACATAGCGCCAAGTCACTTTACCTTGTTTATCTAAAACAAAGGTGGCAGGAATAGGTAAAATACTGCCATTTCCGTTATTCAGCGACTCTAAATCTAGGCCTCGGTCTACTCGCATATGCTCTAGTAAAAATGTCGGGACTTTCCACGCTACGCCGTAGCTTGCTGCTACATCCGCATTTTGATCACTCAGCACTAAAAAATCCATTTTACTTATTTCGTTTTCGCCCATTGAGCCATCGGGTACTTGCGGGCTAATAGCCACCAATTGTGCGCCTAATTCGTGAATTTCAGGTAAACGTGCTTGAAGCGCTTTCAGTTGTAAATTACAGTACGGGCACCAACTACCACGATAAAAAGTAACAACCACAGGCCCTTTAGCAAGTAACTCGGTTAACTGCACCGATTGACCATGTTGATTTGGTAACTCAAAACTTGGTGCGCTTTGGTTTAAATCAAGTGCATTAGCACCTTGTTGAAACGCTTTTGCTTGTGCAATAGTTTCATCAACGCCTTTCATAAAATCAGGATTACCTTTACGCCCTGCTGCTATTTTTGCCTCAGTTTGTGCTTTTAACGTGTTATTTTCATCGCTCATAATATGGCTACCTTCAAATTAATCAAAAACTTAAAGCCAGCTTACATTATGAAAATGTATTTGAAATGAAAATTTCAACTTAATCATTTACTTCTAAATCAAACACCACGTTTATTGATGATTTAAATGTAATAGTTTCTTGCAGGTACTTGCCTTGTTCAAATGGATTTCTAGTAACTTTAGAACCGGTTACAACTATTCTCTCAAAATTACCTGCACCATAACCATAACTTGAACGGTTAGAATTTGAATTAATGCTGTAAATTTTTCCAAGCTCTGCGCCAAATGCTTTAGCAAGCTCGCTCCCTTTAACTATAGCGTTATCTATTGCGCCTTGTGTTGCTTCAGCTTCTAACTGCGCGAATTTTGAAGACATAAGCTCAATATTCGTCAGTTCATTAATTTTTACACTTAATGCAAAATCGATAAAATCATTCAACTTTTCAATATTTCTTAATGTTACTTTAAGTGTTCTTGTTGCTACATATCCTGCATTAATTGCTGTACCGCTCTCGACATTAAACTTGTCGTCATCATTGTAAGTTAACAGGCTTGTAGCAGAAACATCCGTCTCCTTAACACCGTACTTGCTTAATCCTTTAAGTAACAAATTTACTCGGTCATCAACATCACGTTTAGCATCAAGTGATTTGTCTTTAAAGCTTATTACTTCAAAAGAAATCTTAGCCATATCGGGCTTTGCTAATACCTCTGCAGTACCCTGCACTGCAATATGGCGATTAGCAGGCAAGCTTGAATTAGCAAAAGTGATAAGTGGGAATAATGTTAGAAAAATAGTGATAATGAGTTTCATATTCGTTCCTTGGAGTAATTAGTTAAATAATGACTACGTAACTGTACCTATAGTCATACGGATAACAATAAAAGTAAACTGCTCTTTATTGTAGGCGGGAGTTTATCTCGCGCGGCATAAAGCCCCGCCTACAGCCAACCTACGTCAACTCGGCTACTTTTAGCTCTTTGCCACGGCTTATTTGATGGCACTGGGCTAGCAGTAACTCGGCGGTGGCTTGTGCATCGGTCAGTGCATGATGGCAATGATAGCTTGGTAACTCATAACGTGTGCGGCAAGCATTAAGGGTTAAATCATCTTGTTTTATTTCAGTTGAATGATGGAGTAAGCGCTTTTGTTCAATATGGAGTGTGTCGATTATGAGTTTAGGACGTATAGTTATATTGGCATTTTTAAGCGCTATTTTTAAAAATCCCCAGTCGAGCATGGCATTATGAAACACTAAAATACAGTCGCTAAAATGGCAGCTCAATTGCGTTAGTATGCTGTTTAGGCTCTGTCCTTTTGTTATAGCATCGTCGCTAATTCCATGAAAAACAGGACTTTGCTCAAGGCTTTTTACGTCTTTATTTATAAGGTGCTGCGACTCGCTCATTTTTATACATTGGTTATCTATTATCACCCACGCTACCGACACTATTTCGTGCTGTTTTGCATCAAGGCCAGTGAGCTCTAAATCAATCACTAAGTAACGTTGTTGTAAGGCATTTTTACCTAGTAATTTACGGCGCTTTAAATACCGAGTGAGCAGCTTTTTTACCATGTTAGTAATCCATTATTATAAACTGCCGCGAGCAAACTTAAACGCGGCGGCTTGCTGCGCTTGTTTAACAAGGTAAAACGCTTCTTTTAGTTGATGGCGCTCTAATGAGTTTAATTTATTAGGATTAATACAATTACTCGGTAAGCCCTCTTCGTTTATTTGTGTACTCAAGCGAAGCTGCGTTAAGAACCGCCAACAGTCTTTTAGGTTGTATATATCTTCTTTGCTGATCAGTTTATGTTTTAGTAGTGCGTCCAACCGCTCTTGCGTGTTGGCGCGCCTAATACCCGCTTTTAAAGCGTATAACCGCACTATGTCATTTATAATTACGACACCACGCTTTTTTAAATCTATGTATTTATTATTTTGATCTGTTTTTTCGGTTTTAAATTTATTAAATAAGCCAATTGGCACGCTGTTACTGCTTATATCGCTTGCCATTGCGGCATAGAATAAATCATTACGTGATATACGAATTAGTTGCTCGCAAAAAGCGGTGTATAAAGTGTTAGAGCCTTCTATAAAGCGCAGATCAAAAAATATTTTACAGTTAAGCATTGCATTGGGAGTAGGACTTTTTATCCATTTAAAAAAGCGCTCGCTCCAGTCGTTTACACTCATTCGGCACTCATCGCTGCTTGCCATAATATTACCTGGGCAACGCCTAATGCCGCACTCAACTAAGTTTTCACATACAAACTCTCCCATGCTTTTAAAGTAAGCGTGTTGCTCGGTGGTTAAGTCGTTAGGGAGTAATAAGCCGTTGTCTTGATCTGAATGCAGGGTTTGTTCTTCGCGTGCTTGCGAGCCAAAGCAAATAAAACTAAAGCTGGTTGGCGCTGCGCCATGCTCTTCTTGAAATAAGTGAATAAGGCGCGATGTAAGCGCATCAGTTAAACCACTCAGTAATTTACCAATGAGCGATATATCGTCAATGTTGTACGAAAAGCCACGCAGAAGTTCGGGGATTTCTTTTGCGTAGCGTTTTAAGTCGGTAATGGTATGTGCTTTGTATATGCGCCCAATAAGCTGCACGGGGTCACTTTTTTGTTGGCGCAGTAAATCGGTGCTGGTTATCATTCCTATCGGGTTATGACTTTCGTCAAGCACGGGCAAATGGTGAATATTGTATTTAAGCATTAAGTGCAGCGCCGAAAACACCCGGTTATTTTCAAATATAAACTTGGGTTTAGCGGTCATAATACTGCTTACTGCATCTTGCGGGTCTACCTCGTCAGCAAGTACTCGGTTGCGTAAATCACGGTCGGTCACAACCCCTACTAAGTGCGCATGCTGCGTTATCATAATTGACGACACACCATGCTCTTTCATTTTTTTAGCGCTTTGTCTAATACTTGCATCGGGTGCAAGCGTAATAGCAGTGCGGGTCATCAGTTCTGATATTTTACGCTCAGACCAGCTGTCGTTTTTACTTTTATAATGCGATGACAGCAACCGATTAGCATGAGCGCGTACAAAGTATTGTTCAAACGATTTATATTCTCGGCGTAAAAAGTCAAAGTCTGTTTGGGAGAGCATATACACTATGCCCTCTTTTTGTACTTCCAACCTATTTTGAATGGCCTCGCCGGTTAACAGCGACGGAAAACCAAAATAATCACCTTGCGCTAGACGCGTTACCACATCGCCTTTGGCATCAACTAAATCGTATAGACCAGAGCGAATTAAAAATAGTTTGGGGTTTTCACTTTGTAACCACTGCGCTTGGTTTTCGCGTGTAAGGTAAATAACATCGAGGTGATTTACAAAGTACTCACATGCACTGCTATTAAGGAGGCTAAAAGGCGCTTGCAAACATACATACTGGGCTATTTCTTGTTGTTCTACACTCATTGTATTCGCTCTTTAAATGGTGATGTACCAATCTAATGTACTTACTTATTAAACAAATAAAAAGCCCGACTAAAGTCGGGCTTTTGGTGCTTTATGTTTTCTAAACTATATCTATAAATTGTAGCCTAGTGGTCGTGCGCTTCTGCAGACCCTTTAGGGTTACGAATGCTTTCAACCATTTCTTGAATTTCAACCGGTGTAGGTTTAGTAAACTTAAGAACAATTGCAGCAACTGCAAAGTTAATAATCATACCGACTAAGCCAATACCTTCAGGCGAAATACCTAAGAACCAGTTTTCAGGGCTGTTAAGCTCAGGGCTAACAAACTTGAAGAATATAATATACGCAGCGGTAAAGCCAATACCCGTTACCATGCCTGCAATAGCGCCTTCTCGGTTCATTGTTTTAGAGAATATACCCATAATAATTGCTGGGAAGAAACTCGCTGCCGCCAAGCCGAATGCAAATGCTACTACTGATGCCACAAACCCAGGTGGATTAATACCAAAGTACGCGGAGATAACAATAGCGACCATGGCTGCCAACCTCGCTGCAAGTAACTCTTGCTTATCGGTAATATCGGGCTTAAGGGTTCGCTTGAGTAAATCGTGCGAAACGGAGGTCGAAATAACCAGTAGTAAACCGGCTGTTGTAGAAAGCGCAGCGGCAATACCACCAGCAGCTACAAGTGCGATTACCCATGCTGGTAAGTTAGCAATCTCTGGATTAGCTAATACCATAATGTCGCGGTCTACGTTTACTTCGTTAGCACTGTTCGGATCGGTGATTTTACCCGCCGTGTAGAACATTTTGCCATCGCCGTTTTTATCATCAAATGTAATTAAACCTGTGCGTTCCCAGTTTTTAATCCACCCTGGTGCTTCTGCGTAAGCTGTACCGCTACCGTCTTTACCATTAATGGTATCAACCATGTTTACTCGAGCAAAGGCTGCAACCGCAGGTGCTGTTGTATAAACAATGGCGATGAACACTAACGTCCATGCTGCAGAAATACGCGTGTCTTTTACGCGAGGTACAGTGAAAAAGCGAACAATTACATGTGGTAAACCCGCAGTACCTACCATTAACGCGCCCGTAATAGCGAACACGTCAATCATGCTCTTAGAGCCTTCGGTATATTGTGCAAAACCAAGTTCAGCGCTTAAGCCGTTTAGTTTATCAAGTACGTACACGCCATCGCTGCCAATTAACGTGGCACCAAAACCAGTTTGTGGGAAGAAGTGACCCGTCATCATCATCGAGATGAAAATAGCTGGTACAAGGTATGCAAATACAAGTACACAATACTGCGCTACTTGTGTGTAAGTTATGCCTTTCATGCCGCCAAGTACCGCATAAAAGAATACAATCACCATACCAATGTAGACACCGGTTTCAATTTCTACTTCTAAGAAGCGTGAAAATACCACGCCTACGCCACGCATTTGCCCTGCAATGTAAGTAAAACAAATGAATATGGCACATACAATTGCAACTAAACGCGCGGTGCGTGAATAGTAACGGTCGCCAATAAAGTCAGGCACAGTAAACTTGCCGAATTTACGTAAGTAAGGCGCTAAACACATGGCTAATAGTACATAACCACCTGTCCACCCCATTAAGTAAACGCTGCCATCGTAACCTGCAAACGAAATAATACCCGCCATTGAAATAAACGACGCGGCGCTCATCCAATCGGCTGCTGTTGCCATACCATTAGCAAGAGGAGGTACGCCGCCGCCCGCTACATAAAACTCTTTAGTTGAACCCGCTCGAGCCCAAATTGCAATGCCGATATAAAGCGCAAAGCTTAAACCAACAATTATAAACGTGAGTGTTTGAACATCCATTGCTTAGCTCCTATTCGTCTACGCCGTATTTTTTATCTAACGTATTCATTTTGAAAACGTACACAAAAATCAAAGCAACAAAGGTATAAATCGCGCCTTGCTGGGCGAACCAGAAGCCAAGTTTAAACCCAAAAAAACGTACTTCATTAAGTACATCAACCAGTAATATGCCAAACCCAAAAGACACGATAAACCACACTGCTAAGAGTTTAAATAACAGCGAAATGTTTTCTGCCCAATAAGCTTTTGCTTGTTCTTCATCTTTAAAAGCCATTTTTGTTTTCCCCTTTAAGCACCGCAATATCGCGATGAGTGGTTTTTTATCTTCGCTTACCAATTTAGCAACGCTGGTTAAATATTGAATTGAGACCATAGTCGTAACAGCTTGTTAACGTTTACGTAAACTGTATTTATCATTCAAACGTATTTTATACATTTTCATTTTATTTCAATTGGTTAGCTTAATTTTTTGAATTGGCTTTACTATTAAATTGGTAAGTTGTTTATTAATGCGACATTAGTCTAATGCTTGAGATGATTTTATTTTTGTTATTAATATTCAATAAGATAGAAATAAAATGAAAGTTTTATTTTAAATTCAAGCCTCACACTTAACCTCAGTTCTGGTATTGTGTTAATCCCTCATAGGGTTGAGGGACTATTTAAAATAATAAGGTTTAATAACAACATGACTGCCGTACTCATTATTGTTGCTTTAAGTTATATAGGTGTGCTGTTTTGGCTCGCCAATTGGGGCGATAAAACAACCCCTTTGGCGAAGCGTATTAGCCATCACCCTTTTGTGTATTCACTCTCACTTGGGATTTACTGTACCTCTTGGACTTACTACGGCTCAGTGGGTACAGCCGCCACCAGCAGCTGGAGTTATTTGCCAATATTATTGGGCCCTGCGCTGCTGTTTTTTTTCGGCCAAGGGTTTTTACGTAAACTAGTACTTGTGAGTAAAAAGCAAAACATTACTACTATTGCCGACTTTATTTCAGCTCGCTATGGCAAACGTCAAACCACGGCTATTATGGTTACAGTTATCGCCTTGCTCGCTACTATTCCCTATATCGCACTGCAACTAAAAGCGCTTAGTACCAGCTTTTTACTGCTGCAAAGTAGCACTAAAATATCGGGCGATATGCTGGCGCTTTCGGCTACATTAATTATGGCTTTGTTTGCCATATTTTTTGGTACTCGCAAAGTGGATGTAACCGAATATCGTTCGGGGTTAATGCTCGCTGTTGCCTTCGAATCAATGATTAAACTAATTGCCCTTATTGCTGTTGCTGGACTTGCAGTATTTACACTCTTTAACTTGCCCGAAACCACTGCAAATAAAGTAACCGAATCGATTTGGGATCACTGGACCAACTTTAACTTTTTTAGTTTTAACTTTATTGGTCAGTCCTTAATGGCGGCAGCCGCTATTATATGTTTACCACGTCAGTTTCATGTAACCGTGGTCGACAACCAAAACAAACGCCATTTGTTTACTGCTCGTTGGGCTTTTCCACTTTACTTGTTGCTAACCGCGGCAATGATTTTACCTATTGCTACAGCAGCTATTCATCCTGAAATTGGCAGTGGTTATTCGCCAGATAGCTTTGTACTTGCCCTACCTTTAATTAACGACAATGCCTTTTTAACCACCTTTGTATTTATAGGCGGTTTATCGGCCGCCACCGCAATGATAGTGGTCGCTACACTAACGCTAAGTACCATGATTTCAAATGATGTTGTGCTACCACTTATGCTACGTCGTAAGTTTAAACGTAACTTAATCACTACCAGTTATAAGTCTCGTATTTTACTTGTAAGACGCTTTGCTATTGCGGGCATTTTAATACTGGCCTACTTTTACCAGCAATGGTTTGGGCACAGTAGTGCGCTGGCGAGTATGGGTTTGGTGGCTTTTTCACTTGTTACGCAATTACTGCCTTCTATTGTGGGCGGATTATATTGGCGAAAAGGCCATGCATATGGCGTGTACGCAGGCTTAGTTGCAGGTTTTATTTGCTGGATACTATTTTTAATGCTGCCAATACTCGACGCTGGCGCAACACTTGATAGCGAGCTACAGCAAACACTAATAACGCGCGGAACCTTAATTGCGTTGTTTGCCAATATTGGGTGTTATATTAGCTTTTCACTTGGTGCAGAGGAGCGCTTAATTGATAAAATTCAGGCCGCTGCTTTTGTTAATCCCAAAGATCAGGCTATTTTAGCAAGACGCTTAAACAAAGATGTAAAAGCCACTGTTTACGACTTTAAAATACTACTGCAAACCTTTTTAGGGATTCAGCGCAGCCAGCAGGTATTAGCGCATTACGCACTTGCCCATCACTTAAGCGATAACAACGCACACCCAGAGCCTGAATTTATAGCCTACTGCGAACGCGCGTTAACAGGCGTGCTGGGCGCATCTTCCGCGCAAGCATTAATACATACGGTATCGTCGGGTAAGCGTATGGCGTTTGAAGAAGTTGTAAACTTTTTTGACGAAACCACACAAGCGCTGCAATTTAATCAAAATCTGTTATTTACCTCACTCGAAAATTTAAGCCATGGTATTTCAGTTGTCGATAAAGATTTAAAGCTAGTAGCTTGGAATAAACGCTACAGCGAAATGTTCGGCTACCCTGAAGGATTTTTAGAAGTAGGCCAACCCATAGAAGATATTATTAGATACAACGCTAACCGTGGTGAATGTGGCCCTGGCGAAATAGAACGCCAAGTAGAAAAACGTGTGCAGCATTTAAAATACGGCAGCTCGCATCACTTTATTCGCCACCGTCGTAATGGCCAAGTATACGAAATGATTGGTAACCCGCTGCCCGATGGCGGATTTGTTACCAGCTTTTCGGATATTACCAATCACATAAGTACGCAAAATGCGCTTGAAGAAGTAAACATGGATCTTGAAAACCGCATAGAAGCGCGAACTCAAGAAGTGCAAACCATTAATAGAGACTTACAAGCTCAAATAGATAGCCGTGTACAAACCGAGCAAGCACTTACTTTAGCCAAACGAGAAGCAGAGCAAGCCAACGACAGTAAAACGCGCTTTTTAGCACTGGCGAGCCACGACATTTTACAGCCGTTAAACGCAGCACGTTTATACCTTGCTGCCATTGACGAAAAGCAACTCGACAGCACTAACCAAAACAGCTTTGAAAAATTAGGCGACAGTCTCGATTCAACCGTGCATTTAATGTCGGCACTACTTGAAATAGCCAAGCTAGAACAAGGCGCTATGACCCCAACTCCTCGCCACTTTTATATTGAAGATATTTTAGCGCCATTGCAAAGTGAATACGCTATTTTATCAAGTGATAAAGGCCTTAAGCTTAGTGTGCGTTCTAACCAGCAAATTGTGCATAGCGATATAACCTATTTGCGCCGAATTATTCAAAACTTGGTCTCTAATGCAGTTAAATACACCGATAATGGCCGTGTATTAATTGCCTGTAGGAACCGAAAGCACAATTTACGAATAGAAGTATGGGATACAGGCCCTGGTATTAGCGAAGTAGAGCAAGCTAAAATATTTAACGACTTTTACCGTGTTGAGTCGGGCGATAACAAAGGCGTAGGCTTAGGCTTAGGTGTTGTAAAACGTATGGCTGACTTATTAAGTTTGCCGCTTGATGTGCATTCTGAGCCAAATAAAGGTAGCCGTTTTAGCATTGAGGTACCTTATGGTGACGAGCCGTTTGTACAACAAAAAAGTACGACAAACAGCCTAATAGAAAACCGTGCAGCAATTAATATTGTTGCCGTAGACGACGACCCTGAAAACCTAGCTGCAATGGCAAGCTTACTTAAAAAGTGGCAAGCTAATTACACGCTATTTGATAATGTAAATAATGTACTGGCGCATGCTAAAGAAAACGGTGCACCCGATGTTATTTTAATGGACTACCAATTAGGCAATGACTGCGATGGCATAACGCTAATTAAAACCCTGCGCGAAATTTGGCAAAGCCAAGTACCCGCTATTTTAATTACCGCAGTACGCGACACCGAGCTTAAACAAGAAACCAAAGCCGCTAATATTCATTATTTAAGTAAACCAATTAAACCGGGCAAACTAAAGGCACTGCTTAATCACAGTACATAGTCATCTAGTTAAAAGTATTCTAGTAAAAAGTGCTCTAGTTAAAAGCTATCAAGTAATAGCGTAAAACAAAAAGCCCAGTATCTTCACTGGGCTTTGCTTTATAAAGTATTCATAAAGTTAAACTGGATTTACTCGGCTTCTAAGCTTTTGGAACAACCAACTTAACCCCACCAACGAAAGCCCTAATCCAATAAACGAAAGCGCTTTAAGTAAGCCCTCCAAGTTAGCCATATCAATTAAAAACACTTTAACAATAACTGCAGCTAGTAAGCCTAAGCCTACTTTTTGTATTAATAATTGATTTTTTAAATGACCAAAAATAACAGTACCCGCACCCAATACTAACCAAATAATAGAGTAGCTATAGAGCTCTGCATTGCTCGCCCCTTTTGATAAGTAAATATAAGGCCCTTGCCAGTATTGGCGAATAAAGCTGTTTATTGCCAATAATATAAACCCACCTGCAACGGCCAATATAAATGGCGTAGCTTTAGCGTTTATTGGTTTTACAAGCTTGGCCAGCCAAAGCGTTAATCCTGCAGGTACTAACCACAATAGTAATAACCAGTTAAATATTGGCAGCTCACCTATGTAAAGTGATTCAAATAATGGGTTGTCGTCAAGCAGTGTTTTAATAGCAAAAAGCCCTGCTAACCCTACAAGTGCAAAGCCCGCCACTTGGTATAACTTAGCTAAAGTACCGGCAAGTTTTGCTTTGTGTAAATACACACACCCTAATGCCAGCCAGTTACAGGTAAGGAGTATTTGTTCGTAAAAGTTAAGTGAATCAAATTGCGGATAATGCCCTACTAACTGATAACTTGTTTCGGTTGTAATAAAAAGCGCTAAACAATGAAGGGCTGCACCTTCCAGCCATATTTTAAGTTTTGATGAGTCAAAGCACTTAGCTGCGGCAAAAAATAACGCGATACATAACGGATAAACCACAATACTCCAATGCAAACCAAATACCGTAAGTGCATCGTAACTTGGCGTCCAAGGTGAAAGCGTTAAGCGCAGTAATAACACAGCAACCAAGGCTTTTATAGGCCAATGCGGCATAGGCACGTTATAGCGCTTAATAAGTACGCTTATAAGTAACACTTGCACAGCAAGAGCAATGGTTAAGCCGCTGTCACTTAGTAGCATGGTAATTGCTAACGTAATATTGGCATTAGCCCCTACCCAGTAGGTAAAACGCTGAAAAAGCGTTGTATTATGCTGCGCACACTTTATTAAAATAGCCGCCACTACAAACAATACAACGGCCCAAAGTGGGTATGCAGTACTTAACGCAGAATTAGGAATAAGCGTATATAAAGTCGCTATCATTACAAATAAACTAAATGCCCCCGTAATATGAAACGCTAAACGCTTAATCTGTTTTTTACCGTAATAAAGCCCAAAAGTGGTAAGTAACAATCCGAGTAATAAACCCAAACCGTATTCATTTTTGAATATAAAGAGCGCATCATCAAATAGGTTTGGCGAAAGGTGCGTGCGCTCAGCACTTATAACCAATAGCGCTGCACTTGCTAATGCTACTGCTTGCCAAATATCCCAGCGGCTATTTTTAAGGACTAAAAATAACATTAGTACAATACTCAACACACCGATTGTTTGCCACTGCATATCAAAGTGACTTATTAGCATGGTAAATAATAAGGGCGCTATAAAGGCGAGTAATAATGCATGATCTGGAAGCACTTTAATTAAGCGTTTTAAACTGTGTGGGCGGTGCTCTATAACATTCAATTTTAAGCCCAATCGCGGTATAGCAATTAACCCAATAATACTCAGTAGAGCAAACGTTCCCATTAACCAAACGGTATTAACTTTAAGTAGCGTAAAACCAACTAAATACCAGCCAATGTGCCCAGCCCATAGTAAATACCATAGCCAAATACGTTGTACTTTATGTGCAACTAACGCGGCTGACAAACTTACAAAGCCAACATACATAAATAATGCAAACAAGTTACCACTGCCAGTGCTAACCCATATTGGTACACTATAAGCGCCAATAATACCTAGTACAGCCAATAATGGGCCGAGCCTAAGCGCCATTGCACTTGCGCTAATTGCAATAGCTGCCAGTGCAAAAAATGCCACGGTAGAGCTAAGCATATCGTAGCTACTGTAAGCTAAAAGCGTTAAAGCAAAACAGGTAATAAACCCGCCGCTTGCAAGCGCTGCGGGTATGTAATTATTAAAGCCTTCAAATACAATGCGTTTATGGTGTAAATAAGCCGCGGCTGCAATTAGGCCAAGCCCAAATAAGCCGCCTAAACTCAGCCTCATTACAGGCGATAGTAACCCCGCTTCTAGGCTATATTTAGCTAAAAATATGCCCCCAAACGCAAGCGCTATTGCGCCTATCCAGGTCATCCAGTTCTCTTCAAACCCTGCACGTAATTTATTAAATAGTAATTCTATGGCTGATGCTTCAGCTGGTTTGGCTTTTTTAGGAGGCGCTGATGGCTGATTTATTACAGGTGGCGACAAGTTTTGGGACGTTAAGTTTGGCTGTGCTTTATGAGCAATAGGCTCTGATCTTGAAAGCGCTGCCTGAGCCGTAGATGCTTCACTTTGAGGTTCTCTTTGCGATATCGATTTATGTGTTTGTAGATGTGTTATTTTGGCTCTTAAAACAGCCACTTCTTGTTTTAATCCATTTAACTGCACTAGCGCTATTAAGCCGCAAATAGCACCGGCAACTACAACCAGTATTACTATGACGGCTAACCCAACTAAATCATCCATGGCACACTCTTATTAATTATTATGCCCTGAGTGTACCTAATTATTAATGAGTAGGTAAATTTTGTTCAATAAAAAAGCCTAAGTACTTAAAGTGCTTAGGCTTTATGCTACTTAATATGTTTAGATTTATTCAACACTATCGGTAATAGTGCGCTCTAGGGTCATTTTATAACCTGAGCTTGTTGTTTCATCATGCTCTAAAATCAATATGTAGTTACCCTCTTGTGTAAAGTCCATATCGCTTTGCTGAATAAGCACAATTTGCTGGCCATTATCTTCATATACAACATAAACCGTGTAAATTTCGTTATCTACAACCTGCTCTTCTTGGTCATACTTATCTAGGCCATCGACTACGTTACTGGTGTCGTCTACCGTTTCGCCGTTAAGTGTAAAGTACACATCTACATCTGAAACCGATTGCCCTGCGTAGCTTTCAATTAGGTTTACAACCGATACCGTATGGCTGTAACTACTTGGTGTTAGGTTTTCTTCAACGCTCAACATACGTAAACCGTTATCAACGTCGTTATAAAAAATACCCACCGCACTTTGCTCACGCTCTAGCGTCATTAAAAAGTTATCAGCTAGTTTTGTACCTTCTTCGTCGTACATCGCTACGCTGTAACTATTAGGCGAAAGTTCAACATAATCGGTATAAGAGTCACTAGCGACTATATTTGTTGTGTTTACAGTTGTACCGCGTGTAGCAGAAAAGCTCACTGGCGAGTAGTCATCAACCGTATTTATAAAACGTAATTGCACCAGGGCAGATTGATGTTTAAGCTCAGTAACGTAGTTGTTATCGGTTACTACATCAAGCGTAATACCGCCTTCTTCTGTAGCGTAACTTGGGCGGATCATTGCTACATAGCTTGCTTCGTCGTATAAATAAACAGATGACGACTCGTACACAACATCACTGCTGCCCGCTTCGGTTATGTAAATAGTGTAATAACCTTCATCAACGCTTTGCAGATCTAACTCACTTAAATATTGAGCCGATGAAAAAAGTGTCGCGCTTTCAAATACGCCATCATCAGTTGCTAAGTAAATATCGTAGTTAGTATCCTCCCCTGCAATATTATAAAACCCTAAGTTAAACTCACCCGTATCGCTTGTAATAGGTACGCTAAGCTCTGTAAATGTAGGCTCATCAAAATTGCCGCTCATTACTACTAACTGTGTTTTGTCACCTTTAATAGAAATTTCTTGGTCGCTAATTGTTATATAGCTGTCGTTAGCATCTAGGTACTCAAAACTTACATCATAAGTGCCTGTGCTGTAGTTATGGCGAGTAGTTACATCGGCAAAATCAGCGCCTGAACGTTCTGTTTCTTCAACAAATAGACGTGTGTATGGGCTGTTATACGAGCCATTATACATTTGAATGTAGCCTGTTGAGCTTGAGCTATCATCAGAGCCACAGCCCGACAAAACAGTAATTAGAGTTAAGGGTAATGCAGCTTTTAAAAGGGAGTTGGTCATTAAGGTTATTCCTTATTATTAATATCCCCATTATGACCCAAACATTCTATTTTAATTTCATGATTTACAAAGCATTACCCTCACTGACATTTCCTTACGAAAACGTTAAAAAGTGTAGTAAATGTGCAAACAATAAGGACGTGTTTTTATATAATTAAAAACGCTTACGGGGCAACTTCAAAACGATCTCGACCATTCTTTTTAGCTAAATATAAAGCTTGGTCGGCGCGTTTCATTACTTTATCTAAAGGCTCATTAGGCATTTGCATTGCAACACCTATACTCACTGTTAAGTGGCGAATATTTTGAATATTAATAGTATGCGCAATGGTAATTAATTGCTGTGAAAAATCACAAGCTTGCAACATGTTGCTTATAGGTAAGTAGCCACCAAACTCCTCACCACCTAAGCGAGAAAATTTATTATTATGTACAAAAGCATTGTCATATTTGGTTGCTAATTCTTTAAGTACTAAATCACCGACATCGTGACCAAATTCGTCATTAATAGCTTTAAAGTGGTCTATATCGATAATTAAAATAACGTAAGGCGAGTTCTGAGCATCTTTAGCGTGCTGATAAAAATAACGTCTGTTATGTACCTTGGTTAAATCATCAATAATTAGCTCACGCGCTAATCGATTATTAATACTTTGTACAAAGCGCATCGTTTTAAATAAACCATAGGAAGTTAAAAGCATGCCGCTGGTTCTGCATAAATCTTCAAAATAAATACTTACCCAGTAAGGCTGTCTCACTATCTCATCGATTAAATCAGCTGTATTACCCATGGACCAAAGCATTAATCCGAGAGTCGAAAATGTATATGCAAGCTTTGAAAGTTTGGAGCACTGAACCATCCAAAATAAAAAAATAAGAACAATTAAATTAATAAAATCGGTAGTAAAACCGTAAACATTATTTTGAACTTGTAAAGGAGGAAAGTTAGTTAGGGAGTAGGCTGAAAAAATAACAATATAAGCTAATAAAAATAGGCTTACAGTTTTATTTTTCCAGCTCATTTTAAAAAAATTAGAAAGCCTGATAGTGAGTTTTACAGTTTCAATCATATTAACCCTAAGCTTTCCGATACTATATTAAAAAACTATAGCACATTACCAAAAAGGCTTATTAGAATAAGCTGGTTAATAACCTTTAATAATGAGCTTAAATCACCAAACTTAATCCCCAAACTCCTAACACAAGTAAGGTTATTAAAACCATTGCCTTAGTTTTATGTTTACTAATGATTCGCTCAGCTTCATTACCTGCATAATAAACAATAATAGCCAGACCAAAGTAACGAATAGAACGCGCAATACCCGAGGCCAACAAAAACAGCCAAATAGAGTACTTAGTCGCGCCAGCTGCAAGCATCGCTATTTGAAACGGAATAGGCACTATGCCTAGTGTTATTACAAACCAAAAACCTTGATCTTGCATTTGCTGTTTAACGTTTTCAAATTGCTCAGGGCTCGAAAACGTATTAATAATCCAATCGCCAACCGCATCAAATAAATAATAACCCAACGCATAACCAAACAATGCGCCCACTATGCAGCCTAAAGTAGCCATTAGCGCAATAAGCCATAGCTTTTCACGACGAGCTTGCATTAGTGGTACTAATACAGCTTCGAGTGGAATAGGAACTATGGTTGACTCTAAAAATGATGCCACAGTAATACCGCTAAGCATATGCTTAGAGTCAATAAAATTACGCGTTTTTTCTTTTAGCTTTTTTTGAATGGCCATAGTAAATCCTTTTCACTTATCAGTAAGAACAAGAGTATTCAATGAGCTAATAATTACATATTTAGGTTAATACACGCTGAAAACACAGTACTAAATTTATCACGCCCTACTGCATTAACAAATTAGTAATATCCATAAGAATATTTTATTATGTGCCCATGCAGTTAGATTCCCTATCACAGTAGTTATTAATTTATGCAAAGTGCGCGTTTTATTCCCTTTAGAAAGCAAGATATTGTTGATATGTGTAGCGAAGAGCTTAAAAGCAGTACACAAAAAACATCGTTTAAACAATTTTGCGATTTACTAGCAAGCCTTATTCATTACGATTATCACTCAACACTTGAGTCACTTAAAAACAACTACGCCCCTTTTGATCCCAACAGTGACACGCGATCGTTAGCGCCAGTATCGGCGGATCAAAAAGCGCAGTGCCAACATGAGTTTGCTAAAGATTTTGCTAAGGTGCTTAATGCCGCTAATTTTGAAGTGATCACCAATGAAGACTTACAAGATGCATTAAACGAAGAGTCACTATTTAAGGTGCGCCTTGAAGTTGAATTTGACGACTTTGAAGAAGTGGTTTTTTATCGCCGTGGCGAGTCGCAACTCACTGAAACCATTACCAGCTTTTGGGGCCTTCGTAAAAAACCGCTGCACTTTACTAATTACGACCGTGTTGCCGTGTTTATTCGCTTTAAAGACAGCGCTTATTTTGAAGCTAAAAATAAAACGCCAATGGGATTTGAGCCAAGCTCAACCATAGTAAAGCTGTTTCAAAATGTGCCAAAGGCCGATCTCGAAATGCTATTTCCTAATAGCGAAGTACGCATGCGCCCTATTGATAAAGCAATTATTGGCTCATCGGCTTTAGTTGGCGGTGCAGTGGTACTTATAACTAAACTTGGCGCATCAATCGTATTATTGCTTGCTCTGTTTGCTTTTTGGGGTGGTTTTAGAAGTGAAGCTGTAGAAATGACCCAACAACATTTTATTACCTTTGCTATTGGCATGGGAGTATTTGGCAGCTTTATTTTTAAAGAATGGAGTAAGTTTAAAAACCGTAAAATTAAATTTATGAAAGCGCTTAGCGATAACCTCTACTTTAAAAACCTTGATAATAACGCGGGTGTTTTTCACACGCTTATTGACGCTGCCGAAGAAGAAGACATAAAAGAAGCCCTGCTTGCGTATACCTTTTTACTAAAATCAGAAAGCGGCTTAACCGCCCAAACGCTTGATGAACAAATAGAGCATTGGTTTAAAAGCAAATACCAGTGCGATCTTGATTTTGAAATTAGCGACGCACTTGAAAAGCTGGTACGTATGCGTTTGGTAACGTGCACTAGTGATGTGTATAGCGCAATCAATTTAGAACACGCAAAAACGATATTAGATGAGCGTTGGGATAATCTTTTTCAATATAATTAATGTAGTATTTTTGCTAAATAATACCCAAATAAAAAAGCAGCTGTAAGTACAGCTGCTTTTTTTATTACATTATCAGTAGCTAGTATTTAAGCTAATTCAGCTTCTGCTTTTTTAGTAAATTTAGAATGTACTAACTTATAAAGCGCAGGCAATATTAACAGTGTCAGTAAAGTTGATGAAATAATCCCGCCAACCACTACTGTCGCGAGAGGTTTTTGCATTTCAGAACCCGTTCCCGAATTAAGCGCCATAGGTATAAAGCCTAAACTTGCCACCAGCGCCGTCATCAGTACTGGGCGCAAGCGCTGTAATGCACCGCTGTGAATTGCATCAAACAAACTTAAACCATCGCTTCGTAACTGCTTTATAAACGACAGCATAACTACGCCGTTTAATACCGCGACACCACTTAGGGCAATAAAGCCGACACCCGCTGATATTGAAAGCGGCATATCGCGCAGCAATAACGCAAGCACACCACCCGTTAATGCCAGTGGCACACCACTAAATATAATCAATGAATCACGAAGCGATCCAAAGGCGCTATACAGTAAGCCAAATATAAGCAGTAAAGTGACCGGCACAACCAACGACAATCGCTTACTTGCTGATTGTAGCTGCTCAAACGTGCCGCCGTATTCAAGCCAATAGCCACTTGGTAAGTTAAGTGATTCATTCATGCTTGCTTGCGCATCACTTACAAAGCTTGCTAAATCGCGCCCTTCCACATTGGCAGTTACCACTACGTTACGTTTACCGCTTTCGCGGTTTATTTGATTAGGCCCTTTTTCAATGCTAATTGTTGCCACTTCGCCAAGCGGTACAAACGCAAGTTCTGGGTTACTATCTTTAGGTAAAGCAACTGGCAAACGAGCAAGTGCTGATACATCGCTAGACCAACGTTTATCAAGGCGTACTAATAACGAAAAACGTTTATCGCCTTCGTAAATTAGTCCGGTTTGCACACCACCAACAGCGGCGGCAAGTGTCTGTTGAATATCGTTTACGCTTAAACCCAATAACGCCATATGGTCGCGCATTGGTGTTACCGAAAGTGTTGGCAATCCTTCCATTTGCTCCAAACGTACATCGGTAGCACCTGCAATATTACGCATTAGCCCTGTGGCTTTTTCGCCAAACTCTTTAAGTACGCTTAAGTCGTCACCATAAATACGCAGTGCCACATCGGCGCGCACGCCAGCAATTAACTCATTAAAGCGCATTTCTATTGGTTGTGTAAATTCGTAATTATTACCAGGGACATCGTTAACACGGGTACGAATTTGCTGAACCAATTCTGCTTTAGTAAGTGCTGGATTAGGCCACTCTTCTTGCGGTTTAAGTATTAAAAAAGTATCGGCAACATTGGGCGGCATAGGATCGCTTGCTACATCGGCAGTACCAATTTTTGAAAATACGTTAGCAACCTCAGGCTGATCTAATATGGCTTGCTCAAGCTCTTTTTGCATTTGCACAGATTGCTCAATACCGGTGCCAGTAATGCGCAGCGCGTGCATAGCAATATCCCCCTCATCAAGTTTCGGTAAAAATTCTGCGCCCATGTTTTTAACTTTAAAACCAAGCACTAATACTAATGCAGTGGCAATACCCACCATCAGCCACGGTAATTTAAGCGATATACCAAGTAATGGCTTATACACTTTTTTAACGCCGCGCATGACTGCGTTTTCGGTTTCATCAACCTTACCGCGAACAAACACTGCAATAGCAGCGGGTACAAAGGTAACGCCAAATATAAGCGCGCCAATTAACGCCGCAACTACAGTAAATGCCATTGGCTGAAACATTTTGCCTTCAACGCCACTTAGTGCAAATAAAGGTAAGTAAACCAGCATAATAATAACAATGCCAAATACAGCCGGTGTAAATACTTCTTTGGTGGCTTCGGTCACTACATTTAAACGCTCGTTTAAGGTAAGTAGCCTGCCATGTTTATGCTGAGCTACACCGAGTTGGCGCAGGCAGTTTTCAACAACAATTACAGCGCCATCAACAATTAAACCAAAGTCGATTGCGCCTAGGCTCATTAGGTTACCCGATACGCGATTACCCACCATTCCTGTAACGGCAAACAACATACTCAACGGAATAACCATTGCCGTAATAAGCGCGCCCGTTACATTACCCAGCAGTAATAGCAAAATTACTATCACTAAAACGGCACCTTCAAATAAGTTGGTTTGCACGGTTGCTATGGTTTTATCAACAAGAGTTGTGCGGTCGTAAACCGCTTCAACAATAACGCCAGCTGGTAAGCTTTTTTGCACATCAACTAACTTATCAGCCATAGCTTTTGCCACTACGCGGCTGTTTTCGCCAATTAGCATCATGGCGGTGCCGAGCACGGTTTCTTCGCCGTTATAAGTGGCCGCGCCGGTTCTAAGCTCTTTGCCTAAAAGCACGTTAGCCACATCTTTAATGCGTACAGGCGCATCGTCGCGCTTAGCTATAACGGTATTGGCTATGTCATCAATGGTTTTAAGCTGCCCAGGCGAGCGTACTAAATATTGCCCGTCAAAGCGCTCAATATAGCCTGCGCCTCGGTTACTGTTATTAACCTCAAGTGCACTAATTACATCGCTAATAGTAAGCTTATAGGCAATGAGTTTTTCGGGCACTGGCGCTACTTGGTATTGGCGCTCAAAACCACCTTGGCTGTTTATTTCGGTAACGCCTTTTACTTTTAAAAGCTGCGGGCGAATAACCCAATCTTGTAAAGTACGTAAGTCTTCGGCGTTGTAGGCGGTGCCATCTTCTTTTAACGCATTAGGCGTGGCGTGCACACTATAAGTAAATATTTCGCCTAAACCACTGGCAATAGGACCCAAGTTTGGCTCTACGTTATTAGGTAAGTCGGAGCGAATACTTTGAATGCGCTCACCAATTTGCTGACGCGCCCAATAAATATCGGTGCCTTCATTAAAAATAACCGTTACTTGCGAAAGCCCATAACGCGAAAGCGAACGGGTATAATCAAGCTTAGGTATGCCCGCCATGGCAGTTTCTACCAAATAGGTAATGCGTTGCTCTACCTCTAATGGCGTAAAACCCTGCGCTTTGGTATTAATTTGCACTTGTACGTTAGTTATATCGGGTACTGCGTCTACTGCTAAATTTTGAATGTTGTATACACCAAATCCAGCAAATAAAAATGTAAGCGCAAGCACCAGCATCCGGCGTTTAACCGCAAAAGAAACTATCCAATTAATCATGGTGCCTCCTAGTGAGCGTGGCTTGCGCCGCTTTTTAAAATATCAGCTTTAATGACATAACTATTGTCTGTTACGTATTCGCTACCCGCGTTTAAGCCTGTAA
Source organism: Pseudoalteromonas sp. SWXJZ10B (assembly GCF_015864475.1). Classification (NCBI taxonomy): domain Bacteria; kingdom Pseudomonadati; phylum Pseudomonadota; class Gammaproteobacteria; order Alteromonadales; family Pseudoalteromonadaceae; genus Pseudoalteromonas; species Pseudoalteromonas sp. SWXJZ10B. Next base: position 70,576 of record NZ_JADYXD010000017.1, read on the forward strand.
GTACTTCTACCCACTCACTATTTTTTGCACCTAAGGTAACGGGGCGTACTTCAAATACATTATTTTTACGAACAAACACACTGGGTTGACCGTTAAACTCTTGAATAGCTTGTGGCTTTACACGCACGCTAGCATTTATTTTAGCCACACTTACATCGCTATTTATATGCATGCCTGGGCGCCAATGCCCGTCTGGGTTATTAAGCTCTATACGGGCACGCGCTATGTGCCCGCCAGTCATCATTGGGGCTATAAAAAACACTTTGCCTTGCGTATTTAAATGATGATGTAGGTCGTATACCTTAGCGCTTTGCCCAATGGCTAGTTTTTCAATGTTTTCAGGAAAAGCCGACAGCTCAACCCATACTTTATCAAGGTTAACTACCTGCATAAGTGCGCTGGTGCTTGCAAGCTCGCCACGCTTTAAGTATTGCTCGGTTACAACGCCGCTAATTGGGCTTTTAATGGGGTAATTTTGCAGTGTTTCACGGTTGGTTACATTGGCAAGTACTTCGCCTTTTTTAACGTTTTGACCAATGCTTATAAAAATATCACTGATCAATCCGGCATACGGCGCCATTACTTCTACCGTGCCATGTTGTGTTGGTGCAATAACGCCAAAAAGCGTATCGGTAATATCCACTTCACCACTTTGCGCTATCCCGGTTTTAATACCTGCGCGCTCAATAGCTCGCTCTGTTAACGTGGTACGGCCTTCGTGTTGGTCGTATTCATAGCTAATGCTCTCGCCTTTATAATTAGCAGTAACGGTAAGTGCAAACGAATGTGGTTCGTTAATTGATTGCGTGCTAACAAGGTAGTCGCCCTCAGCTGCAAACTGTATATTTTGCGGGGCTTCAACTAAGCGCTTTAAACTCATTGTTATGTTTAAGTCGTTTATATTAATCGATTTATTTTGCTTATAGCCGTATACACGTAGCTCAACTTTACCTGCAAACTCTTGCAATTTAAGCTCAAGTGTTAATTTAGGGTCAGTTAATAAAAAGCCGCCGTGTGGACCTTGCTTTTGCTCGTGTTGTTCTGTTTCTTTATGACCTGACTCGCCATGCTCAGCAGAGGCAAATACATCTGTGCTTACAAAGCTGCAGGCAAACGAAAGTGATACTAGTAATGCGGTTATATTTTTATTCATGATTGATGAGTCTCAATTAAAGATTGGCCTGTTAAACGCTCAAGAGTAAGTAGCACTTGGTACAGCTCTGCGTGAGTTGTAATAAGTGTGCGTTTAGAATCAAAAAGTGCTTGTTGAGCATCAAGTAATTGCAACACCGAAATTTGTCCGCGTTGATAACTTTTTAAGCTTTGCTCAATCAATGTTTGTGCCTGAGGAATAATTTGATCAGATAATAGCTTTGCCTGATTAGCTCGACCTTGATAATAAGCGTACAAAGTACGTACTTGCTGGCGTAACTGGATGCGCAATTGCCCTTGCTGCTCATTTAAAAGCATGAGCTGACTATTTGCAGCTGCAATATTTCCGCTATTAGAATTGCTTAATTGCAGTGGCATAGAAAACGAAAACACTAACGAGCTGGAGTCATTTTGCTGGTTATAGCGCACGCCTCCCCCTATATTAATATCGGTTTGTCCGTTTGCTTTTTGCAGTGTTAAGTTAGCTGTTTGCTGTAAATATTGCTGCTGTAATAATGCAAATTCAGGAGCTTGGTTAACCGCATCTAAAAGTGCTTGTGCTGATTTAAGCGCAGTAATTACATTAATATTTCCAGCAAAAGTATCGTAGGGTTGCTCCTCACTCCACAGCTCGTTAAGCGATAAACTTGCTCGCTCAAATTCACTATTAAGCATGGCTTTATCAAGCTCTACTTGGCTAAGTGCATAACGCATGCGCGTTACATCAGCTTGCGACGCAGCACCCGCATTAGCTCTTTGTTCAATCGCTTTAAGTGCTTGGGTTACGACCTGTTTACGCTCGTTGTTTAAACTTAATAATGTTTGAAATTTAAGCCCTTGGTAGTATCGCTCAGCAGTGGTTGCTAATAAGGCTAAACGGGTATTTTGATACTGTATTGCTTGGGCTTTAATATTGGCGGTTGCGTAATTAATACGGCTTTGGCGCTTATCGCCCAGCTCTATTAGTTGGCTAAGCCCAAGCGTTATTTCAGCGCCTTGAATGCCACGCGCCTTGTTTGTGCCCAGTAAGTTTTCAGCTTCAACATTTAAAACAGGATTAGGCGAAAGTGCAGCTTGTGATTTAAGCGCACTCAATATTTTTTGATGATACGGGTAGCGTTTTAATACCAGATTTTGTTGTTCGGTATTACTCAGTGCCTGCTTAAGGGTTAATGTTTTAACATTCGCCAAAGTACTAAAAGCAGGTAGCGCGCACATTAGCGCCACCAGCATAATTGGTTTTTTATTCATATAGCGTGTCCGTTTTTTAACAAACAGAGTTAACTTAATCACTACGCCTATTTTAAAAACAAGCGCGATCAAGCAACCTAAATATGTAAATAACTAGCCTAATAGCGCACAAGCGCGGCAGTTTTTTACAAAGTATTTAAAATTAAAAACTAACTAAGTGAATTGGGTGGCGGTACATCTGGCGGGTAATTTAACCCGTTATAGCACGCAGGCGAAGTTGCTTTACTTTGCTCTGGGCTTATTGAGTGGCTAGAAGTGCTGTTGTAGCCACAGTGGCAATGTTGGTGGGCATGAATCTCGGTAGTTGATGTTTTATCGCTTTGGTTATCATCGGCCGTGGAGTCGCCTTGCGATAACGAACTGGTTACGTGATCAACGTCTTCTTGCAAATGATACGCAGCGCCATCACAGCTAATAAAGCTATGTACAAGCACTAATAATATCACTATTAAAAAACGGTTTGAGCGCATTACCTACCTAAAACTCTAAAATGCAATTTAAGAAATCGCACAATACCTTAAATTTATTCAAATGTAGAGAGCCGCTAACGTTATTTTCTAAATTCGCTTGGCGACACACCTACCGACTTCTTAAAACGTTTGGAAAAATTAAAAATATTAGAGTACCCCACATAACTTGCCACATGCGAAATTGGCCAAGCCGTGTTTAACAGTAAGTTTTTAGCTCGCTCAATGCGTAAATAAATAAGTTGTTGTATTGGACTTTTACCAAATTGCGCTTGGCATAAACGATGCAAATGCGGCGATGAGTAATGCACATGTTCGCACATTACCTCTATTGTCCAATCAAACTGCAAGCGCTTATCTACCTCTTCAAACAGACTAATTAAACGATTATGCGCCGCACCCTGTGAATTATTTTGCAGCGTAGCATTTAAGTAATGACTTAAAATAGGCGTTACGCTTTCGCGTAAATTAGCATTAGGCTCGCTGTATAAAAGCTCCATAGCAAGGTGTAACGGTTCAAGTTTTTGCTCGGTTAGTACCAGTGCTTGCGCTAAGTTTAAATGCTGCCAACGTTTAGTATTTGCAAGGTTTAACCAAATAACATCCCAATGTTCAGCATCAATTTTCACTTCAAAGCTTTGCTTTGCTGGTAGCACAATAAGTGTATTGGCATTAAGTGTGTACTGCTCATTTTGTGTTGTTAATTTACCCTGCCCTGCAAGTGTATAAAAAAGTGTATGTTCTAGCGGTGCTGAGCGTGCTACGCAATAACGACCCGATAGGTTTGAGCAACCCGCAAGTGCTATTTCAAGGTTTGGCATTTGCGCGAGCGTTTGTGAATCAATAAAGCGTTCTATACAACGCGGACCAATATCGAGTATGTCTTTAATGTTATAGCGCATAATTACAATGATAGTTTTGGACAAATAAAGGAGAGCTTTAAGCATAACCCCTGCGATTATTTTTAGCTATATTTAGCGCATTATAATTGCCCGCTTATGCAATAGGATAAACATGACCTCTTTACAGCACATAATTAATCGCCGAGATTGGGAAAACCCAATTTCAGTACAAGTTAATCAAGTAAAAGCGCACAGCCCACTCAATGGATTTAAAAGCGTTGACCATGCCCGTACTAACACGCAATCGCAAAAACAAAGTTTAAACGGTCAGTGGGACTTTAAATTATTTGATAAACCCGAAGCGGTTGATGAATCGTTGCTAAGTGAAACACTAAACAGCAACTGGCAAAGTATTACAGTGCCTTCTAACTGGCAATTACACGGCTTTGATAAACCTATTTACTGTAATGTTAAGTACCCATTTGCAGTTAACCCGCCTTTTGTACCAAGCGATAACCCTACAGGCTGTTACCGCACTGAATTTAATATAAGCGAAAGTCAGCTAACTCAGCGTAATCATATTATTTTTGAAGGCGTTAACTCGGCGTTTCACCTGTGGTGTAACGGACAATGGGTGGGTTATTCACAAGATAGCCGCTTACCGAGCGAGTTTGATTTAAGCGAACTGTTAGTTGCAGGCACTAACCTTATTGCCGTTATGGTTATTCGTTGGAGCGATGGCAGTTATTTAGAAGATCAGGACATGTGGTGGCTAAGCGGTATTTTTCGCGATGTTAACTTACTTACAAAACCACAAAATCAAATACGTGATGTGTTTATAACCCCCAATTTAGACGCTTGCTATCGCGATGCAACGCTACATATAAAAACGGCGATTAATGCGCCAAATAACTATCAAATAGCAGTGCAAGTTTTTGATGGCGAACAGGCGCTATGTGAGCCGCAAATTCAAAGTACTAACAATAAACGTGTTGATGAAAAAGGTGGTTGGAGCGATGTTGTATTTCAAACAATTGATATACAAAGCCCTAAAAAATGGACCGCCGAAACCCCATACTTATACCGCTGCGTTGTGAGTCTGCTTGATGAGCAAGGCAATACCATCGACGTTGAAGCTTATAACATTGGCTTTAGAAAAGTAGAAATGCTTAACGGGCAGCTTTGCTTAAACGGCAAACCGCTACTCATTCGCGGTGTTAACCGCCACGAACATCACCCAGAAAACGGCCATACAGTTACTACCGCCGATATGATTGAAGATATTAAGCTGATGAAGCAAAATAACTTTAATGCCGTGCGTACTGCTCACTACCCTAACCACCCTCGTTTTTACGAACTGTGTGACGAGCTAGGTTTATACGTAGTAGATGAAGCCAACATAGAAACCCATGGTATGTTTCCTATGGGGCGTTTAGCGAGCGACCCGCAGTGGGCTGGCGCATTTATGTCGCGTTATACGCAAATGGTTGAGCGCGATAAAAACCACGCCTCAATTATTATTTGGTCATTGGGTAACGAATGCGGACACGGCGCAAACCACGATGCCATGTACGGCTGGTCAAAAAGCTTTGATCCGTCTCGCCCAGTGCAATACGAAGGCGGCGGCGCAAATACAACGGCTACCGACATTATCTGTCCAATGTACGCCCGTGTAGATACCGATATAAAAGACGATGCAGTGCCTAAGTACTCAATTAAAAAATGGTTGAGTTTGCCAGGCGAAACTCGCCCGCTTATTTTATGTGAATACGCGCACGCTATGGGTAACAGCCTAGGTAGCTTTGACGATTACTGGCAAGCATTTAGAGAATACCCACGCCTACAAGGCGGCTTTATTTGGGATTGGGTAGACCAAGGTTTATCTAAAACAGACGAAAACGGCAAGCATTATTGGGCTTACGGCGGCGACTTTGGTGATGAACTAAATGACCGTCAATTTTGTATAAATGGCTTATTGTTCCCAGACCGCACGCCGCACCCTAGCCTGTTTGAAGCTAAATACAGCCAGCAACATTTACAATTTACACTGCGTGAGCAAAATCAAAACCAATACACCATTGATGTATTTAGCGATTACGTATTTAGACATACCGATAACGAAAAGCTTATTTGGCAGTTAATGCAAAATGGCATCTGTGTTGAGCAAGGCGAGCATGTACTTAATATTGCTCCGCAAAGTACGCACACGTTAACTATTAAAACTAAAACAGCGTTTGAGCAAGGTGCGCAATATTACCTTAATTTAGATGTAGCATTAGTTAACGACTCACACTTTGCAAACGCTAATCACGTTATGGATTCAGAGCAGTTTAAGCTTATAAATAGTAACAATTTAAGCAGTAAGTTATTTGTATCATCATCTGAGCAAAACGCTATAAGTGTTAGCGAAACCGACTCTCAACTAAGTATTGAAAACGATAAATTTAAACTTGTTTTTAGCAAGCAATCAGGGCTTATAGAGCAGTGGTTACAAAACGATACTCAGGTTATTAATAGCCCATTGGTTGATAACTTTTATCGCGCCCCGCTTGATAACGATATTGGTGTAAGCGAGGTAGACAACCTAGATCCTAATGCATGGGAAGCTCGTTGGTTGCGCGCAGGTATTGGGCAATGGCAGCGCACTTGTAGCTCAATTAATGCAGTGCAATCAAGCGTTGATGTACGTATTACTTGTGTATTTAATTACGAGTTTAATGGCGTGCTACAGGCTCAAACACAGTGGTTATATACCCTCAATAATACCGGCAATATTAGCTTAAATGTTGATGTGAACTTAAACGACACCCTACCGCCAATGCCGCGAATAGGATTAAGTACAACGCTTAACAAGCAAAGCGATACACAAGTAAATTGGCTAGGGTTAGGTCCTTTTGAAAACTACCCAGATCGCAAAGCCGCTGCACGTTTAGGTTATTATAGCTTGAGCTTAAATGATCTACATACACCGTATATATTTCCAACTGATAACGGCCTGCGTAGCGATTGCCAATTACTGAGCATTAATAACTTAACCGTAACTGGCGCGTTTTTATTTGTCGCCAGTGAGTATTCGCAAAGCATGTTAACTCAGGCAAAGCACACTAATGAACTAATTGCTGATGATTGCGTGCATGTGCATATTGATCATCAACATATGGGCGTGGGTGGCGATGACTCGTGGAGCCCAAGCACCCATAAAGAATATTTACTTGAGCAAAAGCAGTATAGTTATTCTTTAACTTTTTCAGCTAAATAGGTTATTTAAACAAAAACAGCGGCCAAATTGGCCGCTGTTTTTTAAATTTATAAACGTTATTTATTAGCTAGTTTTTTAGCTAATACGTTATCAAGCGAAAAACTTCCTGCCCCTTGAATAACAAGTACAGCCATTACAACAAGTAACGTTAAAGCATATTCGTAGCCATTGTTTGCCATAAACAAACCATTACTAATATGCACGCTAAAAATAGCAATCAACATTGTAAAGCCGGCAACAACCGCTGCTGGGCGTGTTAATAAACCAATTACCAAGGCAATACCACCAAAAAACTCTGCACTACCGGCCATCATTGCTAACCAATAACCTGGCTCTAAGCCAATACTTGCCATCCATTGCCCTGTGCCTTCCAGGCCATAACCGCCAAACCAAGCAAATAATTTTTGTGCACCATGCGCCGCTAAAATAAGGCCAACTGGCACTCGTAAAATTAATGTTGCTACGCCTGCTTTTGAGCTTAATAATGTGTTTAATAATTTCATGAGTTTTAGTCCCGTTTAATTTATTTGAGCGTTAGGTTTTTCCTAACCGTTGAGCACAGTTTACTATCATCATTTAAAAACATTAATATCGATATTATTGGTTAATTATAAACACTGTGTTTTTAATATATTTTATGCACAAAAAAGCCGCTAACTTTAAACGTTAGCGGCTTTTAGTTTTAAGTTACTTAAAAGTGATTAAGCAACAGCTTGTTCTAAAATTTCGCGGCTTTCTTTAAGCGTAATAGCTTGGTTTTCACCAAGTGCTAGCATGCCATGTGCTTCAAGTTTGCCAATAATATTGTCAATAGCAGCGGCTTTATCATCGCCATGTTCAGTAAGCTGGGTCGCTACGTCAAGGCTGTGGTAAAACGCTTCAATTGCTGCAATTGTTTTCTCAGCTAAGTCGTCAGTTTGCTCAAGACCAAATACGTTTTTACCCATTTGCTCTAGTTTTGCTTTTTTAACTGCAAATTGGTTGCGCAGTAAAGAAGGCTGAACAATAGCAAGTGAACGTGCATGGTCAACACCGTAAGCGGCTGTAAGCTCGTGGCCAATCATGTGCGTAGCCCAATCTTGCGATACACCAGAACCAATTAAACCATTAAGTGCTTGGTTAGCTGCCCACATAAGGTTTGCGCGCCATGCATCGTCTTGGTTTTCAAAGTTATCGCCTAATGTTTTAAGCGTTCTTAAAAGTGCCTCTGCGTAACCTTCTTGAACCAATGCTGTTTCAGGGAATGTTAGGTACTGCTCACAGGTATGAACCCATGCATCTACTAGACCATTCACAAGTTGACGCTGCGGTAATGTTTTCATTACATCAGGGTCCATAATTGCAAACTTAGGTTGTACCGCAGGAGACATAAACGGAAGTTTTTGTTTAGTCGCAGCTTTGCTCACAACAGAACCTTGGTTAGACTCAGAACCTGTAGCTGGAAGCGTAAGTACTGCCCCAATAGGTAATGCGCTAGTTACTTTATGTTTACCAGTAGGAATATCCCAACCTTCGCCATCGTAAACGGCAGATGCTGCAATGTATTTAACGCCGTCGATTACTGAACCGCCGCCTACAGCTAGTACAAAGTCGATATCTTGTTCTTTACAAATTTTTACTGCTTGGTCTAACACTTCAATTGTTGGGTTAGCGCCAACGCCCGAAAACTCAACCCAATCAAAGCCTTCAAGTGCTGCTGCAACTTGGTCGTACACGCCGTTCTTTTTAATTGAACCGCCGCCGTACACTACAAGTACTTTTTGATCCTTTGCGATCAAATCAGTTAGTGAGGCAATTTGTTCTTGGCCGAACTGGATAAGTGTTGGATTTACGTAGCTAAATTTCATTATTTTGCTCCTAGGTGACGGTTAAATACTAAATATAATGCTTAGTTACTAACTAAGCCAAACTTCAATGAGTGCATATTAGTGGCAAAACAAACATAAAAAAAGCCCAATAACTCGCAAAAGCTTGCCTAAAACTGTCAACATTGATATTTTACGCAAAATTCGTACGATAGTAGATGCTTTAATGTCCTCAATTGCAAACATGATGCAAAAATTTGCAGAGCATAATAATTTACTCAACTTTGAAGGCAACATGGAAACCATTATTCCAGGTGTGTATTTTCATCGCGCAAGTAAAAGCTCACCACGCCAGCCACTTATATATAACTCAGGTATTATTATTGTTGGCCAAGGACATAAGATAATTCATTTCCCTGATCATCAAATAAAATATGGTGAAGGTGACTACCTTGTTTTAGGTGTCCCCGTGCCACTTGAGTGCGAAGCTTTTACCGATAACAACCTGCCTGTAATGGGCATAGTTATAGATATAAACCCGGTAATGTTACACAAGCTAGTAAACCAAATTGGTACACATAAGCCATTCACCACAGGGCAAATGAGTGGCGTTCAATCGGCTAAAATAGATGGCGTTATGGAGCAAGTAACCCACCGCTTACTTAGCGTGCTTAATAACCCTATTGAAGCAGACATTTTTGGCGAAGATATAGTAAAAGAATTAGTATATCGTGTACTTTGTGGTCCACAAGGACATACTTTAATAGGGCTTGCTATGCATGATGGGCATTATGCGCGTATCGCCCGTACGCTCTCAACTATGCACAGTAGTTATGCCAATCAAATTACGGTTGAAGGGTTAGCTGAAGATGTAAATATGAGTGTGTCGTCGTTTCATCGTGCTTTTAGGCAAGTAACGTTTGAGTCACCTTTGCAGTATTTAAAAAAAGTACGCTTAGCTAAGGCTAAAGAGCTTATAACTAGTAGTGGAAGCAAGGCAAACGAAGCAGCATTAAAAGTTGGCTATACCAGCCCATCGCAATTTAGCCGCGAATTTAAGCGTCACTTTAATAAAACGCCAAGTGAAATGTTAACTCAATTACATAGCTAAAGATTATGCCTTTAGAGATATAAATTAACCGAGCGAGTCAATTTTAAGCACTGCTTTTTTGGTGTTTAGCATAGCTCGCTTACTAAATTGGCGATTAATAAATTGGCTAAAAATAATAGTAAATAACGTTGAGAAAATGGCAGCTGTTGCGTACACCTGCCAAATCATAAAGTTATGTTTTAACATAAACGCAATCACCGCAAAAAATACACACCCACCTAATGAACCAATAATACCGCCATTAAGAATTTTAAACGTTGAGGCTTGTTTGTCACTAAAATGGGCAACACTGCCCATTACCGCCAAAATAACCGGAAAGGTAGATATTAACCCGCTCCATGCAGACCCTATATGCTGCGATATAAACGTAACAAGCACGATAAAGCTCGTCACTAATATCATTTTTACCGGAAGCTCCCAGCGGGCATTTAATGGTTTTGCATCAACTGATATATTTAGCTTTGTAGAGATAATAGTTAAACCGAGTAAAATACAAAGCGAAACCACACTCGCCACAATAATATTCACTGGTAAAAATAAAGTAATAACGCTAAATACGCACCAAATACTCAACGCTGTAAAAAGCGATTTAAGCATTCCAAATCTTCGTGATACAACCAAGTAACTAAAACAAAATAAGCCTATACCGCTCATACCATAAAGAGAGGCCACCGCTGAGTTAGCTGCAAATAATTTACCTTGCTCTAATGCTATAAAATAAGAAATAGGCCCAGAGGTAATAGGCAAGCCAGGAATTATGCCGCTAACAAAACTACCAAAGCGTTTTTGGGCGAATGTTATTAGTAAAATAAGCAAAGGTGCAATTATGAGTTTAAGCAGCATAAATAACAATAAAGTATGAGAATTGAAATTAAGTCTACGTGTCTATACCTACATTGTAGAGTGAATAAAAATCATGTATGTAGCATAATTTTTTTTACCTGTAAATATTAACTAATTTATCAAAACACTGATTAATAGTTATAAAAAAACCACTTATTAAAGCTGTCTCTTGATCACAAGTCTGGCTCAAGAGATTTTGCTAAATCGTAGCCTTCCAGGATGGCTTGTAACTTAAGCCATCCTTGCCATAACACTTTCACAG
>NZ_JADYXD010000018.1:0-80146 GCF_015864475.1 Pseudoalteromonas sp. SWXJZ10B
GATCATGACATTGAGATTTAGTTCAAAAAAATCCCCGCTAATTTCTTAGCAGGGATTTGTGTATAAGAGACAGCTATTAGCGCCTTTTTTAGTTAGTTAAAAACTTACTTATAGTTTTCGTAAATTTTATCGAGCGGTTCTGATAAACCACTTTCTTGCACTATACGTACATGTTCACGTTTTAATTCGCGTGCACTAGTCACACCACAAGAATGAGCTATTAGCCCAGCTCCGTAATGAATGTATTTATTATAGTTAGCTACTCGTTGCGCTTTATCAGCTACATTTAAGCCGCGTTGCAAACGCTCGTTATGCGTAGTGATCCCGGTCGGACAGGTATCTTTATTACATTGCATTGCCTGAATACAGCCCAGTGCAAACATATGCCCTCGAGCCGATACAACAAAATCAGCACCGAGCGCTAACGCCCAAGCCACCTTTGAAGGAACAATTAATTTACCAGACGCGATTATTTTAATACGATCTCGCAGTCCATGTTTTTCAAGCATATTAACTACAAGCGGTAAACTTTCGCGCAGTGGTAAACCCACTGAATCCATAAGCGGTTGTGGTGCTGCGCCCGTACCACCATCAGCACTATCTATGGTAATAAAGTCAGGCGCGGACTCTATACCACGGTGGTTTATTTCAGCGAACAACGTTTCTAACCATCCGTAAGCACCAATAACGGCTTTAAACCCTGTAGGTTTACCTGTCGCGTTACGCACAGTGGCAATCATATCGAGAATATCGGCTGGGTTTTTAATTTCAGGATGACCATTGGGGCTAATAGAATCTTGCCCTTCTGGTATGCCCCTAATTTTAGCTATTTCGGCGTTAACTTTGCGCCCTGGTAACATACCGCCTTTACCTGGTTTTGCACCTTGGCTCATTTTAAGTTCAAACATTTTTACTTGTTCATGAGCCGCTATTTCTTTTAGCTTTTCGGTACTTAAATTTCCATGCTCGTCTCGTGCACCATATTTAGCTGTACCAATCTGAAACACTAAATCGGCACCACCTTCTAAGTGATAAGGACTTAACCCCCCTTCACCGGTGTTCATCCAACAACCCGCTAGTTTTGCCCCTTTTGATAAGGCTCGTACAGCTGGCTTTGAAAGCGCACCAAAACTCATACCAGACACATTGAATAACGAGTTGGTCGTGTAAGGTGTTTTACAGTATGGACCCAAAGTAACATTACTCGGGTCGAGCGCTTCTTCGTCTAAAGTAGGAAATGCACAGTTCATAAACATAACCGTACCAGTTACTTCTAAGCTTTGCGTGGAGCCAAATGCAGCCGTACGGTCAACATCTTTTGCTGCACGATAAACCCAACTTCGCTCTGCGCGGTTAAACGGCATTTCTTCTCTATCTTGAGCAAAAAAGTACTGTCTAAAAAACTCACCTTGGCGTTCAAAAAAATATCGAAAGCGACCAATAACAGGGTAATTACGTCTAATAGCATGCTTGGTTTGTGTTACATCTCGAATATAAAAAACGACAACGATTAAAACCAACAACCCTAAAACAACAATAAACATACTTGCAAATACATCAATACTAAACATTATAAAATTACTCACCCAAGGCCCCTTGATGACTGTTTTTAAAATAAAAAAGTGCTATACCACCAAAATGACATAACACTTTTATTTGTTCAAGGCTTTAACTGCCTTATATCTAATTCTGTTGTTTAGCTAACTCTGCTTTTATATATAAACGCACTTGCGTTTCAAGTACCGATAAAGGCACTGAACCATGGCGTAATATTTGATGATGAAATTCACGAATATCAAAGCTTTTTCCTAGCGCTTGCTCTGCTTCAATGCGTAAACGCTTAATAGTAAGCTCACCTATTTTGTACGAAAGCGCCTGTGCAGGCCATGTAATATAACGATCGGTTTCGGTTTTAACGTTATGCAACGAAAGCGCTGTATTTTCGCTCATAAAGTTCATGGCACGCTCGCGACTCCAGCCATACATATGCATACCTGTATCAACAACTAAACGCGCTGCTCGCCACATTTCATACGTTAAACGACCAAAACGGCTATATGGGTCTTGATAAAAGCCTGCCTCTAAACCTAAATACTCAGAGTAAAGCCCCCAACCTTCGCCAAATGCCGAGAGGTAAGCATCACGGCGATAGCTCGGCAGATTTTCAAGCTCTGCATTAAGTGATATCTGTAAATGATGACCTGGCACGGCTTCGTGCAGCGTTAATGCTTCTAAAACATACAAAGGGCGCTTATCTAAAGCGTAAGTATTTACCCAATAATACCCTGCTTCATCATCTCGATTAGAGCCTGAATATCGACCGGTTGTGTATTTAGGTGCAATACTTGCCGGTACAGGTGCTACACCATAAGGTTTGCGCGGCAAGGTATGAAATAATTTAGGCAGTTGTGCATCCATTTTTTTAGCAATATAAGATGCTTCTTTTAAAAGTTGCTCTGGTGTTGTGGCGTAAAATTGTGGATCAGTGCGTAAAAAGTGGATAAATTCGGCAAACGTGCCTTTAAAACCTACCTCTGCTATTACGTTTTCCATTTCACTACGAATTCGCTCAACTTCTTTTAAGCCAAGTTCGTGAATCTCTTTAGGTGTCATATCGGTAGTGGTGTAGTACTTAGCTCTATTTTTATAAAACGCTTCGCCATTAGGTGTATTTGATATACCAATACTTGTACGTGCACCAGGTCGATATTGCTGCGTAAAAAACGCTAAATAATCTTTATAAGATTTTATAACCTCTTCTTTTATAATATTTTTAGCTTTTTGTTGTAGTGCTTTAAATTCACTTTCACTTAAACCAGCTGTGTTAGTTAAAAATGGTTTATAAAATTCAGACGTAGTTACATCGTCAACAATGTAAGCATTAATTGAATCTTCATAACCTTCTAATACAGCTCTAGGTTGAGTAAGCCCAGTTTCAAGTCCTTTTGTCATCCAATACATGTTTTGCTCAAAAAAGCGTGGAACTTGCGCCAATCGTGCAAGATACACTTGGTAATCTTCCGGGTTTTTATATTGAGAGCTATTTATTATGTACGACAAACCAGAATGAAACCCATATTCAGAGGTGAGCGGCATATAGTGCGCATTAAATACATATTCATCGACACTGTTTTGTACTTGAGCTCGAATAATATCGAAGTTAATTTGATTTTCATCGCTTAGCTTTTCAATATTAATAGTGTCTAATTCAGCAAGTAATCGCGTTTTATTTTTATATTCTTGCGCTAAAAATTCAGGGGATAAATTTGGTAATAAATAACCTTCAACACCACCTACACTATCGTAAGGGTTAATACTTTCTCTATAATCAACAATACTTTGCGCTACTTGAGTAAATTGTTGATCTGAATTTTGCATGGTCATTTGGCATGCACTTAATGAGCACAAAACCGTGATACCAAATAAAGATTGGCGAAGGGGCTTAATTAAAAAATGATTCATTATAATGTAACTTAGCAGTGTTATTAATTTCATAAAGCTATCGTAGGGTAAATAAATAGCAAGTAAATGAGACCAACCTCATAGTAATAATCCCTACTTATACCAAGTGTATTAATACGTTACATACATTAAATGAAGTAAAAACCAGCCTAATTGATGAGAAAAACAGCGATTAAGCTGCTAAAGCAAAATTTAAGTTCCCTAACTATCGTTTTTGCTTTTAAATAGCTCGGATAATGATTACTGTATAAAAAAATAATAAAAAGCTCGGACGCATAACCGCCTCATGGAATGAGATATTTTAAAATTTGCACTTATGCGTACTTAGTTGGTATTTAAAATGATGTTCCATGATTCCATGGCTATTGCACAAGAAAAAATGACCAAAGTGTGTGTTTTTTTAGAGCGCTATACGCTCCCACCTACGCCGCTGAATTATCAAGTTATTTATGCTTATACCAGTCAAACTAATCTCAAGCTAAATAAAGCTTTAGACCGTGCTATCGCTGTTGAAGACAATATAGATAGCGTTTTAATTGAACAACTACATTCTGAGTTTTTAAATACTGGCCACAAAGCGCAAGTCAACATGATTCAAAATGTTGATGGTGTTATAAACTCACTTTCTCAAAATTCTCAAGCTACTGAAAAGCAAATAATTCGCTTTGCGGGTCAAGTGAGCGAATGCGTACATTCGCTAGATGAGAACAACATAGAACAAAGCCGTCAAGCGCTTGAAGTTCTTCATAATCAAACCGCCGAATTACTCAACCAACATAAGCAATTTAAGCAAGAGCTAAGCAAAGCCAAACAACTACACGAAAAAACACAAAAGCAGCTAACTCAACTTCGTAAACAGCATATTATTGATAGCCAAACAGGGCTTTATAAGCGCCATTATTTAACGCAACAAACCCAAGTGTGGACTAATCAACAAAAATCTATTTGCGCAATAGCGATTCAAATAGACAACCTTGATCACTTTACTAAAAATTATGGTGATATTATTGGTGAAGTCATTTTGAGTAAAGTCGCTAAGCAAGTGCAAAAATATGTTTTTCAAAGTGGCTTACCTGGTCGCACAGCAAAAGATCAATTTACTGTTCTCCTCGCCGACATAGACCCAGATACAGCTAATGTTATTGCCGAAAAAGTACGAAATGGGGTCGAAAAGCTACGCTTTGTTAGTTCAAAAACAGGTATCAAGCTACCAAGTATTGGCTTATCACTAGGAATTGCTCAGCATCAACAAGAAGATGATTTTAATCAGTTAGCAAAAAAAGCATCTCATGCGGCTTTTAAAGCACGTTCATTAGGTCAAAGTAGTTACACTGCAGGGCAATAAATTACCTGATAAATCATATTCAAATTGCGCCTACTGTGTACAATAAAGTACACTAACCTCTATTGTCACGATAGAGATTAATCATGAACGAAACCGAACAAAAGACCACGCATTTTGGTTATAAAACAGTAGCCGAGAACGATAAAGCTTCTATGGTTGCTGATGTATTTCACTCAGTAGCTGCAAAATACGATGTAATGAATGATTTAATGTCTTTTGGGGTGCATCGTTTATGGAAACGTCAAACTATTGCAAGCTCAGGTGTTCGTAAAGGCCATCATGTACTCGATTTAGCCGGCGGCACTGGCGACTTAACGGCAAAGTTTAGCCAATTAGTGGGCGAAACGGGTCAAGTTGTTTTGGGTGATATAAACTCATCTATGCTCAAAGTTGGTCGTGAAAAACTTCATAATCTTGGATTAGTGGGCAATATCGACTACGTACAAATGAATGCAGAAATGCTACCGTTCCCAGATAATAGCTTTGATGTGATCACTATTGCCTTTGGCTTACGTAACGTTACCGATAAAGACAAAGCATTACGCTCTATGTACCGTATTTTAAAGCCAGGTGGTCGTTTACTTGTTTTAGAGTTTTCAAAACCAGAGCATGACGTACTTAGTAAAGCTTACGATTTTTACTCATTTAATTTATTGCCTACAATGGGTAAGCTAGTTGCTAACGACAGTGAATCGTATAAGTATTTAGCTGAATCTATTCGTATGCATCCAGATCAAGACACGCTAAAAGCGATGATGGAAGATGCAGGCTTTGAGCAAACAACATACCAAAACCTCACAGGCGGAATTGTTGCGCTGCACCGTGGTTTTAAATATTAAGGCTAGCAGTTATGGCGCTTGAGAAAATAACAAAAAATAATAATGATGCAATGCCATCTGAATTTTTTATGTTACCTAATTTTGTACTTTCGCTTATTGAGCGTGTACTAAATCAAGCACTTAGCCTTGACCCACAATTATCTCAAAAGCTAAGCGCCGTTAAACATCAGCGCTTAGTGGTTGAAGTAAGAGACTGGCAACAAAGCATCCAACTTGTTTATAGCGCTGAGCAATTACACTTATATAGTGCCCAAAGCAATGAAAACGCAGATTGTATGATCAGCGCCGACATAGGTACGCTTTTAGCGCTCAAAAACCCAGCAATGCTTACCCAATTAATTCGCCAAGATAAGCTCGACTTGCAAGGCGACTTAAATATTGCGCAAACTTATAGTAATGCGTTTTCAGGCATTGATATTGATTGGCCTGAGCAGTTTTCTAAATATATTGGCGATACCCCCGCTCAGCAGTTATACCTGCACTTAAAAAAACTAAAACAAAACGGCAGCAAAACCAATACTAAAATAAGTACAATGCTTACAAGTTTATGCCAAGATGAGCTCGCAATTACTATTCATCCATTAGAACTTGAGCAGTTTAAACAAACAAATAGAGAGCTCAAAGGGCAAGTGGCTGCCGTTGAGCAGCGCATAAATGCTTTATTAAACTCTTTTTCATCTCCGAAGCCTCTCTAAGGATTTTTTGTGTCGACTGCACGTTTATATAACATCACCAAAACGTTACTTAGCTATGGGCTAGACGAACTAATTCCAAAACATAAGATCCCTTGGTTTGGTAAAGTAGCTCGCGGCAGTTTATTTTGGCTACGTAATCAACACAAAGAAAAATCTCATGGTTTACGCTTACGTTTAGCACTGCAAGAGCTTGGCCCTGTTTGGATTAAATTTGGTCAAATGCTCTCAACCCGTCGTGATTTACTCCCACATGATATCGCTTTAGAGCTGGCATTTTTACAAGATCAAGTTCAGCCATTTGAAGGTGAGCTAGCCCAAAAAATAATTGAAAAAGCACTCGAAGTTAACGACATAAGCGAATTGTTTAGTGAGTTTTCACAAACACCATTAGCGTCAGCATCAATAGCACAAGTACATACAGCAAAGCTGATTGATGAGCAAAGCATTGAGCAAGATGTCGTAATTAAAGTCATTCGACCAAATATTCACGAGCAAATTAATGCAGACTTGGCGTTAATGGAAAAACTTGCCAAAGTCCTCGCTAAGGTACACAACGAATCAAAACGTCTTCGTCCTGTCGAAGTTGTTAAGGAGTATAAAAAAACGCTTCTTGATGAACTCGATTTAATGCGAGAAGGTGCCAATGGCATACAGCTAAAGCGTAACTTTGAAGGTTCTGAGTCATTGTATATACCTGCAGTGTATAGTGATTACAGCCGCAGTAATGTACTTGTAATGGAGCGTATTTACGGTATACCCGTATCTGATAAAGATGCGCTTATGGCGCAAAACACCAATATGAAGTTATTGGCTGAGCGTGGCGTAGAGGTATTTTTTACGCAGGTGTTTAGGGACAGCTTTTTTCATGCCGATATGCACCCTGGCAATATATTTGTTTCTCGCGAGCATCCTGAAAATCCAATGTATATCGGTATTGATTGCGGTATTGTTGGTACTTTAAGTAAAGAAGACAAACGCTACTTAGCCGAAAACTTCATTGCCTTTTTTAATCGCGATTACCGCCAAGTAGCACAGTTGCATGTTGATTCTGGCTGGGTACCACACGATACCAGTATTGAAGAGTTTGAATTTGCGATTCGCACTGTATGCGAGCCTATATTTAATAAGCCCCTTGCTGAAATTTCATTTGGTCACGTGCTCGTAAATTTATTTAATACCGCACGTCGTTTTAACATGCAGGTACAACCACAGTTAGTCCTACTACAAAAAACCTTATTATACGTTGAGGGATTAGGGCGTCAGCTGTATCCGCAACTCGACTTATGGAAAACAGCCAAACCCTTTTTAGAAGATTGGGTAAAGCAACAAGTCGGCCCGTTATCTATATTGAAACAAATGTATGCTAACTTACCATTTTGGGCTGAAAAAATGCCCGAGCTACCCGATCTAATTTACCAAAATTTAAAGCGTGCACCACACGCTCATCAACCTCAAGAACAAAAGGTATCTCATAAACCTTTAATTTTAGGTTTATTTGGTAGTGCTACAATGATCATGGCAACACTTTGTTATTTACAGTACGATTTAGTAGCTGCAAGTATTGCAATAGGCTTATCTGTTATTAGCTTTATAGCAGCATGGCGCAGCGCATAAACTGAGTGCTATTTACGCTATTTGGCGTATAATTAGTATTTAAAATAGACATTTAACCATTTTATATATTGGAGAAAACCATGGGTTTTGGTGGTATTAGTATTTGGCAATTATTAATTGTTTTGGCAATCATAGTTTTGCTTTTCGGCACAAAAAAGCTACGCGGTATGGGTGGAGACATTGGCGGCGCTGTTAAAGGCTTCAAAAAAGCAATGTCGGATGATCAAGCTAACGAGCAAGAAAAATCAGAGCAAATTCAACAATCAGAAAAAAGCACCGTTGGCGACTCAATCAATACTGAAAAAACCAAAGATAACAATAAGGTTTAATAAGTATGGGTATGTGGGAACTTGTTGTAGTTTTTATTGTTGGCTTAGTGGTACTCGGCCCTGAGCGCTTACCTGTTGCTATTAGAACAGTGAGTAAATGGGTTAAAACCGCTAAGTCGGTTGCCAACTCGGTAAAAGCAGAAGTAAGTGAAGAACTGCGCATTCATGAACTTCACGAAAACCTTAAAAAAGCAGAACAACAAGAACTAAAAGATTTAAGCCCTGAGCTACAAAGCTCATTAACAGAGCTACAAAAAGCGGCTGAGTCAGTTACTCACAGCTACAAGAAACAACAACCGGATACATCAAATAGCCAACAACTTGATGAAAAAAAGTGAAGTTTATCTCTCACTTTGTGGTCAACTTACTACATGGTATAAAAAATAATGGTTGAGGAAGTAAAATCGGGGTTTGTATCTCATTTAATTGAGTTACGTGATCGACTAATAAAAGCACTATTGAGCATTTTATTATTTTTTATCGCACTGTTTTATTTTAAAGATGATATTTACGAACTTATAGCTGCACCATTAGTGGTTCATTTACCTAATGGCGCGACCATGATAGCTATAAATGTGAGTGACCCTTTTATAGTCCCTATGATGCTTACTTTTTTTGTTGCAGCTTTATTATCTACTCCATGGATACTTCATCAAATTTGGGGGTTTATAGCTCCTGGCTTGTACCAAAATGAAAAAAAAATGCTAATACCTATACTAATCTCAAGCGTTGTCTTGTTTTATGGTGGTATCGCTTTTTGTTATTTTGCAGTACTACCAATTATATTAGGTTTTTTTACAAGCACAGGTCCTGAGATGATGACCCTCGCACCCGATATCGCTAGCTATCTAGGGTTCGTATTAAAACTATTTTTTGCATTTGGTGTCGCTTTCGAAATTCCAGTAGCTATTATGCTGCTATGCTGGAGTGGCGCAACAACAACAAAAAGCTTAAAAGAAAAGCGCCCTTATATCGTGGTGGGTGTATTTGTAGTGGCAATGTTTTTAACACCGCCTGATGTTTTATCACAAACATTATTAGCATTTCCGATGCTTCTTTTGTTTGAACTAGGTTTAATTTTAGCAAAATTTTATACCGCCAAACCACAAAAAGAATCTGAGGAATAAAATGAAAAAACAACTACTCTCACTATTGGTTTTATTAAGTGCCCCAACTTTTGCTGCGCAAACTGAATTTAATACTCAGGCCCTGCAAGCATGTAGCTTTATTGAAAATGACTTTAACCGATTACTTTGCTATGACAATACAATTGCTGGTAAATCACTAACAAAGCCAACAATAACAAAAACACTCACTCCACCAACGGCTAACAATGTACCTCAAGCCGTAGCTGCTGCACCAATGCAAGTAAAGGCAAAAACTGACGATTTTGGCTTAGAGCACAAAGAATCACAGGTAGAAAAAGAGACTGAAATTAAAGCTATGGTTACTTCAGTGAAAGAAGCAGCTTATGGCGAGTTAATTATTTCGCTAGATAACGGCCAACAATGGCGTCAAATTGGCTCTGACAGCATGCGTTTAAAAGAAAACGATACAATTGTAATCAGCCGCGGTGCATTCAACTCCTTTTTACTGAAACAAGACGGTAAAAACCGCTCTATTCGCGTTAAACGTACTAAATAATGTCATATACGTTAATTGATGCTGGAGTTAACTTAACTAATCATCAATTTGATGACCAGCATTATGATGTAATTACCCGTGCAAGCGAAGCCGGTGTTAAAAATATGCTTATTATAGGTTGTGACATTGCGAGTAGTCAGCAATCACTTGAACTTGCGATAAAACATCTCCAATATTCTACGGCGGGTGTCCACCCACATGATGCTAAATCGGCGACGAATGAATTAGAAGCACAATTAACTGCACTTGCAAACAATAAGCAAGTCATAGCGATTGGTGAATGCGGCCTTGATTATAACCGTGACTTTTCGCCTCGCGATGTACAGCGTAGTGTTTTTAGACGCCACCTAGCACTTGCCGAAAAATTAGATTTACCTGTTTACTTACATGAACGTGATGCAAGTGACGACATGCTAAGTATTTTAAAAGAGTTTAATATTCGCGGTGTACTCCACTGCTTTACGGGTAACTCAGCAGCTCTAAAGCAATATTTAGATTTAGGTCTGTATATTGGTATAACGGGTTGGGTATGTGATGAAAGGCGTGGTAAAGATTTACAACAACTAGTGCCTAGCATTCCTCTAGATCGATTATTAATAGAAACTGATGCACCATTTTTAATTCCACGAACAGTTAAGCCAAAACCTAAATCGCGTAAAAATGAACCCGCTCTGCTTCCTTATATCTGTCAAACGGTTGCACAACTTTATCAAATAGATGAAGAAGTTGTGGCCCACAAAACTACAGAAAACTTTTACAATGTTTTTGGTTTAAAGAGCTGCTAATGGCGTGCGCAAAAGCATTACTAAGTTTATTGATGCTTCTTTGCACTTTTTGCTCTTTCGCAAGCCCTGTAATAATAAAACATGATTTTAACTCCCAAGACATTAATAACCTGCATTACTCTTTTGAACCAACTTCGCTATTAGATGCACAACAAAGTAGCCATATACAGTGGCAAAAAAACACAGGTAAACCTCTTAACCTAGGTCTTGAGCAGCGTTCTGTATGGATGAAATTTAAAATAAAAAACACGCTTAGTTATGATACCGAACAACTGTTGTCACTAAACAACCCTCTGCTAAACGACGTTCAAGTATATCAGTTACATAACTCGCAATTAATTTCTCACACCCAAATTGGCGATGGATACCCCCTTAATAAACGTGCGATTAAGAGTGAATCTTTATTAGTTAAACTAATTAGCCCTGCAAATAGCGAAACCATTATGATTATGAGAGTGACGAATAGCTCCGGCTTGCGAGTCCCTTTAACGCTGTGGCAACCAGAGGCTTATTTGGCACATAAAGGTAAACTTAATTTACTCTATGGCTTATTGATTGGTTTTATATTTTCTTTAGGCGTGAGCTGCTTAGTTTTATATAGTTTTTCACGTAAACGTTATTTTGTTTATGCTGGTTTAATTACCCTCACATTAGGTAGCTTATTAGCCTACATTTGTGGCTTTGGCCTGAAATATATTCACCCTAATTTGCCAGTGTTACAGCAAGTTATGATCCCTATATTACTTATGCTTATTGCTTTAATGTTTTTGCCTTTACAAAAGCAAATTTGCCATCCAAAGCCCTCTTTTTTACTAACGGTTCAAAAAGTGATAGTTAATGCATTAGGTGTCTCGTTATTGTCTATTTGGCTATTTCCAACCCATATAGTGACACTATTTTGCTTAACTACTATCCCAATCGTTTTAGGCTTTTATATTGCAACTACACTTATGTGCATACGTTTATCACCTTCTAAACCTAATAAAGCGCTACTGCTCGTATTAGTTTTTTTCTTGGTGGTGATGCTTTATTTTATTGTTGCAGTAATAGGGTTATACGCCTTTGACAGAAGTACATTAGCATTTGTATTTACATGCTTTTTTAGCTGCACATTTTGTCTATGCTACAGTGTAATGAAGTTATTTATTTTGCAACGTGATGAAGAAGTAATTGCTCAGCAAACCTTGATTGCTGAAAATGCAGCTCAAGATACGCTACTTAAAGAACGCTTAAAGTTACAAGAAAAAACACGCCAAGAACTCGAATCACAAGTCGACGAACGCACCTTTGAATTACAAGTTACACTCAGAGAACTTGAAGAAAAAAACCGCTCACTTGAGTTACTCAATACCGAAGACGCTTTAACCGGAATAAAAAACAGACGCTTTTTTGATAAAAAGCTAATAATGGAGATTCGTCGGTCTCGCCGAGAACAAACGCCGCTTAGTATTGTTATGCTTGATATAGACCGATTCAAAAGCATTAACGATACATACGGACACATAATTGGCGATCAAGTTATTAAAGCTGTATCTGACCTTATAAAAGATCATTTAAAGCGACCACTCGATGAAGTTGCTCGTTATGGCGGTGAAGAGTTTGTGGTGCTATTACCTAATACCCCCAGCGAAGGTGCACAAGACATAGCTGAAAAAATACGAGCAGCTATCTCAGCCAGTACAGTAACGGTTGCCAATAATGATATTCAATTTACAATTAGCGCTGGTGTATACACCAGCATTGCTGATGATGTTAGCAGCCCTCAAATTTTTACTGAGTGCGCCGACAAAGCACTTTATTACGCAAAGCAACATGGCCGTAATCAAGTAATCACTTTTCCATTACCACAGTAGGAGCATATTAATATGGCCCAATCAGGATTAGACCTTTTCCCGTATACTCGCATGCGCAGAATGCGCCGCAGCGACTTTTCTCGCCGCTTAATGGCCGAAAACCAACTTAGCGTAAACGATTTAATTTACCCTGTATTTGTACTAGAAGGTAAAAATCGTCGCGAAGCAATTGAATCAATGCCTGGTATTGAACGTCTATCGATAGATTTACTATTACTTGAGGCAAAAGAACTTGTTGATCTTGGCGTACCTGCCGTTGCTATTTTTCCGGTAACCCCTGCGGACAAAAAATCACTATTTGCCGAAGAAGCATATAATGACGATGGCTTAGTGCAACGCACTGTTCGCGCTTTAAAAGAAGCCTTTCCTGAGTTGGGTGTAATTACTGATGGTGCACTTGATCCATTCACGACGCACGGTCAAGACGGCATTATTGATGACACAGGCTATGTAATAAACGACGTAACCACCGAAATTTTAGTTAAACAAGCACTCTCGCATGCAGAAGCGGGCGCTGATGTAATTGCCCCTTCGGACATGATGGATGGCCGTATTGCTGCAATTCGTGAAGCACTTGAAGCTGATGGGTTTGTACATACCCGTATTATGGCCTACTCAGCTAAATATGCATCTAGCTACTATGGCCCATTTAGAGACGCAATAGGTTCTGCTGGGAACTTAAAAGGTGCCGATAAAAAAACCTACCAAATGGACCCAGCAAACTCTGATGAAGCAATACGTGAAGTCGCATTAGACTTACAAGAAGGCGCTGATATGGTCATGGTTAAGCCTGGCATGCCTTATTTAGATATTGTACGTCGTGTTAAAGACGAGTTTGGTGTACCTACTTTCGCATATCAGGTAAGTGGCGAGTATGCAATGCACAAAGCAGCTATTGATAACGGTTGGTTAAGTGAGGAAGCTACTATAATGGAGTCTTTACTTGCATTTAAGCGTGCAGGCGCTGATGGAATATTGACCTATTTTGCTAAGCAAGCCGCACAATACCTAGCTAAAAAGTAAGGTTTTTATAAAAAGGCGGCTAAACCGCCTTTTATTTACATTTGTTTACATTTTTGTATTATTTTCGTCATATTTATTCTCTAAACTGGTGTCCCATTTTGGGATTAATACACGGGAATAATAAAAAAATGTTTAAAACAAAAATAACACCACTCGCACTTGTTATAGCAAGTCTCAGTGCACCAGCCTCTGCAGATCTAATCATTTCAGAATACATAGAGGGAAGCAGTAATAATAAAGCAATTGAGCTTTATAATAATGCACCTACCTCAATAGTACTTGATGGATACACATTAGGACTGTATTCAAACGGTAGCGATACTGTAGGAAATTCTATTGCTTTAACAGGTGAATTAGCTGCAAATACAACATACGTAATTGCCAACTCCGGCGCAATTGAAGACATACTAAGTATTTCCGATACTACTAGCACTGTTACATTTTACAACGGTGACGATGCTCTTGTGTTAACAAAAGATGGTATTGTAGTCGATAGCTTTGGTCAAGTGGGTGTAGATCCAGGGTCATTTTGGTCTGATGCCTCAGCACAAACGCAAAACAAAACACTCCGTAGAAAAGACAGTATTACAACAGGCCGCACTGATTCAACATCAGCGTTTAGCCCTAGCGATGAATGGGTTCAATTTGATATAGATACATTCGATGGATTAGGTTCTCATTCTGGTTCTGAAGGCAGTGCTCCTGAACCAATTCCAGAACCAGAACCACTTGAACCACTTGTTTGTGGCGCAGAAAAAGTACTAATTAACGCTATACAAGGCGATAGCTCTGCAAGCCCGCTTGTTAATACTTTAGTAGAGTTTGAGGGTATTGTAACCGCAGACTTCCAAGATGATGATCAATTAAAAGGCTTTTTCGTTAGCTCACTTGCTGCTGACATAGATGCAAATCCTCTCACCTCTGAAGGTGTATTTGTTTATTTTGCAGATATTGACGTAAACGTAGGCGACCATGTACGTGTACAAGGTACTGTAGAAGAATATTTTGATGCAACACAAATCGGCAGTGTTAGCCAAGTTGCCGTATGTGGCACTGGTTTAGCTGCAGCAGCTACAAAAATCACTTTACCTTTAGCTGATACAACTGATTTAGAAGCTTTTGAAGGTATGTTAGTTACATTAGAACAACCATTAGTAGTAACTAATAACTTTGGCCTTGGTCGATATGGTGAAGTTGAATTAGCAACAGAACGCTTGTATCAAGGTACCCAAGTTGCATTACCTGGAGATGCAGCTAATGCAGTTGAAACTGAAAATCTACTTAAAAAGATTTTACTAGATGATGGCTCTACAGTACAAAACTTAGACCCTACAGCCTACCCAACTCCAGGCTTATCAGCAGAAAATACATTACGTACTGGCGATACAGTTAATACGGTTACGGGGGCACTTGCTTATAGCTTTAGCCTTTACAGAATCCACCCAACTGTAGCACCTTCGTTTATTGCAACAAATGCACGTGAAAATGCGCCTGAACTTAATGCTGAAGCAGATTTACGTGTAGCTAGCTTTAACGTACTTAATTACTTTAATGGTGATGGCCAAGGCGGAGGGTTCCCGACAGCCCGAGGTGCAGATTCAGAAGCTGAATTTACTCGCCAAGAAGCTAAAATTGTAAGTGCCATTAGCGCTATCCAGGCCGATGTTGTTGGTTTAATGGAAATTGAAAATGATGGTTTTGGCGAATTTAGTGCAATTGCAAGCTTAGTAGATGCGTTAAATGACGCTGATAGTGCTAACAACTATGCATTTGTTGATTTTAACGTAGATCAAATTGGTACCGATGCAATTACTACCGCACTTATCTATCGTACTAACAAAGTAGAAGAAGTAGGTACTGCTGCTATTACGACTGAGGCTCCATTTGATTTTAGTAACCGTGCTCCAATTGCACAAAGCTTTAAATCATTAGAAACTGATGAAGTATTTACTGTTGCTGTGTCACACCTTAAATCTAAAAGCTGTGGTAGTGCTTCTGGAAACAATGCAGATTCAGGTGATGGACAAGGCTGTTGGAATGAAATACGCACAGAAGGTGCTAATGCATTCGCAAATTGGCTTGATAGCAAACCAACCGGTGTTGACGACGAAGATACTATTTTAGTCGGCGATATGAATGCTTACGCAATGGAAGATCCTATACGTGCATTTGCTGA
The DNA here is from genome assembly GCF_015864475.1 of Pseudoalteromonas sp. SWXJZ10B. Classification (NCBI taxonomy): domain Bacteria; kingdom Pseudomonadati; phylum Pseudomonadota; class Gammaproteobacteria; order Alteromonadales; family Pseudoalteromonadaceae; genus Pseudoalteromonas; species Pseudoalteromonas sp. SWXJZ10B. The sequence continues at coordinate 15,766 of NZ_JADYXD010000018.1, forward strand.
TAAAGGCTACAAAAATGTAGTTGCAGAAATTGATGGTGATACGCTTGGTTATTCTTACAGTTTTTCTGGTCGCGCAGGTAGTTTAGATCATGCAGTAGCTACCCAATCACTACTTAGCAAAATTGTCGCAGCAACAGATTGGCACATCAACGCAGATGAACCTATTTCTCTTGATTACAATGTAGAGTTTAAAAGCGAAGGTCAACAATCTAGTTTGTACTCTGAAAGTGCATACCGCGCATCAGATCACGACCCTGTAATTATTGATATTAAATCTGAAATCACTTTAACACCTGAAGAACAAACGCCAGTTATTAAAGCTGATCAAGTTTTTGCAGTCGATGAAAACAGCGCAATTGGAACAATTATCGGCACACTCGATTTTAGTGATCCAAATGCCGATGAATCACCAGTTGTTAAATTTATTACATCAGATAATGACAGCGTTTCTATTAACAATCAGGGGCAGCTAATTGTTGCTGGAGAGATTGATTACGAATTTGAAAATCGTATTACTTTAACAGTGCAAGCTCAGGATAGCGTGGGTAACTTATCTAACGTTGAAAAAGTAGCCGTGAAAGTAAATAACTTACGCTCAGATGATGATAATGATGCAGGTTCATTATTATGGTTATCACTTCTTTTAGCACCACTATCAATAGTGCGTCGATTTAAAAAGAAATAACTAAGTTAGATCTAAACATTTAAAAGCCGCTCTTGCGGCTTTTTTATTTTATACAAATGTAATTCAGACAAGCTTCATTAAACCCCCCGTAATATGTTCAGACGATCTGTGAATCTTCTAGTAATTAATCAGTAACAACTACATACATTTGAGTGAATTTTACACAACAAAACCTCAGTGAATTATGTATATAAATATTACCTATTGAAAAATATGAATTTTTATTAAGGTTTAAATTTTGCTCTAAGTTATTTAGAAGATACTTACAAAATAAAATCAATATTTACCCTAAACGTAAAAATAAGTCGTGTTTTTATAAAGGAATGAGAATGAAACAACTAACCCAAAATCTGCCTAAATGGCAAAAGAAGTCAGCACCACTACTGGGTCTACTTATTATTTTTTCGACTTGGGGCAATAGCAACCAAGCGATTGCTGCAACCGTTGATGTAGCAATCCCACAAAGTAGCTTATTTGACGTAATTAGCGCCCGCGCTAAAAAGTTAGCAAGCGAAGAATACGTGGCGCCTAAAAACATTGAGCTTGAAGCACTTAACAATATTGATTATCAAGATTACCGTTCAATTCGATTTAAAAAAGACAAAGCAGTATGGAAAGATGAAGGCCTGTACGAGCTGCAATTATTCCATCCTGGTTTTTTATATAAAACACCTGTGACAATAAATACCGTTGATAGTGACTCTAAACGCAGTCGCTTACCTTTCAGTACTGACTTTTACCAATACGATGGCACTGCTGCACCACTACAAGAAGAAATAGCTAAAAGTGTTGCGGATACTCAACTAGGCCATGCAGGATTTCGCTTACATTACCCGTTAAATACTAACGAGTATAAAGACGAAGTAATGGTATTTCAGGGAGCATCGTATTTTAGAGTTGTTGGCCCTCAGCAAGTTTATGGATTATCAGCTAGAGGCCTTGCCATTGATACTGCAGAAAATTCAGGTGAAGAATTTCCAATGTTCAAAGAGTTTTGGTTAGTTAAACCAAAGGCCGACCAAACACAAATTACCATTTTTGCATTATTAGATAGCCCATCTATATCGGGTGCATACAAGTTTAGTGTTGACCCTACAACTAATATGCTAGTTGATGTTGATATGCAGATATTTGCACGTAAAGATATTAAAAAGCTCGGCGTAGCTCCATTAACGAGTATGTTTTACCACGGTGAAAACAGTACCAAATTTTTTGATGACTATCGCCCTGAAGTTCATGACTCGGATGGCCTATTAACTCAATCTGCTGATGATAAATGGGTATGGCGCCCTCTTAACAACCCTTCACAGCTAAGTGTAACTTCGTTTTCATACAATAATCCAAAAGGTTTTGGGTTAGCTCAACGAGACAGAGATTTTAATAACTATCTGGACACAGAAGCACATTACCACAACCGCCCTAGTCTATGGATTGAACCACAAGGTGAATGGGGAAATGGCCGTGTAGAGCTTGTAGAGATACCTACTGACACAGAAACTAACGACAATATCGTCAGTTACTGGGTACCAGAAAAGCCAATGAAAGCCGGTGATTCATTAAAGCTAAGCTACAAAATGACGACCTTTAATGCAGTTTTAACTCAGCACGAGAAAGCGAGAGTACTGCGCACAAGGATCGGTAGCGCCGCTTTACCTGGTGAGGACAACCCTCCACCAAAAAGCCATCGCCAATTTACTGTTGATTTTACTGGGTCAGAAATAAATCAACTCTCTGAACAGTTAAAGCTAGATGCCGACATTCAACTTACAACAGGCGAAGTAACCGACGTGAATGTACAAAAACTGCCTGATTCACGCGGATGGCGTGTAGCCTTTAAAATTGCACCACAGGACGATCAACCCGTTGATATGCGTTTATCGTTAAAACTACGTGATAAAGAAATTAGCGAGGTATGGAGTTATGTTTGGTACCCAAATGACATCAAGTAATAAAGGTAAGGGCACTCCAATGCCATTCAAAACATTAAGAGTTTGGCTATTTGCTATTGCAGCGCTTGGCACATCTGGCTACGGCATATCTATTATGTTTGAGATTTTAAGCTCAAACGGTATGACATTACTTGAGTATGCTCTTTTAGTATTATTCTCAATCACTTTTGCCTGGATTGTAACGGCATTTTGTAGTGGAACAATCGGCTTTGTATTACAGCTATTACGAATTGACCCACTTACGCTAAAGCGTATTAAACCAATTGAGTTTAATAGTGAGGCAATTAACGCCCAAAAAACCGCCGTTGTAATGCCTATTTACAACGAAGACACCCACCGTGTTATCGCGGGCTTTGAAGTAAGTCTGCAATCGTTAAAAGAAACAGGCCAACTTGCAAACTTTGATTTTTACTTATTAAGCGACACGCAAGACCCAGAAATAGCTAAAAACGAGCTAAGTGCATGGCATGCATTGTGTGAACGTTTAGGTGATACGGCTAAAAACGTTTTTTATCGTCGTCGCGAAGATAACAAACACCGTAAAGTAGGTAACCTAACCGACTTTTGTGAGCGCTGGGGCAGCCAGTACGACCATATGATTGTGCTTGATGCAGATAGCGTAATGACCGGGAAATGTATGTTAGAGCTTACTACAAGTATGCTCAACAACCCACAAGCAGGCCTGATCCAAACTATTCCGATCCCTGTTCGTCAAGATACCTTTTTTGGCCGCTTTTTACAGTTTGCGTCAGTGCTATATAGCCCAATGCTTGCTACTGGCTCAGCTTTTTGGCAAACTGATAAAGCCAACTACTGGGGTCATAATGCAATCATTAGAGTTGAAGCATTTATAACGTGCTGTGGCTTGCCAACACTAAAAGGTAATGCACCTTTTGGCGGCGAAATTTTAAGTCATGACTTTGTAGAAGCTTCACTACTTCACAGTGCTGGTTGGGATGTATTGTTGCTATCAGATATTGAAGGTAGCTATGAAGAAGTACCAAGTAACATTCTAGACTACGCTGTACGCGATAGACGCTGGGTGCAAGGTAATATTCAGCACTTAGGTTTACTATCGTCATCCAAATTAAAATTAATGAGTAAGCTACACTTTTTACTCGGTGCCACAGCCTATATTTCATCACTAATTTGGCTCTCAATGCTAGCGCTAAGTACTATTGACGCAGTAACGCGCGCATTAAATAGTGATGTGTACTTTAACCGTGTTTATCAATTATTCCCTACATGGCAAATAGCTAAAACCGATCTGATTGATTCACTCTTGTATTTAACTATTGTTATTTTATTAATGCCTAAACTAATGGGCATAATAGTCACCTTAATACATAGAAACAAACGCTTTGGTGGTTCAATTAAGCTCATACTAGGCTCAATCATTGAAACCGTATTTGCTATTATTGTTGCCCCATTAATGATGGTATTTCATGCTTACTTTGTACTTTGTGTGTTTTTAGGTAAAAAAGTGAAGTGGGATGCACAACCGCGCGAAGGTCGTATGGTTCCGTGGAAAGAGGCGTTTGGTTATACGTTATTCTCAACTATTGTGGCTATTGCATGGGGTTGTACGGCTTACTACTTCACACCAGTATTCTTTTGGTGGTTATCACCTATATTGCTGGGCTTAGTATTAGGCGCTCCGATTATCCGTTATACCAGTAGCATTAAACTCGGTGTACAACTAAGAAAGTTAGGTATATTTATTTGCCCTAGTGAAGTTGATAACGACTCAACTCTAGAAGCACTTAAAATACATCTAAAAGAAATTTCGGTACCAAAGGAAGGTGCTTATCCACAAACAATACCGGCACTACCACAAGAGCAGTTGGTAACAATGCCTATCCAGTCTTTTAAGAAGCCACGCAGGCTAAAGATGAAAGCGCTAAAAGCTAAGGCTATAAAAAAGTTTAATTAGCGCGTTATAAAACAAAAAAGGAGCGATTAATCGCTCCTTTTTACTATCTAAATTAAAGATCAAGCATTGCATTTATCGCTAATATTTTCAATTTTGTTAGCTAACTTATTGCAGTACATTTTAGAAATAGCTGATTGCGTTTCATCATCAAGTTGCCAGTTATAAAAATGGAACGTTTTACCATTATCTAACTCCACCTTAAAAATGGTGAAAAGAAAAAACGAACTAAATGATACGCAACTAATTTCCTCGCTATTGATATAACGCTTTGTGCATAAACGCGTATAACAAATGCCTGCTTTATAACAATGTAAAAAACGAAGATGAAGAATATTAAAAGTAGTAATAATCAGTAGAGCTGGCATTACAGTGAGAAAAACAATTTTTAGGTTCACAGAAAATATAATATGAATTAAAAATATTAAGCTGAATGCTAAAACGCATTTTGTAAATTGTAGCCACCAGTTTGGTGCTAATTTAATAGATTTCATGATTGTTACGTCTTATATAGAATTAATAGCAAACGTCTCTGCTGCGGAGACTTCCTTATCTGACTTTAGAGCTCTAGTCTAAAAGTGCTAGTATTCTACATTACGTATATAGATGCATCAATAGAAGTTCTTAAAATTCATACAGTTACATTTACTTTACAATTAACCTCTTATAAACCAAACAATTAAGTAATTGAGGTAAATAAATTGCTTTCTAGTACCTTTTTATTAATTAGTAACATAGGACTAATTAATAATAAAAAGTAGTTATAAACAACTAAAAAAATAAAACCAAATTATAGGCAATAAAAAACCCGCAACATGTGCGGGTTTTTTTAAAGAGTTAAAGAGCTAATTACTTAGCAGCTTTTTTCTCTTTTTCTGCAGCGATTACTGTATCAGCAACGTTTTGCGGACATGCAGCGTAGTGTGAGAACTCCATAGAGAACTGACCACGACCAGATGTCATTGTACGTAGTGTACCGATGTAACCGAACATTTCTGATAACGGTACGTCAGCTTTAATACGGCTGCCTGTTAAACCAGCTTCTTGGTCTTTCATCATACCACGACGACGGTTAAGGTCACCGATTACGTCACCAACGTGATCTTCTGGAGTGAACACGTCAACATTCATGATTGGCTCAAGAAGTTGTGCGCCCGCTTTAGGGATCGATTGACGGAAAGCGCCTTTAGCAGCGATTTCGAACGCGATTGCAGATGAATCCACGGCATGGAAACCACCGTCGAAAAGTTCAATTTCAACGTCAAGTACAGGGAAGCCAGCTAGAACACCAGTACCCATCATTGACTTGAAGCCTTTCTCAACTGCAGGCCAGAATTCTTTAGGTACGTTACCACCAACAACTGATGATTTAAACGTGAAACCTGAAGCAACTTCGCCTGGCTTGATGCGGTAATCAATTTTACCGAACTGACCAGAACCACCAGATTGTTTCTTATGCGTGTAGCTATCTTCAATTTCTTTAGTGATAGTTTCACGGTAAGCAACTTGTGGTTGACCAACAATAAGGTCTACGCCGTAAGTACGCTTAAGAATATCTACTTTGATATCTAAGTGAAGCTCACCCATACCTTTAAGGATAGTCTCGCCTGAATCTTCATCAGTCTCAACTTGGAAAGATGGATCTTCTGCAACCATTTTACCGATAGCAACACCCATTTTCTCATTACCGCCTTTATCTTTAGGCTGTACAGCAATCGAGATTACTGGAGTTGGGAATACCATTGGCTCAAGTGTTACTGGGTGCTTAGGATCACATAATGTGTGACCAGTTTGCACGTTTTTCATGCCTACGATAGCAATGATGTCACCAGCTTGTGCGCTAGTTAATTCGTTACGGTCATCTGCTTGCATCTCAACCATACGGCCAACACGCTCAGTTTTACCAGTAAACGAGTTAAGGATAGTGTCACCCTTGTTTAGTTTACCTGAATAAATACGTACGAATGTTAATGCACCAAAACGGTCATCCATTATTTTGAATGCAAGCGCTTTGAAAGGTTCGTCAGTAGATACTACTGCGAACTCGCCATTTTCGTTACCTTCTTCATCCATAAGAGGTTGAGGATCAACTTCTGTAGGAGATGGTAAGTAATCAACAACAGCGTCAAGAATAAGCTGCATACCTTTGTTCTTAAACGCAGAACCACAGTATGTAGGGAAGAAAGCAAGGTCACGAGTACCTTTACGGATACAACGCTTGATGTCTTCTAAAGAAGGTGCTTCACCTTCCATGTAAGCTTCAAGTAGTGCATCGTCTTGCTCTAGGGCAGTTTCAACAAGCATTTCATAATACTCGTCAGTTTTATCTACCATGTCTGCAGGAACATCTGTGATTTCGTAGTTTTCAGGAAGACCAGTGTCATCCCAAACGTATGCTTTTTTAGTTAATACATCTACAACACCAACAAACTCATCTTCAATACCAATTGGTAAAGTCATGATTAGTGGAGTTGCGCCAAGTACTTTACGTACTTGCTCAGTTACACGGTAAAAATCAGCACCCATACGGTCTAATTTATTTACGAAGATAATACGTGCAACTTCTGAATCATTAGCATAACGCCAGTTAGTTTCTGATTGTGGTTCAACACCACCAGAACCACAGAACACACCGATGCCGCCATCTAGTACTTTAAGTGAACGGTAAACTTCAACTGTGAAGTCAACGTGTCCAGGAGTATCGATAACGTTAAAACGGTGATCTTTCCAGAAACAGCTTACAGCCGCAGACTGAATAGTAATACCGCGCTCAGCTTCTTGTTCCATGAAGTCAGTAGTAGATTCACCATCATGAACCTCACCAGTTTTATGGATTTGACCAGTAAGCTTTAGGATACGCTCAGTAGTCGTGGTCTTACCCGCATCAACGTGCGCGAAAATACCAATGTTTCTGTACTTCGATAAATCTGCCATTAATTTTGCTCTTAATAAAGTCGATAAATTATTCCGCAGGAGTATAACATCACTTAAAGCGAACATCACCATGCAAGCCGCTTAAAATGCAATCAATTCAACATATTTTTTTTATCGTCAGAATCTACAGAGCATTTAAGATGACAAATATCACATAACGAACTGAAATTATTAATTTTTAATACTTAACTTAGTCGGTATAAAGTTACTTCATTATTTTGTAACCGCGCTCAGTGCGAGTAATACAACCATAACTTTGATCAGCAGTTAACTTGTCTAACTCAAGTAAATACGCTAGGTATCGGCGTATTATAGATTGATTAACACCGACTAAATTGCGGGCTTTGTGGACGGCGAATGTCGTAGTAACGCATTTCATAACAGTATCGTATATTTTTTATGTACGCATTTAACATTAAAAAAACTGGCACGACACGAGCTGTATCCAATAAAATCAATATCTTATGCATTTTAATGTAAACAACTATTAACATTTCATTGTTGAAAACGCCTAAATTTGGTACATTTTATCCTCAGTGCATATGCATAAAACAACAATTATAAGAACTTACAATGAAACGGAATTTATCTCGTATTACTTATTGGCTGCTTACTTTTAATCTATTAATTTTATGCGGTAATGTTATTGCCCAGCAATATGAAATAACACCACCCGCTGATTGGGTAAAATCCCATGAAATAAAACAGCCTGAACAAACAGACATGACAAAAGTACGCGACGGCACGCTGTACTTACTACTCGACAACCAATCCTACGTACCTAATAACCAAAAACAACAACGCTATACGCGTTTAGTCATGCAGGCGCAAAATCAAAGTGGCGTTGACTATATAAGCCAGCTTAATCTAGATTTTGATCCAAGCTATGAATCGCTAACACTAAACAGCTTAACTATTATCAGAAATGATAAGCGCATTAATAAGCTTAGTAGCGCGAGAATGACGGTTATACAAGGTGAATCTGAATTAGCGGATCGTATTTATAATGGGAGTTTGTCACTTAATATTATTATTGATGATATGCGCAGCGGCGACATACTCGATTACAGCTACACAGTGACAGGTAGCAACCCTATATATGCTAATAAATTTAGTACAAGGCGTATGCTTAACTGGTCGGTGCCTGTAGTACAGCAAAATATGCGCGTACTTTGGGGTAAACAAACTGCACTTAATATAAATACAGTAAACGGTAAAGCGGATGTTCAAAAAACACAAAATAAATACGGTAACGACTATTCTATTGCTTTGTTTGAAGAACCTTTATTAGAACAAAACTCCCAAACACCCACTTGGTACGACCCATATACACAAGTTTACTTTTCTGAGTTTGACGATTGGGGTCAGGTAGTTAACTGGGCATATCCACTTTATCAATCAGCTATAGAAACCCCAAACAGCATTACGGCTGTAGCCGACAACATAAAAACAAAGTACCTCAAAAAACCCGATAGAATTACCGCTGCGCTTTAGCCAAGACGAAGTTCGTTATTTAGGGCTTGAAATGGGCACTAATTCACATCAGCCAACGTCCGCCTCACAAACGCTATCGCTGCGATACGGTGATTGCAAAGATAAAACAGTACTACTTATTTCTTTATTAAAAGCGATGGATATAGAAGCCTTCCCTGCGCTAGTTGATACAGAGGAAATCAAACGCTTAAAAGAACTTCCACCTTCTGCAAGTGTATTTAATCACGTAATTGTTACGCTTAAACAAAACGGAAAACGCTACTGGCTCGATCCTACGGTTAGCTACCAACGAGGTACTCTCGAATATTTAGCACAGCCTGATTATGGCTATGCCCTAATTATTGATAAAGGTGAAACCACTTTAACTTCAATGGCGCAAAAACCTGTACATACAAATGTATCTGTAGAAGATAACTTTTTTATTGCTGAAAAAGTATCTGAGCCATCACGTTTTGAAACCCAGTACACTTATGCTGAATTTGAAGCTATTAACCGAAGAAGCAATATAGCAGTGGTCTAAATAGCGTTGCTAAATCTTACTTCGAGTATTACCAAGGCTTTTTAAATGGTCTATCAATCAATGAAGCAATGACTATTAGTGAACAAGAACAAACGGGTAAACTAATAACCAAAGAATCGTATTTAATTAGTGAATTTTGGGAAAAAACAGACGAAGGCTACGAAGCTAATTTTTATGCCAATGAAATACAAAATAGCGTTTACGAACCAAAGCAGGTAAATCGCACCGACCCACTCTACTTTGGCTACCCCAATATAATTAACACCACAATAAAACTACATTTTGCAGAAAAAGGTTGGGGATTTGATAGCGATCAACAAGAAATTGATAACGACTACTTCAACCTAAAAACAACTACTGAATTTAATGATAACGTTTTAACACTGAGTTATGACTATTACGCAAAACAAGATCATATTAAAGCCGCTCAAATAGATGATTATTTAGCACAGCGTAAAAAGTTAATATCAGCAACCCATTACCCTATTCTAAAATACGCGGAAACGACCGAAACACCTCTAACAACAGCTGATGTGCTAGATAGCTTTGGTTATAGTTGGCTTAAATATGTGTTGGCTGGCTATATTTTAGTACTCATATTCTTTTTCGCCGATTGGCGATTAGAGTCAGCAAAAAAAGTAAAATTTGAAGACAGTCCATTTTATGCAGTATCTGTAAGTAAGTTTATTATTTACAGTATTTTAAGTTTAGGCATATTTGTTAATTATTGGAGTTATCGTAACTTTAAAGCCATTAAAGAACGCGACAACTCAAGTATTATGCCTATTGCTCGAGGTATATTTGCGTTTTTATGGTATTACCCTTTGTATCTCGCACTTGCAGAGCACAGCCAACAACAGTTAAACAAAAATAGAGTAATGCCTAACTGGACTGCCTTAACACTCTGGCTAATGGTACTCGCCAGCGCCTTTGCTTATCGAATGGACGAATACGCAACCATAGTGATTTGTATAATGCCATTTTTATGGTTGCCTCTAGTTAGCTACATTGAACAAACCGATACAAGTAAAGAAGCCCTACATTACAACTCGTACTGGCGAATTAGACAGTATTTAATCTCGCTTGCGTTTGCACCTCTATTATTTTTAGGCGTACTTCAAGAAGTAAATATTTTACCCAATGCCGCAATTATAAAAGGCGATAGTTTATGGTCTTACCAAGTACACTTTTTAAAACGTAATCGCCTAACACCTGAAAACGAAGAAATACTTTATTTTTATAGCGATGCAGTATTTGATTACCGAGAAGACGGTAACGGAATAACCGAGAACTATATTTTTAGTTACTACAAAAACGATGACGGCAGGCTTGAATCGGATCTTAGTCACTTTAAAGACATAGAAAAAATAGAAACCACCTATGGTAAAACCAAACTTGATAACACAAGCATTAAAGTAATAAAAACTGACGGTAGTGATTTCTTGCTCATTGTAGGGCGTCTAAACAAGCAGGATAAAGTACTAGTGGAGCAGATTAATTTACGTATAACAGTAAATAAAGTGCGTTAGTGGCTTAAAATATCCAATTAAGTACGAATATTTTTAGCTACTAATTAAAGGCTGTTGATCTTTGGGGGCTAAGACTTTACAAGAGACTATTTGATTTTATATCAAAGCAGTCGCTGTCTTGGAAGGCGATAAAATCATTCCTAGCTTGAATTTATTTTAACTTTGAAAGGTCAATACTTTTATAATAAAAATTCATATCAAATTATTTAATAAGTATTAAAAATCTATTCTTAATTGCTTAACCAAGATAAGCATTTTTATGAAATGGCAGTGCTAACTAGCCGATTTATATATGAATAAAAAACAAGCACCACAATAATAAGAACTATTTGCATTTAGGTGTTGACAGACAGTTAGATCTAACTGATAATCAATATCAACAAGACGGATTGCATACCACTTGTTAAGGAATGAATTGATTTGTTTCTCGACCCTGAAACAACGTGTGGCGCACGTAAACAGCTATGGTTACTTGTTATGAACCGCAACGCCCCTTGATGTTGATGATGAGTAACCGCCCTACTATTTTACTTGCTACATTGCTCATATCGGTGACGGTAGATATGAAACTAAAAAAGCCCTTACGGGCTTTTTTTATGTCTGTAATTTAGTAAAACTAAATCACTTTAATTAAATAACCTGAACTCAGGTTAAATATTAACGACGGTTTTTACGAGCTCGCGCTCGGCGTTGAAGCTTTTCTTCTTCTTTAGCTTGTTTTTTAGCTTCTGCAGCGGCACGTAAACCAGCAACCATTACTTCTTCTTCCTCACGCATTTGCGGAGTTTCCATCGTAATACGGCCAATAATACCGTCGCGTAATTCGTTGATTAGTATTTCAGACATTTTATACGTGTCTATTTGGTTACCACCACGAATACAGCCGCGTTTTTTACCCGCCATTTCAACAAATTCCCAATCACTTTCTGGTAATTCGTCTATTTTATAACGCGCTTTTAAAAGCTCAGGGTATGCACGCAATAAGTACTCAGCGGTGTAACTTGCTACTTCTTCATACTCAAGCGCCGTATCACGAATGGCACCGGTAGCGCCTAAGCGATAACCTGAGTTTTCATTCTCTACTTTTGGCCACAACATACCTGGCGTATCGTAAAGCATAATACCGTCTTCAAGCTTAATGCGTTGTTGTGCTTTGGTTACCGCAGGTTCATTACCTGTTTTTGCAACTATACGTCCAGCCAGTACATTAATTAACGTAGATTTACCCACGTTAGGAATACCCATTATCATGGCTTTAATTTGCTTATCGGCACCCACTTTATGCGGCACTAACTTTTTACAAAGCTCATTTATACGACTTACTTCAGCTGCTTTATCATGTCCAAAAGAAATCGCTTTAACACCATTTTCTTGCTCAAAATAATCTTTCCAGATTTGAGTCATTTTAGGATCAGCTAAATCAGCTTTGTTCAAAATTTTGATGACCGGCTTACCTTCACGCAAGGTTGCCACCATCGGGTTTTCACTACTGTAGGGAATGCGCGCATCAAGCACTTCAATGATCACATCCATTTGTGGCATTATTTCTTTAATTTCATTGCGGGCTTTATTCATATGCCCAGGGAACCACTGTATTCCTGCTCTACTCATTTGATATGCAAACCTTTTATTTCAACCCATAACACCATGGGGTACTGTGTGGGGTACTGGGTGAATAATTTCGATTTATCACCTCAACTAATAGTGAGTAGTTTACTACATAATCCCTTTAAACTTCTCGTATAAATAAAACCAGTAGTATATCGCAACTATATAAGTGTAATTTATGTTCATAGACAAAAATACACCCATGGTTTATATTTACGACAAATAACTTAATTTTATAAACCACGGGGTATATATACATGTTTGCTGAACGATTTACTCGTGCCCGAAAAGCCTCAGGCCTATCAATGCAAGCGCTAGCTACCGCAGTTGGTATATCTGCTAATGCTATAAAAAAATATGAGCATGGTACTGCTATGCCGTCTTCTTCTAATTTATTAAAGCTTGCAAGCGCACTTGAAGTGCGCACTGAATACTTTTTCCGTCCTATAAAAGTAAAGTTAGAAGGTGTGGAATATCGTAAGCGTGCAAGCACGCCACAGAAGATTTTAGATCGTATCAATGGTGATGTGTTAGATCAGGCTGAGCGCTGGCAAGAGCTTTTAAACTTTTATCCAGATTCTATTAAACCTATCACCCCATTTTCACTACCAAGTACATTACCTGATGTGATTGATTCATATGAGCAACTAGAAGGTGTAGCCACCACAATGCGCAATGAATGGGGTTTAGGCTTAAATCCTATTCATGACATGATTGATACGCTGGAATCGAAAGGTGTAATGATAATTTGCACTGATGTAGAAACTAGTAAAAAGTTTGATGGTCTCGCGGGTAACATTAATGGACTACCTGTTGTTGTTATCTCTACGGCACAAAGTGGTGATCGTCAACGGTTTACACTCGCTCATGAATTGGGTCACTTAGTATTGCACAGCCGACTGTCTGAAGAGCTAGATGAAGAAAAGGCATGTAATCACTTCGCAGGGGCTTTTTTATTACCAAGCACTAGCTTAATACAACACTTAGGTAAAAGCCGAACTCAATTAGAAGCACAAGAGCTATACATGCTTAAACATGAGTATGGCATAAGCATGCTTGCCTCTTTGTTCCGTGCTTCACAGTCTGGTGTAATTTCATATCAAACCCAAAAGAATATGTTCATTTGGTTTGGCAAGCAAGGATGGCGCACTCAGGAACCTGGCGAACCTTATCCACATGAAGTTACCTACCTCTATAAGCAGCTAGTATACCGTGCGCTAAGTGAAGACTACATTGGTATATCTAAAGCAGCAGAACTATTAGGGGTATCACTTTCAAGCTTTCACAAAGAACGAAAGTTAGAGGTGCTTAATGCAGCAGCTACTAATTAGTGATGCCAATATATTAATAGATATGGAAGAAGGTGAGCTACTAACCCAACTTTTTCAGCTACCTTACCAATTCGCCATACCTGATATCTTATTCGTTGAAGAACTTGAGGAAGAACACGCACATTTACCTGCTATGGGCTTAACTTTAGAAGAGCTATCACCTGATTCAATGATGCATGCAATGGAGTTAATTCCGCTGTATTTAAATGCCAGCCGTAACGATATCTTTGCTTTGTGTTTAGCTAAGCAAAAAAACTGCCCTCTTGTAACTGGCGATATGGCTTTAAGAAAAGCCGCTGAAAAAGAAGGCATTGTTGTCCAAGGCACTATTTCATTAATAACGCAGCTTGTTAGGCAACAAATAGTAACGAAAGAAACTGCATTAAAAGCCTATGAAAAAATGAAGCTATCAGGTCGAAGACTTCCTTGGAAGGTGGCTATAGAGCATTTAAACGCCTTATAACGTAAGTACGGCATAGAGCCAGTGCGTGTAGCACTGGCTAAATTAGTTTTTAAGAAGGAAACAATATGTCACTTTATAAACAAGAATTTGGTCAAAACTTTGACCTCGGCTTTGACTTAAAAGATCACCCTTATCTAATAGATAAAAGCTGGCACAATGATCAATGCCCTAGCTTCTACTTAAAAGTAGGCGAACAGTATTATCTACTATGGGTAGATTATGCTGACATAGAGCAAAGAGAAGAAGAGACGCCTAGATATGTAATAGTTGAAGCAATCAATGAAGGAACTAATGAAGAGCCAGAGATCTATGCTGGCGATGGGGCAATCACTTTTGAGTGTGAAAATTATGCTGGTTTAAAGCTCTTTTTAGACAGCCTGCTAAGTCAAAACCAAAGCAACCAAAATCAGTTTAACGTTTGGGAATAAACTTTCTCAACCTCTTTAAATACAGATACCTTTTCAAGGTTAGACAACGTAGTAAGCTTCATGGTCTTCTCTATTGGCGTGTGTGGTACAGACTCAACTGGTGAGTTAAGAGTGAGTGGTTTTCCAAGTTTAAACAAAACAAACTCTTTGTCACTAGACTCCAACTTACCTGCTTGCTCAATAGTTAAACTACTTCGCGCTACTATTTGACAACCAATTACAGGCCATACTTTTTTTATAGATTTAGTTCGAGAGTTAATAGCACTCGTAGAGGCAATAGCTAAATACCTAATTTCTTTTAACACATTGAGTTTTGATTTTTTTGTGGCTGAATTGAAAGTAGCTAATGGGGTGTGATACCAAGATGCTGAGCCATTTTTGAAGCGCTCAAAATAACTTTTATCTCGCCCTGCCAACCCACCTAAAGCGGCTGTAAAAACCAAATCAGGATATAGCATCTGCTTCATACCTGCATATGGAATTCGGGCTGCTTCTTGAACATATAAACTCTCTTCCATCTCCTGAGAGTTTTTGACATAGCTATTATTCCCATCACCCAACTGTTTACGTAAAAACTCAGCAAGCCAATAACTACCACTCTTCCCACCAGCACTTGGCAATAATGCAAATGCACCTATACCTATTTCACGAATAGCTTCATCATAAGGGTTACTTTGTGAGTTATTAGCTTCTTGTTTAAAGTAACCTGGATATAAAGCAAATGCGCCAAATATAGGTCTGCTCTTGCTTATGCTTTCTGATTGGCTTTCTTTGTTTATATGAATTAACGCATCCCTGTAGCGGTGCATTTGATTTATAGCATCATCAGGCACAAAGTCTGTTTCCTTAATATTGTCTTCATCATAGCGCCCTTGCTTCATTTTAATGCGGTACTTGGCATCAAATATCCAAATGAATCGCTTAGAGTTGGGCTTGGGTAACGTTACTTCAAGTACAATATCTGGTTCTTGACTAACTAAATATGACTTAATAGGCTTACCCTTTTTAGTAAACCTTGGCTCGTGCGCTAATCTGGCTTTTAGACCATCCTCACGCTCAAATTCAAACGCACCTGCAAAACCGTCTTTTAATTGATACTCTAAAAAATCGTTTAACTGTAAATTATTTAGCTTTTTTGTTTTATCTTCAAAGCGCAGTTCATTTATTAAAATATTCCGAATCTCTAAAAAGCACCAGACTTCGTATATTTCAGCGACAGACTTCATAGATACGTTTGATTGTTTTTCAAACACATCCAAATAGTATTTTAATTCTTGCCACACACGATACACAGCACTATAGCCCGTTTTTTGCTGCAAAACTAAAGATTCGCTGTTAAGCCCTGTATACGTGCTCACCTCTTTAAAAAAGGTCTGATTTAGTGTTTTTTGTAAAGGTTTTTGCCACTCTTGTAATTCATTTAAAAAGCTACTTGAAAGGCGTTGCTTATCCGGTACTTTATTTGCTTCTCTTAGCTTATTTTCAAATTTGGCAATACACTTTTTACTATTTGTAACCACCATTTTTATAAAACGGTTTTCAGGTGTATTTACACTAAGCTGCCTTTTTTCAACTTTATACCGCTTAGCGAACTGCTTACTTTTTATATCTTCTTTAACCTTTTCACTTAAACGTTGAGGTAAACGTCCTTTCAACCTATCCGCTTTTGAATATGAAACATATGACTGCAAGCGACTGTGCGGAGCCTGAGTAATAACCTTAAGGCCATCTTCAAACCGTTTGCGTAAGTTATTAAAATTAGCAAGCCACAACAAAGGAAAGTGTCCCCTTTGCTGGCCCTTAGAAGCATTCTGTTCTGTTTTTTCAAGTAAGCTAAAGCGCCATAGTGGGAACTCTTTATCAATCATTTTATACATAGCAGGTAAGTCGCTATGCATATCCATTTTTGTTGGCAGTACTTCAAAGGAAATATTACTTTTAAATACCTTTCCACCTGCAATAAACTCAAGCGGTAAGCGCATCCAACCAACATCATTTCCCGTATTTAATGTACCGGTTAATCGAGCTGAAGAAGTTAAGCTCGCTCTTTTAAAGCGAAAGCTATCATTAATGTTTTGGCTACGGTGGGATAAATAAGCACTTTCAACTTCAGAGTTAAACTCCCATTCAAATTGATATTGTGTATTTTCAAAAAAAATAGGCTCGGCAATACCTAAGCTATTAGCCTGATTAGTCGCTTCATATTCTTTTTTATCTACTACTAACGCATCTATATCTATAGGGGGAGAGAGCTTTATGGAGTAAGTCGATTCTTGAGCGAGGGTTTCAAGACCTGAACAAGCGATATTGCGTTTACCAAACGTGGCTTGGTAAACCTGTTTTCGTTTAAAAATATCGTTCGTCCAGATAGATAATTCAAACTGTGATGATTGCAGATATAAAAGCTCTTGCATTCCTTAGCACTCCATACAGTTTAATTAAGGCCAAAAACTTGTAAAACCAAATGTTGTTAACCTATCTTCCATCCAGTTTATTTTTTCTTTGCTCCGGCAAGCAATATGAATTAGTTTATCGCTATTTGCATTTTCACGGTACAAATCAGGTCTTGCTGTATTTGAGCCAGGCAATTCATTCCAAAAGCTACCAAATTCACTTTCAAGAATTTTTTCCAATTGCTTCAATATCGATATATCGACAGTTCCAACTGCGGCAAGCTTCTCTGTATCACCTTCAATACGAGGTAAAACCTTACACATTAAAAAGTCATCCCATACCGCTTTTAAGTCAATATCTTTTATTGGCTCACTACTTATAACTGCTAATAGCAGCTCGTTAAGTGCTCTGTATGCAAGCTTAAATGGGGTATGTGCCAATACGTTATTTATTGCATTAATAAATGCGATGCTTTTACGACCATCTATATCGATTTTAGGGAGTTTATCGGTACTAGTCCGTGCATCAGAGTAAATAGGGTAACTCAATGCCTTATTGGTGGTTGTAGGTGCGAAAAAGTTATCGAAATCGTTAGGAAAAAAGTCGCCAAAATCAAAACTTAGCGCTCGGTCTATTACTTTACGAGAAAATCCATGGGTAGTTTCATCCATATTTACTGTGCCAGCAACTATCAAGTTAAACGGAATACTTAAACCATATTCACAAATATGTTGCCACGCATCATCATAATTCGCATCCGCAAACCCCAGTTCCTCACGTAGCTTTTCAATATTATCGATTGATTGAATTGTAGTAGCTTTTAATAGTGGGTCACACGAGTATTGAAAATCATCTTCATCCCAAGCCCAACACCTTGTTTCAATGACTGATAAGTAATCCGCAAAGTACTGTTCAACAGGCGCTAAATTCATTTCGTCTAAGCAAAGCCAATATGGTTTTATTGCATCAATATCTGATACGCTACCTTGAAGGCATAAAAGCTTTTCATTTACTGATAATGAAATACCTTTATCAAGTATTTCCCGCCATGCTTTAGCAATAAATTTAAGTACATCCGTTACTACAAACTCAGCACTCCCACTTAAACGAGACACATACCCCAGCAAATCACTAGGCTCATGCCAGTCAGGTCGCACAGATGTTAAGCAGTAAGTCTCAGCTAAGGAGCCTGTTAGCTTCGCCTGCTCTCTGACAAAGCGAGTTTTACCTGTTCCTGATATACCAGCTAAAAGCAGAAAAGGCTTAGGTAGTACGCTTACATTATTCTGCTCTTTCAGAAATTCTGCAAATTTACGGCATGCAGAACTATACATTGAATTACCCGATTTATCTGAAGCCAGCCATTCAGCATTATTTTTAAGCAAATCAATAGCCTCTAAAATCTCACTTTCTGAACATAAATACAGTGAAGACTGCTTAAATCCAATAGACTCGATGTATTTATCTGTATAGCTAATTCCTAGGCCTGAATATGATTTTGCAGTGCGCTCAGATAAGTTTTTCCTTATCATCCAATTGTAAAATTTAATTCTAGTATTATGAACATTTTGCCTATTTACTAAAGTACCTTTTGAGTATAAGTTGTCCCAATTTCTTAAAGCTTTAGAAATATAATCTGGTGTGAAAAAAGTATTTACTTCAGGTGTCACATATTCACTAGCTGTAAGATAAGAAACTAATTTTGAAATTAACTTTGTTAAAGCCTTCGTTTGACTACGACCTGCTGAAGAAATAGTTTTGAGCTCTTCCGAATCAGCTGATTTATATATTTGTCTATATGACTTTTCTTCGTACTTATTTATTTCATCTTTACGTGTGGGCACTAGCTCCCAAGCATCATGAACTCTATCGAAGTTGCTCAATATAAAAGTTAAAAATAACTTTATATTTTCAGGCGAAATACTAAATGCTTCATTCTTAGTGTTTGTATAAGTAAATAGTAATGACTCTTCAGCTATTATTTTTTGCTCATCACCGATCTCATTACAATAATTTTGAAATTTCATAGCACATCCGTTTTGATCTTCTTCGCTAATTTTTCGATAACTGGAACTACAACTGAGTTTCCAAACTGCTTATATGCTGGAGTTCGATATTGAGACGCTTCAAATTCCTCAGGAAAGCCCTGAAGCCTAGCGCACTCTCTCAACGTAAGCATCCTAGGGTTTTTATTTTTCTGTGGGATTAAACATTCTTTCCCATCTTTACCATACCGAGCAACAATTGTATTAGAAGGCTTGTTTAAATCAGCTGTATGCGCTGTAAAACCAGTGCCACGCTCTATATTTCTTTTAGTCCTATTAATATGGCCCTGCCATAGCTTATCTGAAATGGTATAGATTTCATCAACGTTTTCTTCAAGTATAGACTTGAGTGGTAGTGATTCCCCAATAAACTCTGGAAACTCAAAAGGCTTTCCTATATCTTTTCGAATACCAACCATATAGCATCTAACGCGCCTTTGAGGCACTAAAGAGCTAGAGTCAATAATTTTATATGAAAAGTGGTAACCGCTATTTTCAATACTGTCTTTTATAGTTTTAAATGTGCGACCTTCGTCATGCCTTTCAAGATTTCTGACATTTTCCAAGAAAACAACTTTTGGACGTTTGCTCTCTATAACTCTTAATACGTCAAAAAATAATGTCCCTTGTACATCACATAAAAACCCATGTTTCTTCCCAACAGCTGTACGAGCAGAAACCCCTGCGTGTGAAAACGGCTGACACGGGAAGCCAGCAAGTAAGACATCATGTTCAGGTATTGATATCTCTGGAATATCAGTTATATCACCAAATGGCATTTCACCATGGTTTAGTTTATACGTTTTTTGAGCTGACTTATCATACTCCGAAGAAAATACACACTGCCCTCCAGCAGCTTGAAACCCAAGTCTGACACCTCCAATACCTGCAAATAAATCAATGAATTTAAATGAAGCCTGATTAGAAGGCTTTAACTTCACGTTTTCAAAAACCAGATTGAAGAAACTTTTTTGATCTACAAGAACACTGCTTTTTTGAAGTAACAATACAACCTGTTTTTTTACATCCTCAGCGCTAGCTACCTCTGGGTTGGAATAAAATTGACTATCTGTCGCGACTGCATGAATCCATTGCTCAATTACTGCTTGAGCCTCAGTTCCTTCAGGAACGTGGGGGATAACTAGAGGTAAAATTAACTCTTCTGCTATTTGAAGTAATTCTAAATTCGTTTTCATTAATTATTACTTTACTACTAAAATTTGATGGTTAGTTCATGCTTTCATAAATAACTTAACTATGAAGCATCACCCAAATGCATGTTTCTATACTTCGACATCTACAACGTGCATTTCGAACCGGCCCAATATATCAAACTTAGGAGGTTTCGCTATCTATCATATTGTTAGATTTTAGCTGTGTTGGACACTTATACATTGTTGTTTCATATTACCAACTACCAGTAATTAGGCAAGAATTGACTCAGTTATCCCAACAAAAGATTACACAATCAACCTCTCTTTGATTAAATTTAATTTGCCCTCAATTTAAGTGCTAAAAATAAGATATTAATTCTCACGCTCCCCAACTCTTTCCATTATCCAATCATCAACTTCAGACTCTAACCAAGCTACCGACTTAGCACCTAACGATACTTGCCTTGGAAAAGTACCCTCTGCAATAAACTTGTAAATACTTGAGTGGCCAAGTGATGTTTTTTGAATAACTTCTTTTAATTTGATTAAACGCATGGAATTTCTCCGGTTGGTTATTAGTTCATAACCTTTCCGGGGTCAGTATTTTTTTATGCTCTTCAAACAAGAAACTTACACATATACATTATTAACTTGCATGAACCACTTAAGAGGAATTTTCAATGCAAGAACAACAGTCGTTATACGAATTTCAACACCCCGTAAATGATGCTCAGATACTAGAAGCAGCTGCCTACATCATCGCTAAAAAGCAGTTTCGTGATGGTGTGCTAAACAGCCCTAATGATTGCGAAGAGTACTTAAAACATAAACTCGCGATACATGAACATGAAGTATTTGCAATACTGTTTTTAGATAGCCAGAACCGCATACTGGAGTTTAAAGAGCTATTTAGAGGCACTATTAACTCAGCTAGTGTTTACCCTAGAGAAGTCGTTAAAGAAGTGCTAGATCTTAATGCTGCGTCCGTTATCTTGGCTCACAACCACCCTTCTGGCGTCACTACCCCATCTCAAGCAGACAAGCTTATTACTACCAAACTTCAACAGGCACTTAACCTAATTGATGTATCAGTGCTTGATCACATCATCATTGGCGAGAGCACGTATTCATTTGCTGAACATGGATTAATTTAAAAGGTATTAGATATGGCGTTACAAATAGAGCAAGTAGCAGGCTTAAAAGTGCCTGACTCTTTTATTGGCGTGATTGTAAGCGCAGTTGCTAATGGGGGTGATTTTGTAGGAGTAGCTAAGGTGGTTACGCTTAACTTTAGTGATCCTGATTACAGCCCTGAAGCTGGGGGCTTTCACCCAGTAGAAGTTAGGTTAGAAAAGCAGGCCACCAGCTGGCAGCTTATTTATATTACTGACTTTTCGTATCAGGGCCGTCATACCCCTGAACTGATAAAAGAAATTGATGTGTGCTTTAGCATTAAGCAGGTTTATCACTTTTTAGCTGGTTGGTTGAATGCTAGGGAAGGTAAAGAGTTGTTAACCTTGTTCATTTCAAACTTTGTTGAATACTACAACACAGGCTGTTATCAGGTAACTGTTACTGCTGAATAACTGGAGGTTTTATGGCTGAAGTACAAGCAGTTAAAGATCTTGATACAGTAAGGCTCGTTAGCTATTTACTAGAAAAGCGTTGCTCAAGGCAAATGAGCCAAATATGGAACATTGGCTTAAATCTCGCGCTTAGAATATCTGACTTACTTGCAGTGAAATTTACTGACATAAATAACGATAGGTTGATTATTTACGAGTCAAAGACCTCGAAATTAGCTGAAATAAAGCTAAATGATAAGGCGCTTACTTTAATCAGCGAAATTAAACTTACTCATCCACACCACATCTACTTATTTCAATCATACCGAAATCAACAAGCAATTAACTCAAAGCCTAAACCGCTATCTCGTAGAGCGGTTACAAAAGCATTTGCGCTAGTTGGTGAAGAACTAAACATTCATTTAGGTACTCACTCAATGCGTAAAACACGCGGTTATCACTTGTATCAGAAAACCCATGACATCGCCCGAGTAATGAAAATGCTTCGCCATAGCTCCGAAGCAACAACACTTCGTTATATAGGCATAACACAGGAGGAAATAGACAAAGACTTTGAAGAACTAGAGCTATAACCCTTGGCAGCGTCATTCTGGCGCTTGTTTTACTTAACTAAAAGGAAGGTATTATGTCTTTAGATAAAGCTGTTTCGTGCGGCTTGATTGGTAATGAGCTATCTAAACAGATAACTGGCAGTAATGATGCTAGCGTAAGCAGAACAGCTGTGGCTATAGGCTCCGGTGCAGCCGCTGGAGCGCTTACATCTGGTGCAATAGCAATTGGTGCAGGCGTTGCCTCTGCGCCTGTTACAATCCCTTTGGCGGTAGCTGGTGGGATAGTTGCTGGCATTGCTAGTTTGTTTGATTAGTTAAATACGAGTGCTCATATAGAGCACTCTTTTAAGGTGTAATAACACCGTTTATTTTTTAGGTTCTCATAATGGTATTTTGGGAACTTGCCATCCCTTATATACTAAGGCTTTAAGCTTATTTGGCTAGTTGAAGGTCTCAAAAGTGCGTTAGAACAAGTTATGAGAAGCACAGGTCTTAATTAGAATATTACCTCTGACTATAACCAAAACACCGCTGACCTAAACCATATTGTTTCGTATTAAGCTTAGCGAAGTAACTTACTCGATAATAAAGAGCATGGAAGTCTTGAGTGAAATTAGGGTTATTAGCGTCAAGGTAATAGTGTGCATTTTGAGGCAAATGAACTAATTGCATCGTTTCACCCAACGGTAAGCTCAACGCACTCGACCATGCTTTAACTATTCGCGTAAAGAGATTGTCACTCTCTGCATTTATTTTACCCGTACAGTGATACCGATCCTTATTGAATAACAGCACACAATGATAATGTTGGTGGTGAGCAGTGTTCTGCTCCCTAGCCCAAATATACCTAATATTGCATGGATGTGGCGTTTTACTCTCACGGACTTTACGTTTTGTATCAGCTTTAATCTGAGCTTCGAGAGAAGCAATAAATCGTGTAATAACTTTATTGCTATCTAAATCAATTGTATTTGAGTAAGCAGGTAGCCTTAAATCAATTCTTACTGCAAACGTTCTTTTGTGCTCACTGCATGCAGCATTCATTACCTTTTCAATAGCTTCTAAGTAGGGAATAGCTAAAGGCTGATTATCTCTAGCTAGAGTTTTAAATTGCTTGTAAGTAGGGTTAGTTGTTTGCATGTACTGTGTTGGATTATTCATTCTCTTTATCCTGATAAGTATTAGTTCATATCAGGTGTCTGAGCAGTAGTTTTTTAATTTGTATTTGTTGTGATAATTACTCCGTTACTAGTAACTCTAATAAATATTACCAAACCGAAATTTACACAAACAAACCCACCTCAGTTTGTGACGACTAGTTTCATTGAAGGACTACTCACGCATTGTTTAGCGAATTTATAACTGCTCTGAAGTTAAAATGCTCTACAAACCATATAAATCAGGATATATAAGTAATTTAAACTACACAAAAACCACTTTAAACCAACTTATAAGCTACTATTTAACCTCTCTATAAACTACACTAAACACTACTTTAAATACTACTTAGTAATGCTGGTGTGGTTATGATAAAAATTAATGGTGTGAGCCAAGTGGAAGGAAACGATAACCGTTTCATTGAGTCTTGCTTCAGGATACTTCAACTCCAAAACGTGCAACTTCCTGCGAGCTTTGATACTCCAGCAGAAGGTGCAAGAGTTATTAATCAAGTTATTGCATCAAGAGGGGTAGACCCAAAAGAAAAAGAACAAATGGTTCAATCTTTAATAACTGAAGCTAAGCAAGCTCTATTGTTTTTAGGTGAACTTAGTTGGCTTCAAGATGATGAGCGTGCATGTTACTTTTTCTGGGCTTCTATCTATTTAGATAAATATAACTCTACTCCGAATCATCCAACTATCACATCACTAGTACAACAACCCCAAAACGCTCCTCTTTACTCTCAGCTAGGGTTAAAAAGCAACCCTTCAAACTCAATAGAAAGGTTTAATGAAGTTATAAAATACTTCGATCGAGTCAGGCAACCTAAAAAATGAAAATTAGATTTAATAGCTCACCATAAAAGTATTTGGAACCAGTTATTTAGTAGCCGTAAACCTTTTTCTTGGTTAGAGAAAGACAATGAAGAACAGTGTCGTTGGGCTTGGGATTACATTAATAAAATTGATGGGGATAATTCCAAGCCTATAGCTTCTCTACTTTCGACTACGAGTACTGAGGAAATGTATTTTGCTATATATGCTGCATATGACACCTGGAAAGCAACAACTGAAACTAAAAGACTTTTTACTATCGATTTTAATAGAGCATGGCAACAAAAAAAGCATCGTGACAGTCGACAAGGTAAAAAAGCATGCAGCTTAGTACTGCACGAAGACATTAAGTTAAAATTAGACGAGTTAGCCAAAACTAGAAAAGTAACTCTAAGTCAGCTGGTTGAGCAATTAATTGAGAAAGAACATCGGCTAAAAGACAGCTAGAATAACTTAGTTGTCTTTAGGTGCTTGCTCAATAAACTCACTCCACCAGGTCATTATTGGCCTGCGTTGCTCTAAATAATCCGAGCGGTTATATGCCGCTCGGGTTTCATTCTCATCAGCGTGGGCTAAACAGGCTTCTACCAAAAGGCTATCGTAACCTTCCTCATGAAGAGCTGTAGAAGCAACAGAGCGCAAGCCATGTGCCACCAACTTATCTTTGTAGCCTAAGCTGCGTTTAATGGCTGCATTGACCGTATAGGTGCTTGCATGGCTATTTTCATTACGCTCACTCGGGAATACATACTCATGATGACCGCTTAACGGCTTCATTTGCTCAAGTATTGCCAAAGTAGCTGGCGTTAAAGGTACTCTGTGGGCTCTTCTGCGTTTCATTTCTTCAGCCGGGATCACCCATACAGCCTCTTCAATATTAATATCGGCCCACTTAGTGCCTGCAGCTTCTTTTGAACGAGTCATTGTGTGCAACTGCCACAAAATTAAAAGCTTGGTTTTGTCCTGAATGGTTTGAGAGTTATTCACAGCCGTTAAAAAATCAGGTAGCTCTTCAGGCTTTATTGTAGCCATATGCTCAACTGTATTTTTAGTAAATACTTTTATGATTTTTGCTAGTGGATTGGCATTGATAAAACCATGATTTACCGAGTAATCCATGATTTGATTTAAGCTTTGGCAAATACGCTTGATTGTAGAGTGTTTACCGTCAGTCTCAAGTGGCCTTAGAATTTCAATGGTATCAATCGCTGTAATGCTTTCTAAAGGCGAGTCTTTCAACTTGGGGAAAATATACATCTCAAGCGTTCGCCACTCTCTAGCGGCATGATGAGCCGTCACAGTAGTCTGCTTACGTTCAAACCAAAGCTCGGCGGCGGCTAAAAATGTATTAGCTAGTTTTCTACCCGCTTCAACCTTTTTAGTACTTTCGTATTCTTTAGGGTCAATGCCTTTAGCTAAAAGCTGCAAATAGTTTACTGCCACACTTCGGGCTTCAGCAAGAGTCACAGCAGGGTATGCACCTAAGGAAAGCTTGGTGACTTTTTTATTAACTGTATATTTAAATCGCCAAGATTTAGTGCCATTCGCTCTAACACGTAATACTAGACAGTTACCATCTGAAAAGGTTTGTTCTTTACCTGTGGCTACAATTGATTTTATCTTGCGATCAGTTAAACGCATAACTCGCAGAACCTATATATTCAGTTAATAAAGTGAGTATATAGTATTTTTATAGTCGGGGGTACTGAGTGGGGTACTGTCTGGTTCGGATTTAGCTATCATCATGCGGAACGTGACGGAACAAAATAACGATAAGCCACTGATTTTAATTAAACAAAACACTTTGTACGTATGAGAGTGGAAGTTAATACAAGCGCCCAGGGAACCACTGGATAGCCATTTTTAACTCCTAACGTATAATTAACCGCTATTTTAACTGGCAATTCATTTAATTGCGCTATACTGACGCAAATTTTTTCAGATTAGTTGTTATGGCTCTTAAATCCACCATTATGAAAGTGCAGTTATCGCTTAGCGATATGGACCGCCACGTTTATCAAGATTTTAATTTAACCTTGGCTCAACACCCTTCAGAAACAGATCAACGGTTGATGATTCGCTTACTCGCTTTTGCGCTAAATAGCTGTGATGGTTTAGAATTTACTAAAGGATTAAGCGCTGATGATGAGCCTGAACTTTGGCATGTAAGCTATAGTGAAGAGATAGAGCTGTGGGTTGAGCTTGGCTTACCAGATGAAAAACGCCTTAAAAAAGCCTGTAATAAATCTAAAAAAGTGGTGCTATATACTTACGGTGAAAACAATCAAGCAATTTGGTGGCAAAAACACCAACCTAAATTGTATGAATTTAAAAATCTAAGTATTTTTAGCCTTGATTATGCAGCAACACAAGCACTTGCTGCTTTGGTTGATCGTGGAATTAAGCTCGCCATTACCATTCAAGATGGTGAAGTATGGGTAAATACCGATACAACCAATATTGAAATAAAACCACAGCAATTAATGTAACTAAGATAGATTATACCAATTGCATTAAATTAGTTATCTATTATAGCGACAAGGAAATAAGTCGATAGCAAGGCGAAAATTATGACATATAGTTGTTCTATATAAATAATTTTTAACGCAGGTAGCGGGTTATTTAATACGCTAGAATGATCATGTTTTTAATAAAATTGGTATCAGGGAGCATATGAAAGTTAAACACGTTATTGTTTTACATGGCTTGTATATGTCTGGCTTTGTTATGCGCCCACTTTGTTCGCGCCTTAAAGAGTCGGGGATGACGGTATTAAACATTACCTATAATACACTTGACCCTAATCGAGATACTATTTTTGCTCAAATTGATGAGTGTATTTCTAACGAACCTGCCGCATTAGTATGCCACTCTATGGGCGGACTTATCGCTCGCGCTTATTTAGAAGCGAACTCCCCTGCTAGCCAACATGTAACTAAAGTTATTACCCTAGGTACGCCACATAAAGGCAGCCATATTGCGCAAAAAATGAAGCAAAAAGGGTTTGAATCATTTTTAAAAAATAGCGTGGAATTTTTATTAACTAAAAATGGTAACTGGCCTTTTAAAGCTAAGCTTTACAGTATTGCGGGCGATTTACCTATTGGGCTTATGCCTTTAATAGTTAAGGGTAGTCAATCAGATGGCACTGTACTACTCGATGAAACCAAACTTAAAGGTATGGCAGAACATAAAGTATTTCACTTAAGCCATACCAGTATGATTTACTCGCGCCAAGTGCTCGACTACATTTTAAAATGCCTAAGTGAGGGCGATTAGTCCTCTGCATTGGCTGCTATTTTATAGCTAATTAAAAATACTACTCCCAATATAAGCGGAATGGGTGCTGCAATGTAGCCAAAAAAATTCGAATTCGCAAAGCTCGCACCTGCTAAGTGGGCTACTAACCCAAGTATAAATGCGATGACTGCAATCCCTACCACTATTAACTCTGCTTTATTTTGTTTTGCTGTTTTTGCATGCATGTTATCTCTCCTAATTATTTCGATAACATTATTATGCGCTGTTAGGGTGGGTGATTTTTGACCTGCATCAATAAAAAAACAGCTAGATTATCGCCTTGTATAAAGTTTGTTTTAGATCATAATTTATACTTATTTAGGATTTATTTACTTTTAAGGGGTGGTATTTTTATTAATCAGACCCATTTCTATTAATAGTTAAAGGTGTGTATTGGTATCAAAAAAAGTTAATAGGTTAAAACTATTAACTAGATATATTTAAACGATTTCACTAAACAATAAAAATCCGCGATACTTATTACAAGTTCACAAACAAACGGTTATTCAGGAGCAAGTTATGTCACATGTAAACGCAATTGGTCTAAACAGTGCAAAAAGCGAAGACATCATAAAGTCACTCAATACATTATTGAGTAGCTACCAGATTCAATACATGAACGCGCGTGGTTTTCACTGGAATATTAAAGGCCGTAACTTTTTTGAACTACACGTTAAGTTTGAAGAGATTTATAACTTACTACTTCTTAAAGTAGATGAAGTTGCAGAACGTATTTTAACGTTAGATGGCGCACCACTACATGCATTTTCTGATTACCTTGAAGTAAGTAAAATTAAAGAAGCTAAAGGTATTAGTGATGGTGTTACAGCCGTAGAGAACCTACTTGCTGGTTACAGTACATTAATTCACATGCAGCGTGATATTTTAACTCAAGCTGGTGATGCAGACGATGAAGGTACAGCCTCACTAATGAGCGATTACATTTCAGAGCAAGAGAAACTGGTTTGGATGCTAAAGGCTTACTTAGACTAAGCTAGCAAAAAAAAAGCCCTCAATGAAGAAGGCCACAAATAGGGATAAATCGTTAAATAACTTAGCGATTCGGTTACTATATTAACCACCTCCCCATACTAGACAACGCCCCTGTTACCAGTGGCGTTGTTTTTGGTTTAAGTGGGTACAATGCTTATATACCACCATAAGTAGCACATTAGTTTCATATCATTGAATAAATGTAATATATATTCAATTTTAGTCTTTTTCAGCCTAGTAGCTTCGTGAGTAAGAATCTTATCAGGATTTTCGCCACATATTTTTATCTAATAAAAGTCTATTTACTCTGAATAGATGAAGCCATAATAAATACTAATTTATGGCTTATTTTCTTCTGAATTTATAGTAAAAATTAATTTTGGCTACACTATTAGATATTCTGTTATGGCCTAAATAAAGTAATTTAATTAAAAGGTAGGGTCGTAGCATGCGGTTATTTAGATGGGTAATTTTTGGTGCACTCAATTAAATAGTCTAACTTACTAAAGTAATCACTTTTGAATGACAGCTTGTATAAATAGGGGCGAGTTGATCGCCCCTATCAAAATAATCAAAAGCAGGGGGGATTTGACGTTAAGCACCTTTCCTTACTTAAGATGCACAACGTAAATCTAGCTAATTATTTTAGTGAGCTATGCTCACTAAAATTAAAAGTTAATACTAAAATTAGCAAAAAAACGTCGACCGACAGCATCATAAATAGCTTCATTACCACCACTAGCAGAAATATATGCTGGAGGTAACTTATCAGTTACATTGCGAAGGCCAAAATCTACACGTGCATTATCAAGTACGTTATAACTTGCTGAGATGTCATGCGTTATAATAGAACCGACGTAACCAGGCTGTAAATCCTCTTCAATATCACCGTCTGGTGATAAATCAAAGCGCGCTGAGCGGTCTGTATAACGAGTAGTCCAGTTAAGTGTAAGGTCGTTGTACTTGTATACAGCAGAAAAGCGAGCCTGCCACTCTGGGTCTCCAACTTCCCCGTCTTCAACATTTACTGTATCAGGAAGATTTTGGAATTCAAAAACATCAAGCTCAAGCAGGTGATTTACAAATAAGTTAAACTTCAAATCACCTTCTAATGAATAATCAGTAAGGCTCATATCATAATCAAAATCAGCTTCAATACCTCTTGTTGTTATTGATGCTGCATTTAAATACCCAGAACGAACTAGTGCAATATCATTAGTACCTGAATCACGATCAACTTGCGAACAGAACGCAGCATCTGGCCCACCTGCAGCATCAACACAGTTATCAATCACGCTTTGCGCTGCGATAAAAGAAATTGCGTCTTCAATTTCAATATCATAGTAATCAACTGTTAATGAAAAGTTTTCAAAAAAGCTTGGTGTCCAAACAATTCCTGCTGTTAATGACGTTGACGTTTCAGATTCTAAATTAGGGTTACCACCACTAATAAGATCTACACTTACGTTATCGTTAGCTTGAAAACCTGAATCTATATTTAGTGCTGCGCAGTTAGCTACACGATTTGGATTATCGTTAATGCGATCAGCATCACAAGGGTCTGCTATATTAGCAAAGCCTGGTGATTGTGGATCAAATGCTTCAGTAATATTCGGTGCACGAACAGCTTGGCCATAGGTACCACGTATACGAACATCATCAATAGGGCGATACAATAAACCAACTTTCCACGCATCAGCGTTACCTGCATGAGAATAATCAGCTGTTCTGTAAGCTGCATCAAGAGTTAACTCTTTTGCAAATGCTACATCAGTTAATAGAGGTAAGTTGATTTCAATAAATGCTTCGGTTACATCAAACTCACCGTATGCATCAGGTGTAGCCGCGTTTGATAAGAATCCAGCTTTTGTAAACTCATCAGTAATGCTTTCTGAAGTTTCTTCTCTGTATTCAAAACCGGTAGCCAAACCAATTGCGCCGCCCTGAAGCTCAAAAAACTCACCTGTATCAAACGTTATACTGCCGCCAATAAATTCTTGGGTAATTGTATCTGTACGAGTAACATCTGCTGATACATAATCTTTAGCAGCTGCTGAGGCTTGATCAAAGCCAAATGCATTGTATGGAGTACAAGCGCCACCATTTACACTAGCAGGATCACTATAACCTTCACCTTGTAAGCTAGGTACCTGACTTCGACATGCAGCTTCACCTGTAGCAGGATCAATCACGGCATCAAGTGCAGCAACCAAATTATCTGGAATTAAATCATTAAGCGTTTTTCGGCGATTATCTGTTTGGCCGTAAACATAATAAAAATCATAATCAACGTCCGTCTCACTTAAAGTGAAGTTCCCTTTAAGCCCAGTTACAACACGAAATAACTCACGTTTATTATCTGCGCTCCGGTTTCCTAGCTCACCAAAAAATTTAGACATTTCAACGCTAGTAGTACCTTCACTAAGCAGCTGCTGGCGAAGGTTGCTATCTAAATATGGATTATCTTCAACATCAATGAAAATACCACCGAATTCAAAAGATGGCTGAAATTGCTGCTCAACTTCAGTGCGCACAAATTTAAAGTCACTATAAAATGTATGATTATCTGTAAGGTTATAATTTAATGTAGAACCAAGTGTTAACTTTTCAAGCTCTGGTAATACATTTTCATAATCTTGTGTATTAGCACAAAATTCACAACCATCAGGGAAATTACCAAAAGCAAAGCTACCGCTTGCTTCCCGTGCTGGCATTAACTCAGCTCTACCACCATTATTAAAAGTATAGATACTTCCACTATCGCCAAATGGATTAATTACACCATTTTCACTTATTCTTTCAGAAAGCACATTAGGCACTGTTAAACGATCTGGAATACCATCATTTTCACCAGTATTTAATGGGTTATCTACTGTGCCATAAGCATTTGTTTGCCGTAAATCATTGGCTAAAACCTGGCGTACTCTGTCTTGGCCTGCGAAGAATGTTATATTACCTTTACCACCAGCAATATCTGTCCCAGCTACAACACTAAAGCTATGGTTTTCAGTACCTACACCCTCTGTTGAATTACCAACTGATGCATTAAATTGTAAACCATCAAAATTATCTTTCAAAATAACATTAATAACACCCGATACAGCATCAGAGCCATAAATAGCAGATGCACCACCTGTGATAATTTCAATTCTTTCTATCAGTGCTGAAGGTATCGTATTTAAATCGACTTGTGATGAACCTGGTGCACCCGCTACATGGCGCTTACCATTTACTAGAACAAGTGTTCTTGCGGCCCCTAAACGTCTTAAATCAGCAGAGCTAACGCCTGCTGCCGCATTACTGTCATTATTGCCAACTAATGTATCTGTTGCGCCTATCGACGGTAACTCAGCCAAGATACTGCCCAAATCAGGGGTGCCGCCTTTTGCGATATCTTCGGCTGTAATTGTTACAATAGGTGCTGGTTGAGAAAGCTTCGCTTTGCTGATACGAGAACCTGTAACTTGTACACGTTCTATTTTAGTAATTTCGTCATCTTCTGCAGCAACACCTTGAAATGAAAAGCTTGCAAGTATCGCGCTGCTTAGCGCAACTGTTAACGACGATTTTTTAAATAATCGCGCGCTACCTTTGTTAGTTAATGTCATATAATTCCCCTGAATTGTTATTTTTGTAACTAAATAGTTACTTCGCGGATTACAGTAAGGGGATTTATTTAAACCCTCTACGGGCATTATTTATTAGGCGTAATCTTTGGTATGAATAGCTAGTTTGATGGGATGAATTAGTACGTCACAATTATTTTATAAATATATTGTACTTTTCATAACAGTTTTTCCGCTAAGCACGGTCTTTATTATTATATACAGCAAGAGATATAAAATAATGGTCGCTTCTTTTCATGCATTAACTTTTGTTAGTAACACTAAGTTTGCAACATTTTTAACAAAGCGCGTGCAAGAGCACCGACACTTTGAATCTCAATCTTTTATTCAGGCAAACAGGTTAGATCAGATAGATACAGATCAATACAACGTACTGTTTTACGAACTAACTAATCTGGCTGACCCTATGCAAATAGTGCATTTAACGGAGCTCGCTAAAAAGCTTAAGTTAGTCATTATTGCCCAGTCGGGTCATTTTGCGAGTTTTGCTTTTGAAGTTGGCGCTGTTGATTTTTTAATAGTAGATTCAACTGCACCACGTATTGATAAATGCTTTGATAAACTGATTCACCTTTGCCCGATTGCAAGCGCGGCCGAGCGTAAATATCAACAAAGCACACAAACCGAAAAACCATCATCACATATCGTAGTTAAAGATGTAGGTAAGGTAAGGCTAATTGATATAAAAGATATTATTTGGATTAATGGTGCTGGCAATTATGTAGAGCTACATTTTACACAAGGTAGTACACCGGTATTACACCGCGAAACCATGAAAAATATTGAACAGCAGCTAGAGCCAGAAGGGTTTATTCGTATTCATCGCTCAACGCTGGTAAGAAAACAAGCTATCTGCGAACTGATGCCTACTGACAGTGGCGATTATAAAGTCAGACTTAAAAACGATATGTGCTTAAACCTTTCAAGGCGCTATAAAGGGTGTTTAGAGAGTATTATAAGCCCTCTTCAGTAGCGGTTTATAATACTCATATTAATTACCAGTTCTGTTTTATATAACTATCACTTGGATGCACTAATAAATAGCTTTCAGTATCTTTATAAAAATTAACTTCTACATCGCTATTTTTCCATACTTTTTCAAACATGTTTTTAGCTATGATATTAATGTTTATATAGTCAACTCGTTGATAGCCACGTTCTTTTACACCCGCAAAATAGGCCTCTAACGAATCAAGACTATCTAAAGTTAACAGTTCAAACTCTTTTAAGTTAACAATCACAAACTTAATTGTATTTTCAGGGTGAGTGCTCAATTCTTGAATAACACCATTAGTTAATGATGTTATACCTTCATTGTTAAAGCTCCCCTTCAATTTTAAATACATATGAGGGGGCTGTGAACAAATCTGAAATTCGCCATGTGCTCCAAACATAAATTACCTTATATATATCAACTTCTATATATAGAGTAATACAATTTTCCGATTTTGCAGTTAATTTAACAGCGCAATAAAAAAGGCCATTTCGAGGGCTTTTTCTTCTAAGCTTTTAAAACGACCTGATGCACCGCCATGACCTGCATCCATATCGGTTTTAAATACTAAAATATTACTGTCTGTTTTAAGTTCACGCATTTTTGCAACCCACTTCATAGGCTCCCAATACTGCACTTGTGAGTCATGAAGACCAGTAGTAACGAGTATGTTCGGGTAGTTTTGTGCGCTAATATTGTCATAAGGCGAGTAAGCTTCTATCACATCATAAAATTGAGGCTCATTTGGATTACCCCATTCATCGTATTCATTTGTTGTGAGTGGAATACTTTCATCAAGCATTGTGGTTAATACGTCTAAAAATGGTACATGACAGCCAACACCGCAATATAACTCTGGTGCCTGGTTTACAACCGCCCCCATTAATAGGCCACCGGCACTGCCGCCTGAGGCAAACACCTTATTGCTATCACAATAACCTTGATCAACAAGCGCTTTTGTCACATCAATAAAGTCACTAAAGCTATTTTGTTTATGCTCTTTTTTACCTTGCTCATACCATTCGCGGCCTAGCATTTCAGAGCCCCGAACATGCGCAATAACATAAACAAAGCCACGATCGAGTAAGCTCAGTGACGAACTAGAAAAGCTAGGATCAATCGTATAACCATAGGCGCCATAGCCGTATTGAAATAACGGATTTGTGCCATCTTTTTTAAAGCTGCCTTTTCGATAAACAACAGATACAGGTACTTT
Source organism: Pseudoalteromonas sp. SWXJZ10B (assembly GCF_015864475.1). Lineage (NCBI taxonomy): Bacteria > Pseudomonadati > Pseudomonadota > Gammaproteobacteria > Alteromonadales > Pseudoalteromonadaceae > Pseudoalteromonas > Pseudoalteromonas sp. SWXJZ10B. The sequence goes on from NZ_JADYXD010000018.1 coordinate 50,490, forward strand.
AACTCCGTCGCGAGCAGTTACCATTAATCGCTCTGACTGATAGTCATCGGCATTAAAACTACCTAGTACTTTTTGCTGTTTAAGCAGTGTTTTTTCGCCAGTTGCTAAATCAACATCATATAAAGAGCCTGGTGTTGTTAAACTTGAGTAATAAATACGCGCAGTCCGTGTGTCTGGCTCTGGGTTCATTGCTATTGCAGCATAATAACAAGGATCGGCAAACTCAAGTGCCATACGATTCCCTTGCCTATTAACAACTACGAATCGAGCTTGCCCTTGCTCGCGTTCACTCAATACTAAAAAGTCATTAAATAACTCTACACCTTCAAGCAGTACATTTTCTCTGTGAGCTGTATGCTCAAACCATTGTGTTTTATCAGCAATCGTTTCGTTTGTTGCTGTCATTAATCTAAAGTTTTTAGCTTGCCAGTTAGTCACAATATAAAATGTGTCACCTAGCTTATCTACGTCAAACTCGTGGCCATCTTCACGCGGCATTAATGCTTTAAATTCGTCAGTGGGCTTATTAGCATCAAGCACCCATGTATCGTTGGTCTCTGTCGATGCTAAATCAATAATAATTAAGCCTTCGTCGCGGCTTTTACCAAGCCCCATAAAAAAGCTGCTGTCTTGCTCTTCGTAAACCATTACATCTTGGCTTTGCTCGCTACCAAGCTCATGCCTAAATACTTGGTATCCTAATAACGTTTTTAAATCTTTTTTTACATAAAAAACTGTTTTGTTATCGTTCGCCCAAACAACTTGTCCTTCTGTATTTTCAAGTACGTCGGGTAGCATTTCATCTGCCGCTAAGCTTTTAAAGCGAACATTATAAATACGACGGCCTTCAGTATCTTCAGAGTAAGCCATAAGCTGCTCGCATGGGCTTAGTGCGACTTCTCCTAGCTCAAAAAACTCAAATCCCTCAGCTAATATATTCACATCGAGTAAAAGCTCTTTATTATCAGCCTTTATGCTCGTGCTTCTATAATGGCGAGAGTACTCATCATCACCACGAACTTCTGAGTGATACCAGTATTTCCCGTCTTTAACGGGTACCGAGTTATCGTCTTTTACAATGCGTGCTTTTAACTCTTCAAAAAGTGTATTTTGGAGTGGCTTCATTGCAGCTAACTGTTCATCGCAATATGCATTTTCAGCATGTAAATGTGCAAGTACTTGCTCATCCTGACGATCGTCATCACGCATCCAATAGTAATTATCAGTGCGTATTTTATTATGAGTACTTAATGTATGGGCTTGCTGTTTAGCAATCGGGAAATTAGGTAATAAACTTAAAGAGTAGTCAGGACGAGACACAACAAAACCAATTAAAAAAATAATGTGATTTGCAGTTTATCATAAAAATAAAAAAGCCCATCCAATAGTTGGATGGGCTAAAACGGTAAACGCTTCATTACTAAAACAGCTATACCTTTGGGAAGATAATTCACTTAAGCCTTATATTTGCTGCCAAGCCATAGCCCAACTTTGTCCAACACCGGGCTCGAACATAAACTTTTTATCGTCACTCGCGCGGCAAAACTCATTAAATGGCCAAGGCTTACATTGATAAACATGCCCTGTTTTTGGCTGCAATACCTTTGTACCCGCATTATAGTTTTCACAATTTTCAGGGTACACGTAATCATAAGTATCAAGGTTATTAACAACACGCTCATCGCATTTTGCAATACAATGAAAATCGACATGCGCTTTACATATCCCACTGCTTTGCAAAGCAAAAATTTCATTGTTTCTATAGGCAACAATTAAACCTTGTTCGGTCATTTTACCTGCGCTAACAAGGGGTACATGCACGTTAATATGCTCGGCAACTAAACGTGGCCATGCGTGAGGTTCACCTTGTTCAAGCGAGGTGATTTTGTAATCAAATGATAAACTAACTAGCTCTCCTTGCATGTCATAAAAGGTTACACTCACCACATCGCCAATAAACAATTGGGTATGATGATTTAAGCAACCTATTGTTGACCACTTTCCACAGGCCAACGACGTATGCATAAACACGGCAACACCTTAAGAGTTACAAAATCTTATCCATACACTATGGATACACAAAAAATACACTGAGGGCAAGTGATACATAACAACACGTTATGCAGTAGTCCCGCTACCATAGCTTTATAAAAAGCCTTAGACCGGAAACTTTGCGCCCTAATCTTTCGATTAGTTTGCCAGCAATGCGGCGATTATAATTCGGCCCCGCATAACAATCAAACAAAAGAATGTAACCAAAAACAAAAACCAACCCTTTAAGGTTGGTTTAATGTATTTTTAACTAAATAAATAAGTTAAAGGTTCTTTTGCCCACGTAAATATCAGCAACACCAATAAAGATATAAATATTAGCCACGCAGGCCAAGACGCTTTTGTTACTTTAGCCTCAGAGTCATCCGCTTTTAACTCTTTTGAGCCTGTGATCATCGCCTTAACTAGTGGCTTACCTTTTATTCTATAAACAATAATAGCTAATACATGTAAACCAATAGCATAAAGTAAAATGTCAAAATTCAGCTCATGTAGCCAATTTGCAAAATCAATCGTATTGCTAGACACATATTGAGCAAGCGGGCCGTCAGTTAAAATGCCATCACTACTCATTAACCCGGTAATAAGCTGCGTAATTATAATTATAAAAAATACCATTACCATACAACTGCCAGGTGCTGAATGACCTAGCGAGTCGCTTGGTGTCTTTAGTGCCTTTAAAATAGCACGAGGAGAGTGCAGCAACCCACTTAATCTCGCGGTTTTACTTCCGATAATGCCCCATATTAAACGCGTTACGATGAGTGCTAAAGTAAAGAACCCAGCAACAAAATGAAGCTCAATCATGCCCTCTTCAATACTAAAATAAAGCACCGCAATACTTACAACCAAAAACCAATGAAAGCATCTAATAAACCCATCCCACACTTTTAACGTCGTCATTGCGCCTATCCTTAAAAAAACAGTATTATCTAATTCGTTAACTACTTTAACATCATAATATTAAGGTATCCTTATGAGCCATTCTACAAGCCGTGCGAGTAAATATCATGCAACCAGTTAAAAAAGCTATTTTAAAAGGCTTTTTAGATATGCTACCACTGTGTTTAGCTGTTGTTCCTTGGGGCATTTTATGTGGTTCTTTAGCGATTCAAAATGGTTTTAGCGCCTTTGAAACCCAAGCAATGTCGTTATTAGTATTTGCAGGCTCCGCACAGCTTGTTGCAATTGAACTTATGGCGGGCAACACACCATTGCTAACAATTTTATTCACAACATTTATTATTAGCTCTCGGCACTTTTTATACGGTTTAGCTGTGCGTCATAAGGTCATTGATCAACCTATGCGTTGGCGCTTATCAGTAAGTTTTGTATTAACCGATGAGCTATTTGCATTTTCTCACCATAGAAAAGCATACAGAACAAAAACACGTTTAATATACGCATTGAGCGCTGGTTTTAGCTTTTATATTGCATGGAATATTTGGACGTTAATTGGCATTGTAGCAGGCACAATGCTACCCGACTTAACTAATTTAGGGCTCGACTTTGCTATTGCTGCCACGTTTATAGCTTTGGTTATTCCGGGCATTAAAAATTTGGCCTCACTCGTTACGGTAATTGTAGCAGGCATTGGCGCAACGCTTTTAAAAAGCACAGGATTTGAGTTATGGCTTGTTTGCTCAGCGCTGCTGGCAATGGCCGCAGGTTACAGCACAGCAAGACTAACCACTAAAAAGGAAGTAACGCCATGATGACGACTATTTTACTCATGGCGTGCATTACATTTTTTACGCGTTATTTGTTTTTACACCGTGCTTTACCGTTTAAAGTAGGCCCTAAAATGCAGCAATTTTTAAGCTTTAGCGCACCTGCAGTGCTTACAGCAATTTGGGTGCCTATCGTGTTTTTGAATGAAGATGGCATTAACTTAAACTGGCAAAACCCTTATTTAAGCGCAGCAATAGTCGCCATTATTGTTGCCTACAAAACACATAATATTTATTACACTACGCTTGCCGGTATGGGGCTATTTCTAATTTTAAATTAGTGCGATCTTTATACTTTATGAAATACTGCACTCAGGTTAAAATGCGGCTAACAACAATAAAAAAGACGCCAATATGCACGAATTTCATCAATTAAGCGCAACAAGCTTACAGGGTCAACCGATCAACTTTAATGATTTTGAAGGGAAGGTTGTGCTTATTGTTAATACCGCAAGTAAATGTGGATTTACCTACCAGTACGAGTCACTGCAAGCTTTGCACAATAAGTATGCCAGCCAAGGTTTAGTTATTCTGGGATTTCCGTGCAATCAATTTGGTCAGCAAGAACCCGGCGACGCAACACAAATAGAGCAAGGGTGCTTAATTAATTTTGGTGTGAGCTTTTTAATGGCGGCCAAAGTAGATGTAAACGGTGAGCATGCACATCCTGTATTTCGTCACTTGAAATCGGCTTTACCTGGTTTTTTAACACGTAAAATAAAGTGGAATTTTACTAAATTTTTAATTGCCGCAGATGGTACACCAATTAAACGTTATGCACCTTTTATTAAACCCGAAAAGCTAGAACTTATAATTCAAAAAGCATTAGCACAGGCTAAAAGTACGCTTTGAAAAGTAATAAAGAGGCGCAAGGCCTCTTTATTGCCAATACTATTGAAACTTAAACATACGCATAACTGCACATTTAAACTCTCAATATTAATTGGTATTTTATTTATACTAGTGAAATTTAATCGGTGTAATCGCTTAAATCGTCTTCGCCTAGATTTTTACGCAAGCGTTTTTGCTCAAGGTAGTCTTCCAACTTCTTTTTAACCTTTTGCTTGTTCTTATCGTGTTGATTACGTCCGAGCATTTCGTACTCGTCTTCAACAAAATCGTCATCTAGCGCATCGTAACTAAATGTCTTACCCACAACCCACTCCATAAAGTGTTTGAGACCAACCAAGGATTTTATTATCGCAATAGCCGGTAAAATTAAAAATGTTTAATGTCAAAGTACACTGCAAATTAACATCAAAATAAAGCCACGCGACTACTGTAAATAGTCTTCATGTCAGTAATGTGAATAAATAGCGCTAAATTTGAATTGAGGAAAGTGAGAGTTTTTTATCGTATCGATAAATAAAATTTATTAATTTTTATTAGTTAGCCAATTTGACTAAAAAATAGTTATTTATTAATTATTTTGACTTGCTAAAAAATAAAGAAAAACACTTAATCAATTGTTTTTTATAGAAAAATAAAACTGGCATCAAACTTGTTATTAATTAATCGTCATCAACAAAAAGTAGAGAACAAACATGAAAAAATTACTATTAGTTAGCGCATTAATTTGTACGCCAGCCGCTATGGCTCATAACGACAACGATTCTGCAATTTCATTTAGTAACGATGAATGTAACGTCGAATTTAAAAACGATGTACGTATTAAACCAAACGAATTAGAAATTTTTACTGCCAATAATAAAACTATGCAATTTAATACCCATGGTGACTTAACCGTAAATGGCGAGCTTGTAGCGCTTAATAGCTCACAACGCGAAGCACTGAATAAGTACTCAGATAGCTTACGCACTCAATTACCTGAAGTAGCTAATATAGCGCTTGAGGGTGTTAAAATTGCCGGTGTAGCATTAGAAGAAGTAGGCAATGCATTTAATATTGACGGTCTTGATAATATGTCTGAGCTTATGGACGACATTAAAATTGAGGTAGAAAATACATTTTACCAGCAAGGTACATTTGTAATGGGCCAACAAAGTTTTAATCAATTTGGCGAAAACTTTGAACAACAATTTGAGCAGCAGATAGAAACAGCGGTTGAATCAGCAGTAATGCAATCAATGGGCAGCATTTTAGTGGCTTTAGGTTCTGAGTTACTTGGTTCAGGCGGCGATATGGATGCCTTTGAACAACGCATGGAAAATATGGGTGCACAAATAGAAGAAAAAGTAGAGCTACATGCAAGCGCACTTGAAGAGAGAGCTAACTCTTTATGTGAAAACTTTGCTGATATTGCAAAACAAGAAGAGCAATTAGTAATGCAAGTGCCAGAGCTTAAAGGTTACCAGTTATTTAGCTTTAAACTCAATTAGTACAGCAAACGTTATTTAACATCCCTTTGGCAGCACTTAAGTTTACTTAAATGCTGCTTTTTTGTGTTTCCCAAACTTACTTTTTAGCTAATAAAGTGAGCTTACCCAGAGTAATAATGGCTTGCTCTATCTGCTCGCTCCACGGCACACCATAACTTAACCTTACGCAGCTTTTATACTTATTAGAGGCTGAAAAAATAAGCCCAGGGGTAATACTAATACCAACCTCAAGAGCAAGTAAAAATAATTTTTTGCTATCGTATTCGCCTCCCAAATCTAGCCACATTACACAGCCTCCTTTTGGATCGCTTATACGTGTATTTTTTGGCATAGCTTGTTGTAAACACCATCGCATACGCTCTTTGTTATCGCGCAGGCGCTGCCTGAGTACCTTTAAGTTACGGTCGTACTCGCCGCTGGCAATAAATTCTGATAACGCCCATTGGTTTATTAACGAAGCGGAGCAACTTAGTGCTCGTTTATATCGCCGCGCTTGTGTTGCAAATTTACCGGCAACGACCCAACCCACACGATAGCTAGGCGCTGCGGTTTTAGAAAAAGATGAGCAACTGATCACTAATCCTTTTTTAGAGTACGCTAAAGCAGGTGTGCCTCGTTTTGCCGTAAAATATAAATCGCCGTATACGTCATCTTCAATAAGCACTACGTCGTGGCTTTCGAGTAACTCCACCAGCTGCTGCCTGTTTGTATCTGGCATAAAGCTGCCTACAGGGTTGCTAATTGCTGTCGAGAATAAACACGCTTTTATGTCATGCTCATTCAAAGCGCGCTCCAAATCACTTAACCAAATGCCATTATCTGGGCACAGTGGTATTTCGAGCGCTTTAAGCCCTAAGCTTTCTATTAGCTCTATAATCCCGTGATAACAAGGTGTCTCAATAGCCACTACATCGCCTGGCTTTGTTACACACTTAAGCGCAATAGCCATGGCCTCTTGCGCACCATTGGTGATCACAAGCTCGTCCATATCAATGCCAATACCAAAATCTAAATAGCGATGCACTAATTGCTTTTTCAGCGGTACAAACCCATCTGTTGGGCCATAGTTTATGGCTTTACTGCCCGCAATTGTCATTACGCGGCGCATGTTTCTGGCGAGTGCTTTATCGGTAGGTGCTGCGGCAATTGGGTTAGCTATACCAAAAGGGACTACGTTCGCTTGATGAATCGCGCTGTACACCTGCTCTATTAAGGCTTGTTTATTTACCACAACAGGTTCGCGACTTAATTTAACTCGCTTAGGTAAATTATGCGCCATGCTAACGACTTTTAAAAAATATCCTGATTTTTCACGCGCCTCTACCAACCCTTGATCTTCAAGTGACTGGTAAGCCTGTTTTACAGTGGGGATACTTATGCTTAAGTTATCTGCCATTTTACGCAGTGATGGAAGTTTTTCGCCGGGGAGTAAAACTTGTTGAGCGCTCATATCTCTAATCAACTGAATAACTTGCTGATATAAAAACTCATGCCCTTGGCTATTTTTTTGTCTTATCATCACACACCAAATCTGTATAGGTTACATTTTTACTTTTCTGTATATGGTAAGTATACAGATAGGTCTTAAAATAGCCATTCAACCGGGCTTTGGAGACTAACCATGAAAAGTGCAGCGCTATACATTACAACCGTTTTAATTTGGGGCTCAACTTGGTTAGCCATAGAGTTTCAGTTAGGTGATATTGCGGTAGAGTTATCGTTATTTTATCGCTTTGCTATTGCAGCGCTTTTAATGTGGTTATATGTAGCGTACAAAAAACCCGACATGCGATTTAAGTTACTGGATCATGGCTTTTTTGTTTTATTAGCCATTTGTAATTTTGGATTAAATTATTTAATGCTTTACTGGGCACAAAATCACCTTACCTCAGCCATGACCTCTATTGCCTTTTCAATGCTGCTGGTTATGAACATAGTCAATACTCGGTTATTTTTTGGTAAGCCAATCTCAAAACGAATTTATACAGGTGCTGTACTCGCTGTATTAGGTATTACGTGTCTGTTTTGGCCACAGTTACAGCAGTTCGACTTGAGTAATGGTGCATTGGTCGGGTTACTACTTGCCCTTGGTGGCACCTTTGTGGCTTCATTAGGAAATATGGTAAGCGTTCGTAATTCTCGTAAACAAATTGGTGTATTGCAAGGCAATGCATGGGGCATGTTATACAGCGCTATAGGCTTGGCTTTATATGTATTAATGAACGATGTGCAATTTAGTTTAAACGCTCCACCAAGTTACTGGCTATCACTACTTTATCTATCAATATTTGGCACTGTAATCGCTTTTGGTTGCTACTTTGCTCTACTTAGAAATATAGGCCCTGAAAAAGCCAGCTACGTTATTGTTTTATTCCCACTAGTGGCAGTAACACTGAGTAGCTTTTTTGAAGGCTTTGAATGGCACGCAAATACCTTTGCAGGATTTAGCCTAGTGCTATTAGGTAACGCCATTGTGCTTACCCCAACAAAACGAATTAACGCCTTTTTAGCTAATAGAGCAATGGCTAAAAGTGGCTCCGTCCCCAGTTAGACGCGTTATTAACGCAACTAACGTAAAAGCGCCTACCCTACTGTAGGCGCTTTTTTATTGGCATATGAAAAAGTAAAGCCTGCCCATGTACACTAATAACGGCAGGAGTTTTATCTACCAGTTCACCATCTGCTTCAATCAATAACCCTTCAGTTTTTATGGAAGCTGTATTTAAGCGACTGTAGTTAAGGTTTTTTATATGCTGATGGCGCTTAAAAAACAACTTCATAAAGCTTATTACGTTATAAAAAAGCCCACCCGATCGCATTTGATAACACTCAAGCAGCCCATCAGTTAAATCTGCTTTTGGCGCTATTTCTAGACCACCACCAAAGTACTTATGATTAGCAAATACGGTAATTAAATTTTTATACTGCCTAACATCGTTATTAAACGTACCTTGTAACTGCTGAGCTTGATAATAAAATAGCTCCTTAATGCTCGTCCAACTGTAATCAAAAGATGAAAAACTAGCTTTAGCATTAATCGCTTTAACTACATGAGCATCAAACCCTACCCCTGCAATATTAATAAAATAGCGACTATTAATTTTTCCTACATCAATTGCTGTCGGTGTATTAAATAATGCCTTTCGCCAATCATCTTCTTTGCAACTAAACCCTCTCGAGAAATCATTACCTGTACCGCAAGGCAATAATGCTAACGTACAGCTACTCCCTATTAACGCATTAACCGCCAAGCTCAATGTACCGTCTCCGCCAAGTACAACTACTTTGGTAAATTTACTGAGTAGCAACCTTATTTGAGCGCAGTCATTGTTAAAGTTTCCTGTTGTAGTAAACATACAATAAGAAAAACTGCGTTTTTTACAGATGCTTTTAAGCCACATTAGTGATTTTTCATTCTGTTTTTTTGTACTTGGTTTAATAATTATTAGTAGTGACAAGCTTTTGTTTCCAACAATGTATTTGAGAACGAATAAAAAAGAGTTTAATTGAGTTTTTTTAATCTGAATAACTAGTCAAAAAAGGTTGTGTAAAATGCATATAAATAAATAAAAACACACACAAACACCAGTAATGGTGAGAGTAACGCCGATTTTATTTTAACTATTTATGCAAAAACCATAATAAAAAACACTGAACCGCACGTTAATAAAATAAATAAGGATTAGTTTAACTAATCCGTCAGGCTCAATTTTTATCGTTGTCTTTTTAATCAAACAACGTGCAAAATGCACGCGATTTCAACATATACAACCCGGAGCAAAATAATGAAACCAATTAACACATTAAATCAAACAGCAGCAGCTCAAGTAGCAGTTAAACCAACTAACCGTAAAGCAAGAATGTTAGCTAGACTTAACACTATTGGTAAAAGACTAGCACTTAGCGGCGCAGCTCAATATAAATAATCACCCAACCATGATTATTTTTCGGTGCAGCGAACACTCAACCACTAAATGAAGTCACTTATTTAGCTCCCCCTTGTTTGCTGCAACCTATTTATTTTATTAAAAATTGCCTTAATTTCCCCTTATTTACAAAAAAAACCTCATTTACGTACGTTTTTTAGGCAAACAGTCATTTTGCTATTTACACAGCGGTATCACCTAAGTATTATTCTGCGTCACGGAGAGATGGCAGAGTGGTCGAATGCACCGGTCTTGAAAACCGGCATGGGTTTATAGCCCATCTAGGGTTCAAATCCCTATCTCTCCACCATATTTTAATTGGTGGCTTTTTTTACTTCCATCAATACAAACGGTTATGCGTTGGAGAGGTGTCCGAGTGGCCGAAGGAGCTCCCCTGCTAAGGGAGTATAGAGTTTGTAGCTCTATCGAGGGTTCGAATCCCTCCCTCTCCACCATACTTAATTTAAACCACTTAATTGTGGTTTTTTTGTGCCTAAAATTTATAAAAACTAAACAAATTGTGCCTAGTAATAACTTAGGGCATTATTAACACAACTTTAGCCACTTTTAGGTTTAGCTATGATCCGGTTCATATTGCTATCAGTTTGCGCGGCAGCACCATTTTTTACCTTGGCACAAAGTACAACAGTGTATAAGTGTGTAATTAAGGGCGTTCCTACCTTTAGCCAAACGCCTTGCGCTAAAGATGCACAAGTTATTACTCTTAAAGATATAAACGTAATTGAAGCATACAAAAGCTCTACGCCCGGTAAAGGTATTACCGACACCTCTGTGGATGACTACTTAGAAGTTCAACAAATAGAACGAGAAATAAAGCGTCTTGAGCTATCTATTGCACAAAGCCAAAAAGAATACGCAGCTAAAAAACAGCAGATAGATTACATGACTCAAGATAAAGCCAATCGTTTAGGCGCTTCGTCTATTGCTGATGCTATCGCAACTAAAACAAATTCGTTAAAGCAAGCTTACGACGCATCAATTAATCAAACGCAGCAAAAAATAGAGTCATTAAAACAAAGAAAGCAGCAGCTTAGCCAAAACCCTTAAGCGCTCGTTTTACTATCGAGATAAACTGCGCAACGTCTTCTTGAGTATTATAAATATGTGGCGATACTCGTATCCCAAATTTACGGGCATCTACACTGACTTTCGCTTTATTAAGCTCTGTAAGTACATGGTCTTGCTGCTTGTTAAAAAACAAAATAACTGTCCCGCTGCATTTATCACTACTCATAGGTGATGCAACATATTTGCCTAGTTGCTCATGAATAAGCGTAAGCATAGCTAAATTATGATCCCTTACCTTGTGAGCAGTTAGCTCTGCAAAGTAAGCAATGCTATTGGCGGCAATAATATAAGGTGCTACAGAGGGAGTACCACCCCAAAACTTGAGCGCACTGGCGTTATATTCAAAGTGGTTTATATTGAACTCAAATGGATTTTGATGCGAAAACCACCCCACATCTTTAGGCTCGCAATACTCTATTTGATTTTTGTTAACCCATAAATAAGCTGCACCTGGGCCACCACATAACCATTTAACGCTCGAGCCAATCATAAAGTCAGCATCGAGTATGCTTAAATCAAGCGGTATAACACCCGCTGACTGAGCAACATCAACTATTGATAAACTATTGGTTAATTTACTTATAGCTACAATATCGTACACAGGCGCCTGTACACCTGTATTTGAATACACATGGCTTATAAAAACTAAATCGATATCACAAGTTATATAACGCTGCCAAACACTAATATCAGTTAGGTTTTCGTGCTCTGGTATAAACATAATTTGTGCGCACTCTGGTAATGCTTTTTGCATTGCAAAACCCATACTCGGAAAATCACTTTGTGCCATTAGCACTTTACAATTTTTTTGCTGTAGCCGTGGATGCGACATAAGCAACTTTGTTAAGCCACTTGATAAATTAACCTGAGGACAAAACTGCGAACTAGGCGCATTAAATAACTTACCAAGCGCGGTAGTAAATTGCTCAACTGCGGGCAGCCATTGTTGCCAAGGTTCTTTATTTGAGCTCTCCCATGGTAAAAAATAATGCTGATCTAAATATTGCTGTGTATTTTTAAGAGGACGCCCTACCGAGTGGTTTAATAAATAACAGCCATCGGCCATACAAAAATCATTTTTAAGCATGCTATTTAACCCATTCTTTAAGTGTATTTAGATCGTCAAAACGTGTTTTTATATCGTCGCGTTTGGCACTGGCTCGCCTATCTCTTAATTTTTCGAGCGAATCAAGTAACACATGAAGCGGCGGACCACTTGCTGTTACCTTGCTCATATGCTGCTGTTGCATATTTTTTGAGGGCTGAGCAATAAACTTTTCAACCAGTTGATTATGATGACCGACTGCGGTGTCGCCATGTAATTTACACACTTGAATAAATAACGTTGCGTGGCTTTTAAACCAATCTGTATTTTTATATGGTTTGGCTTGTAAAAAGTCATCCATAAAGCTTTGCATACGCATGGCTTCTCGTAGGATTTGTTGATCCTCTGGCATCATATATAAAAACTTATCCACCAGCATTTGCGAGTAACTAGGCTCGTTTGCACTACACAGTCCTAACAGCATATCAATCACGTTAATACCTGCAAAGTCACCAGCATTTGCACCTCTGTAAACCTCTTTACCTACACGGTACGGTTTATAATAAGGGCGAACACAGTTAAAAAAGCGATCTGTATCGAGCTCAGAATAAAGTGCATTGTTTGACTCAATTACATCTATAAGTGCCTGTTTAGCTACTTCTAATAACTCACCACATAAAGGATGCGAAATCCCCAGTGGTAATATTTTTAATAATGCATCACTTGCCCGTTTGTAGGCCAAAATGCCTTGAGTGTTATAATCAAGAAACAGCTTTTCATCAGGTAAATTAGTAAATCGTTTATAAATACCGTTAAGTGCTTTGTTATGAGTAGTTAAGTGGGCGGTAGCAAAGCGAGGGGTTACGCCAATCGATGCGCCAATATGCATAGCAAGCGCTGAAGCATCTATTAGTGGGGAGCTGGTTTCTCTGCTTGGTTCGGTAATTTCATGGCGCCTACACGCTGCCATAAATAATCCTACGTTACCGAGTAAGTCAAAAGCGCTATCAAAGCCTTGATCTGTGTTTCCCTCGGCTAATAAATTACTAATTAATACGTTGCCTTCTTTTTCTAATTGTTGCTTTAAGGCCTCGCCTATTCCTTCTACATTTGCTTTATCGGTTTGCTGCCAATAAAGCTGCTCTAATTCACTATTTAAAGTGACAAACTCTGTTCGTATCCAGTGATCGAAAATAGCAGTATGTGTGTTCATTGGTGTGCTCTATTATTTTTATAGTTAAATGCTAACAGAGTTCAATGAGGGTAAAACGTCAAAAAAATTAGTAAAAATTGCAATACTTAGCAATAATCACTACAAATATAAAAATAATTAATAAAAGCCGACAACTATGTTAGATAAAAAAGATCAGCAATTACTCATTGCACTGCAAAGCCAAGCTCGTATGTCGGTTTCAGATTTGGCCAGCAGTATCAACCTATCGGATACACCTTGCCTAAGGCGTATAAAAAAGTTAGAGCAAGAAAATATTATTACCGGCTACCACGCCGCCATAAATCCTAAAGCACTTAACCTTAATGTGTTGGTATATGCATTCGTACGATTAAGCCAAAACTCGGTGAGTGCTGCAGAGCAATTTGAGCAACATGTAGAAAAATTACCACATGTATTAGAGTGTTGTGTAATATCAGGAAGCTATGATTATTTATTAAAAATCATTGCACATGATCTTGAGAGCTACGAAACATTTGTAAAACATCAGCTAGGTAGTTTAAGTTGTATTGCAAATATAGAATCAACAGTCGTGTTAAAGCAGTCATTTAGCAAAAAACAGTTACCATTATAAAAATAACCAAAATAACTTACTGTTAGCTATACTGATATTTCAAAACGATAATAATAATTGCTTGGACCTTATGTGAAAAATTTTAACTCTAAAAATCATTCCATTATTTTTTACATCATGTTTGCTTTAGCATATTTTTTAGTCGGCATAGCACTCACTAAACTTGCTTTTAACTCGCAAATAATTCCAATTTGGTTACCTGCCGGCATAGCTCTAGTCGGTTGTTATATTTGGTGGTGGCGCTTTATCCCGCCTTTATTTGTAGCTGCAATTGCATTTAACCTTAATATTTTTGACAGTTCAGCTCATGAGCTAGTCTTGGTCGGCAACTCATTCAACGAGGCAATGTATATCGCCTTTGGTGTTGTTATACAGGCAATGGTCGGCGCAGCTCTTTTAAAGTATTGGCTTGGTCACCCGCTGCGCTTTAAAAAGCGCAAGAATATAATTTACTTTATTTTAGTCATAGCCATATTGGTCAGCTTAATTTCAGCTAACTTTGGCGTATTCGCACTGAGTCAATTTAACTCGATTTACAGTATTGATAATCATTGGAATAATGTTATTTACTGGTGGCTTGGCGATACATTAGGGGTATTAATTGCAACTCCATTTTTACTTTCTTTATTACCACAAAAGTCTAATCAACATACTATATCGGCATTTCCGACAATTGCAGTATGCTCAGTTTTATTTTTATCAGTCGCGGTAACAACACAATTATACGATCAGGAAAATCGTATAAGCACTATTAAAATTGCCGAACGTGAAGTCCACGTTATAGAAAACAGCCTTTATAGATATACAAATCGCAGTATTATTGCAGTGCAGAGCTTAGCAAGTCAGGTTCAATCATCTCCCATGCTGAGCCAGCAAGATTTTTATTCTTATGCTAGTCAGTTACTAACTCAATACGAGTTTATTAACGCTTTATCGTGGAATGCAAAAATACCTCAAGATCAACGCGAAGTCTTTGCTCAAGAAATATCAAATATTTACCATTTAGATATTGATATAGTTGGCGAACCTCTTGAAATTAACGATCCCCTTGTTATAGTAAAATACATAGCTCCTTTTAATGGTAATCAAAAAGCTATTGGCTTTAATGTATTTTCAAACCCTGATCGAAAAAACTCTCTGCTTAACCCCGCTATAAAGTACATGCCAGTCGGAACTAAAATAATTCAGTTGGTGCAAACCAAACAACCTAAACCAGCCTATTTATTATTTGCCCCTGTGTACTCCCAATATAACGATGAAAAAACAATTAAAGGCTATGCCACTGGTATATTTTTAGTGCGTAGTATTATTGAGCAGGCCATTTCTAAAGAACAGTCTGATATGTTTTCGATTGGTATATACGAAGATACAAACACACCGCCGTTTTATAGTAATTACTCTCAAGATGTTCAGCAAGCCAAAGGTAGCCGTTTAATGTCGTTTGACGTGGACTTTGCAGGGCAAAAATGGATTGTAAAACTAGCCCTTAAAGAAAGCTTTTTAACACAACATAATAGCCAACTAACTCTATTATTGCTCATACTCCAAGTTGCCGTATGTTCTTTAATTTTAATGGTTTTACTGCTGTTTAATCAGCAACAAATTGCACTTACACGTCAAGTTGCTGAGCGTACACACTCACTCGCACAAGCAAAGCAGCAGTCTGATTTAGCTAATCAGGCTAAAAGCCAATTTTTAGCGAATATGAGCCACGAAATACGTACACCATTAAACGCCGTTATTGGTTTTTCTTCACTTGCTCGAGAAACAGACAGTGCAAGTACACTCATTGGCTATTTAGATAAAATAAACTCATCATCTAAAAGTTTATTAAATTTAATTAATGACATTCTTGATATATCAAAAATAGAATCCCAAAAGTTAGTTATTGAATCTATTGCATTCGACTTAGGTGCTTTAATAACACGAATAGACAATATGTTTGAACAAAGCGCAGTTAACAAAGGTATTAACTGGCAAGTGAACTCAAAGCTACCTTTAAATACCTGGTTTATTGGTGATCCTATGCGAATTGAGCAGGTATTACTTAATTTATGTAGTAACGCGATTAAATTTACAAGCCAAGGCAGCGTTACTTTAAACATAGAAACAGAGTTTACTGCCGCCAATAAAGTACAGCTTGTTATAAACGTTAGTGATACCGGAATAGGTATAAAACCAAGCCAGCATAAAAAATTATTTAACGCATTTACCCAAGCTGATAGTTCTACCTCAAGGCAGTTTGGCGGTACAGGACTTGGCTTAACAATAGCAAAAGAGCTAAGCCAATTAATGGGGGGAGAAATAGCCCTTAAAAGTGAAGTAGATAAAGGCTCTACTTTTACATTTTCAATGCGATTAGAAACAACAGAGCCTAAAAAAGAACATGTTATTACATTTGATAATACTAATATTACTTCGCTAGACATTTTGGTCGCAGAGGATAACCCAGTAAATCAAATGGTGATTAAAGCGATGCTTGGCTCGCTGGGGATTGTGCCGTATATGGTAGAAAACGGTGAGTTGGCGGTCGATATAGTGAAAAAGCAGCATTTTGACTTAGTGCTTATGGATTGCCAAATGCCTGTAATGGATGGCTATAGAGCAACGGCACTGATCCGCCAGTTTAAAACCGAACAAGAACTCCCTATTATTGCTTTAACTGCCGACGTAATGCCAGAGGATAAAGCACATGCACAAGCAGTTGGATTTAATCAACATCTTGCAAAACCGCTTGAACTCATTAAGCTAACCGAGTGTCTTGTCCAATATGCAGAAGTTAATGAACAATAGTGGTTTAATTTTAAGAATAGTTTTAAGAGTATTTTTAAGAGTAGCTTTTGGTTTTGTTTTAAGTGTTTTTTCTCATACAGCTGTCGCTCAAAACTGTATATCGCAGGCGAGCGACTTTAAATTTATAACAAAAAGTAAGCAACAAGGCTTATTACGCTTTGAAAATGAGCACAACCACCAGCGCTTTAATTACCACGCCATTTTACCATTTAACGATTACTTAGATTTTGCATATAAACATATAAATAAAGCCAATCCACGTGCAAATATGCCATGCCCTGTTATTACACAAACGTATCAGCAATTAGTAACACAAGGTAAGCGAAAACCTGACCCTACTATTGCAGATATTATTGCCCCTTTTGAGCTCACGCACCCAAACAGTAATAAAGTTGCACTACTAATCCACGGGCTAACTGACTCCCCCTTTACCTATCACGATTTAGCACAAGTGTATTATCAACAAGGCTATACCGTGCGTACTATTTTATTACCAGGACATGGAAGCGCTGCAAGTGCTTTACTCAATGTAGAGGTTAGCCAGTGGCAACAAGCAATAAAATATGGCGTTGATCGCTCGGTGCAAGATTTTGATGAGGTGATACTCGCAGGCTACTCTACCGGTGCAGCGTTACTTATTGATTACGCAACCAAACACACTGTATCCCCTAAAATTAAAGCGCTTATGCTTTATTCGCCAGGCTCCGAGCCACATAATAAGTACGGCTGGATAGCAAAGTGGATTGATGCCATACCCTTTGTTAATTGGATAGATAAAGACGCCGATGTAGACTTTGCTAAGTATGAATCATTTCCTTTAAATGCAGCTGCCGCTTCGTACGATGCAATGTCACTTGCAAGCATAAGTAGCTTGAACAAACGCCCTGCACTTAAATTACCTGTTTTTAGTGTACTTAGCGATATTGATACCACGATAGATACGCGTGCCACGCTAAAGTTATTGAGTGCATTACACAAAGGTAATTCAATCAAATATAAACCGCTCGATACTTTAGTACTTTATGGAAGCACTGATATTTTACCGCCAGACTTTGCTAGTGACTACACAGTAAATAATCCGCAATGCACAACACCTCAATGTAAAAAGGTTCATGGTATATCGCATATTGCTGTTGTTAACTCACCGCAAAATCCACATTATGGAATTAACGCAACTTATCGCAATTGTGGCAGCTTTATTAACGACGAGTCCCTATATAAAACATGTAAAACAACTAAAAACCCACAACTAGGAGAGCGTACAAGCGCCAACTTAAAACACTATCCGGCTTTACAGCGCTTAACTTATAATCCTCATTTTACCGAGCTTAAAATGCAAATTAGTACGTTTATTAAAAACGTAAAACAGCTTAGAACAACTACAAGGTAAGTAGTCATGGGAACGTTTTCGCACCAATGGTTTAGCAGTATTAATGAGATTGATCAGGCGCAGTGGCAACGTTTATTTGGTGATGAACCATTTACTCAACATGCTTTTTTATATGCCCTTGAACAAAGCCAATGCGTAACACAAAAAAGCGGTTGGCAGCCCCATCACCTCGCTATTTTTGAAAATGATACGCTCGTTGCACTTGCACCCGGGTATTTAAAAAGTCATTCATACGGCGAGTATGTATTTGACTGGGCCTGGGCTGAGGCATACGAAAAACACGGTTTAGAATATTATCCCAAGTGGCTATCTGGCATTCCTTTTAGCCCTATTGAAGGCAAGCGCATTGCTATCGAGCACGCTAATCCAAATGCGGTATATCAATACATTACAGAGCAACTTAGCTTACACAGTGCTCACCAAGGATGGTCGGGATGGCATGTTAACTTTTGCGATCAAGCCCAAGCCACCTCATTAACTGAGCAACACGCCATGTTAAGAGTGGGTGTGCAATTTCAGTGGTTTAATAAAGGTTATGAATCCTTTGACGACTTTTTGCAGATGCTTAGCTCACGAAAACGTAAGTCACTTAAAAAAGAGCGAGCTAAAATAGCGCAACAGAACATTGATATTGAATGGCTGCAAGGAACGCAAATTACGCCCGAGATAATGCAATTGTTTTGTGAGTTTTATCAGCGTACCTACTTAAAGCGCTCTGGTCATTTGGGCTATTTAAATATGGAGTTTTTTACGCTTTTACATGCCTTAATGGCTAACAGTCTCGTTATTATGCTGGCCAAAAGAGACGATAACGTGATTGCTGCAACACTTAGTTTAGTAAGTAAAAATACGCTTTATGGGCGCTACTGGGGAGCAAGTGAGGAAGTAGATTCGCTGCACTTTGAATTGTGTTATTACCAAGGTATTGAGTTTGCAATAAAGCATAAACTCAACTGTTTTCATTCGGGTGCACAAGGTGAGCACAAAATAGCACGCGGATTTGAACCCGTACTTACCTACTCTGCTCACCATATTGTTGATGGCGACTTTAGTAATGCAATAAGCGACTACTTAAAGCGTGAACGCGGCCATATTGATATATATAAAGAGCAATGTAGCTCATTACTGCCGTTTAAAAACGAGTAACTGATTATTTGCAGGCATGGCTGTATCGCTAATAAGCGTAAGCCCTGCTTGCTTAGCTAGTTGTTCAACGGCTTCAAAATCTCTTATTCCACTTAACGGATCGCGCTCTGTTAAAAAGGCACTAAAGTCATCATTACTTGGGCTGGTAAATTCACCTTGGTATTTGAATGGCCCATAAATACACAACATACCGTCGCTATTTAAGTGGCGTTTAACACCGTCAAAAAAACGCTCAACTAATTGCCAACTTACAATATGAAATGTGTTTGCAGTATAAATAGCGTCAACCTTATCTACTGGCCACTCATTATTTAAATCAAGCTCAAGTGGTGCATGCAAATTAGTTAAATTAGCTTCGCGGTGCCATAAGTTAATCCCTTCGTGGTTTATAGCACGATCACTTGTATGCCATTGTAAATGTGGTAATTGCTCTGCAAAAAAAACACTATGCTGGCCGGTTCCTGAGCCAACTTCGAGTACTGTTTTAGTATTTATTAATACAACTTTTAATTGCTCTAAAATAGGGGTTTTATTGTTTTCACAGGCTTGTGAAAATGGCTTTGTCATTACTGTGCACCAAAATTGTAGATTAATGCACAACAGTAAAGCAAATTTAGCTTATTTTGTCGTGATGAAAAAAAAGATAATTTTTAAACACTATAACTATCATATGGTTGAGCTAATTTATTATGATTGGTACGTAATATGCTTTTATATAACTAACCCACTAAAGGGTTTAACTTATATTAAATTTCAAAGGATAAAATTATGCATATACCCCCTTATACCGCTGTAGACGCAGCTATTGCTATAACCGAAAAAACCACCGACGATCATAGTTACGCCGTTGATATGAGAGCAACAGTAATCGATTTACTTTCGCACCCTAAACATAATCAACAGGCGATGACCAAACATGAAACAGATCAGATATTTATTCTTGGCTACAATTAAAACTCAAATTAGTATCGCAAATAATTTTTATAATAACTGTTTACACTGAAACCGATTAAATGTAATGATAACTATTATCGTTAACTTAAGTCGGTTTTTTTATGTCTTCAAATTATGCCCAGCATCGTTACCATCAAGAACTCTCTTGCCATTGCTTAAGACCTGGCCTGCATGCACCCATGCTCGTTGCCGATTACATAGAAACCGCCCTTAACGTCGCCAAAAAATTTGAGCAACAACGTAATCCCTTGCTTCAAGAGTTTTATCTTAGACGCACACACCATGAAATTATGAACAAAATGTGCGACCCTCTTATACATAATGCTATTCGTAAACAATGTTTAGAGCAGTTATACAAACCTTTATTAGCACTAAAACGGTTTTATAAAGTGCATAACAATACTGCACAATTTTTAATACTTGAGCGTGAAGCTCGTATTCTTAGTCACGAATTCAACCCTTTTTAAGGAGCACACTTATGAGCAACTTTAGAACAGAATCAGACAGCATGGGCGAGCTACAAGTACCTACTGATGCGCTCTATCAGGCGCAAACACAGCGAGCGGTTAATAATTTTGCCATTAGTGGCTTACCTATGCCAAAGCAATTTATAACTGCACTGGCTTATATAAAACAAGCCGCTGCACAAAGTAACTGTGAGCTAGGCCATTTAAGCAAAGCTAAAGCCGATGCAATTGAGCAAGCTTGCCAAAGTATTATTGATGGTGAACATGTTGAGCATTTTCCCGTTGATATTTTTCAAACAGGTTCTGGCACAAGCTCAAATATGAATGCCAATGAAGTTATTGCAACGCTTGCTAGCCGGATAGGCAATGAAAGCATTCACCCTAATGATGATGTAAACATGGGGCAAAGCTCTAACGATGTAGTCCCTACTGCTATCGCACTCAGTAGCGCAATAAATGTAGTGTACGAATTACTTCCTTCGCTTGAAAATTTATCGCAAAGCCTGGAAAAGAAAAAAGCTGAAGTAGGCCATATAGTTAAAACGGGCCGTACGCATTTAATGGATGCAATGCCTGTAACGTTTGATCAAACACTCAGTGCATGGCAGTCACAAGTTAATCATGCCGCAGCAGGAATTAGACATAGCTTAGAGCGTGTATGCGAACTTGCACAAGGCGGTACAGCTGTTGGAACAGGAATAAATGCAGACCCTAAGTTTGCAGCCAAATTTGCAGAAAATCTGAGTGCCAATGTAGGAATTAGATTTACGCCTAGTAGTAACTTTTTTTATAATATAGGTTCACAAGACGCCATCGTCGCGCTTTCGGGGCAATTAAAAGTACTCGCTGTAGCACAAATGAAAATAGCGAATGACCTACGCTGGATGAATTCAGGACCACTTGCGGGCTTAGGTGAAATAGAGCTTGAAGCACTTCAACCGGGCTCGTCTATTATGCCAGGTAAGGTAAACCCAGTAATACCAGAAGCCGCAGCCATGGTAAGCGCACAAGTTATTGGCAACGACGCCACGATTACCGTAGCAGGCCAAGCGGGTAATTTTGAGCTAAACGTTATGCTCCCAGTCATTGCGTATAATATTTTACAAAGCATAGAATTACTTGCCAATAGCGCGCAGGCATTGGGTGATAAAGCCATTGCCAGCTTTAAGGTAAATCAGCCTAATATAGATAAAGCGCTCGCTAAAAATCCAATTTTAGTGACGGCACTTAATCCGGTGATCGGTTATGAAAAAGCAGCAAAAATAGCAAAGCAGGCTTATAAAGAAGCCCGCCCTATTATTGATGTAGCCGAACAAGAAACTGATTTACCACGCAGTGAACTCGAAAAACTACTTAACCCCACCAAACTAACGCAGGGTGGACTTTAACAAAACGGTATTTTTCACGGCTTTAATTACTTGATAATATAGTTTTTATTGCCGTAAAAAATGCACCGTGTATGATAGTGATGAATATTTCATCACTATCAAGGTTTGTTATGCGTACCCCATTGTTAGCCATACTTTTACCACTTTGTTTAACTGCATGCTTAGATAAAGCACCCACTGAAACGCAGCAAGTAACAATCACCTCAGAAGCTGAAGCACCAAAGCAAGAGCCACAAAAGCTAAAAGAAAACACTCAATTACAAGAAAATACTAAAAAGAACGTAGTTGCTGAAAAAATACCAAAAGCTGATTTAAAAAACGTTTCAATAGACGATATAAAAACAGCTAAAACCGAATTAAATACGCTAATTACAGATAAGCAATGTGATACCAGCACCCAATGTAGAGTAAATGCAGTAGGCAGTCGCGCATGTGGTGGGCCAAGCAGCTTTGTTGTGTACTCAACAAACGCAGCATCTGAGGAACAAGTAGCAGCCCTTAGCGACAAAATTACTAAGCTTGAAAGTAGTTATAATTCACAAAAAGGGATGATGAGCATTTGTCAGCATTTAACAACGCCAAGCACGCAGTGTGTTGAAAATAAATGTGTTAAACTTGAAAGCTCAGCGGTAAGTGCATTTTAAGGATAACGTTATGAGTTGTTTACCATCGGCAATTAAACTATCAATTTTAAGCATTGCTAGCAGCATTTTATTACTAAGTGGTTGTGCTAGTACTGTGACGTCAAATGAGCAAAGTAAAAACTTATCTGACTTAAACTATGATCTGAATAACATGGTGAGTAATAACAGCTGCACTGCAAGCTTTCAGTGCAAAGTACTTGAAGTGGGCTCCCGCGCATGCGGCGGACCGAGTAAATATGCTGTTTATTCAACGCTAAACACATCTCAAGAAGAAGCAGAACAGCTTGCTCAACAAATAACAAAACAAGAAAACATACAAAATAAAGCACAAGGCTTAACTGATTGTTCTCCTGTACTTGAAGTGCAATCGCTGTGTATTAACCACCAATGCCAGTCGTTTGATATAAAATAAAAACGGCCGCGTATAAGCTAATTTCAGCGTTAACTTAAATACGGAATTAACGCTGAAATTACTACCACCAGTACCACGCAAATACCCGCTTTAATAATGTATTTCATGGGCATTGTTTTAAGCACCCAATATGCATAAATAAAACGTACAAAATAACTCGCCGCAGTACCAAACAACGCAAAAATAATTAAGTAAGCAATTAAAACAATATTCATAAAAACCTAATTAAATTATTTCACTTTTTTATTTTTAGTGTGAGCTATTAATAAATCAGCTACTTGTTGCTTTACGGCTCGCTTATCATCGCTTTGTACATCAAAGCGACTGGCTAGTTGCGCTATTTCATCATCATTTAAGTTAAACGATAAACGTTGACGCGTTTTTTTAGACTTTACGTCTAAGCCAAGTATTTTTCGGATCATATCTGACGGCGTTAGCTCTTGATCAATTGCCTGCTTTTTTATCAGCTTTTGAACTTCGCTGCTTAGATCGAATGCCATTTGTGTGGCACGTACAGCTTGTTCCTGACGTAACCACTTGTCTTTAGCATCACTCACTTAGCATCTCCGGGAAACAAGTCTACAATGTCTGACATTGGACGCATGAGCGTTAGCGATACTTCGGTTTCGCCGCCATCCCAAATTTCGATATTTAAACCAAAGCCTTCATTATCTGACGCTAAGCAAATCATTTCACATGGCTCACCACCTTCTTGCTCATAGCGAGGCAAAGTTTGGTTGCGGTAATCTTTATTATGGAAATAACACACATAAGGCGACTCGCTTTGTTGGTAGCTTTTAGCTAAAAACTGCATAAAGCGCTCTGGTGTATTTTGCACTGTAATGTGGGTTAACGACTCTTCATCAAAAATACGCGCAAACTCATCAAGGCTAAATATCTCTTCAACTTCGTTTCGCTGAATTTTAATAGAAAAGTTAGCCCACTCTTCGCCATCATCTTGCTCAATTTGTAAAAATACAACTTGGCCGCTATTTGTCTCAAGTACAAATTCAGTATCGCTACTGTGCTGATATTGGTAAGTCTGAATATCAGTAACACGTAACGTTTCACCCTTTAACCATGCAGGATAGGCAAATGAATCAATAACGCTAAACATGTCGCCTTTTTTAAGATCGCTCGGATGATTAAGTTGACGTTCTGGCTCTTTTTTAGATTTGAAAAAATTAAACATAGGAAGGCTGCCTTCTAAGCAAAAAAGGTAACTGAGAAAAACTCGGTTACCTTTTTAAAGTATAAACGTAATAGTTAGCTATTTTGCTTCGCTTTGATGCGAGCTAAAATATCAGCGCTTTTTGGACTTGTGTCGCCAATGCCTGCTTCAGCCATTTTTGCTTTTAAGTCATCGCCATTTACGTCTGACTCAAGTTGCTTTGCAGCACCAAGCTGGTCACTTCGATCTTGTTGACGCTGTTTAATGCGTTCAAGCGATTGACGAGCCGATGTCATAGACGAGCTGTTTGTATTAAGTGTGCTGTTAACAGCCATTGTTGCTTGCTGTACGCTTTCAGTGGTTTTAACCATTGTAAGCTGACGCTGATTCTCTTTAATCGATTTTTCAGCATCTTTAACTTGCTGCTTAAGCGCAACAATGTGATTGCTAAAGCCAGACAATACTTGCTCGTTTTCAGCTTTTTCAGCTTCAAAGTCACCAATTTTTTCTGCAATTTCTAATGCTAATGCTTCGTTGCCCTTTTCAAGAGCTTGGCCTGCATACGCTTCATGTTCAGCGATTGATGCATCTACAGCGCTAATTTTACGCTTAGTTTGCATTTCTTTGGCCATTACTTCAGTAAGGCTTTTTTTAGCACGGTGAAGTGCATTTTGCGCGTCTGCAATTTCTTGCTCAAAAATACGGATGCCATTTTTGTCTACAATTGCTTCGCCTGCTTCACGAGCGCCGCCACGTACTGCTGTAAATAATTTTTTTAAAATACTCATAATCTTAACTCCACTAACTAGCTATTAATCGTTTAAATACAAGGTCACGGCTTCTAGTGCATCGATAGCGTTATCGGCTAATGTCACTAGTTCGTGGGTAACGTCATCCAATGATGAATTTACCGACAGTGCACCAAAAATCGCGTATTTGTTATCGATTTTAGCAAATGCACTCAGTGGAATTGGCACGTTTAAACGTAGTAATGTTTCGTTTAATTCGTCGCGTAATTCACTTTTAACTTCATCTTCGTCAAACAAGTAGCTAATACATAATAACTGCTCTTGCGTTTGCGTAACAAAAATTGGAAGCTCATCATTTCCATCAACAATGACTTGTAAAACATCTTGCTCGCCTGGGTTGGCAATCAAGAAAGACTCAAAGTTAGCGCCTTCAGTTTCAAAAGAAGCTAATTTTATTGAAAGTTCATTTAATTCCATGTCTCTGCCTTTTGTCGTTTGACATATTATGTCTGAGTTAAGATTCTCATGGCCGACATATTATGTCAACCATGTTTTATTAGTTTTTATACAATTCGCTTTCTATTTGCCATGCCGTTCGGTAGTAATCATACAACTGACCAGACCCTAACCTATTGACCTCAATACTTTTAACTTGTTCAAAGTAGTGGTTAGGAAATACAAAACTTGCCAATAAATATTCTTTACTAATCCATCTTGATGGCACAGGCATAGCCGTCGCATCATTAATACGGCCACTGGCCGACTGCCCCATTTTAGTCGCTATAGTCCAGCCCCACTGCCCAAAAGAAGGTATGTTTTGCTGATACTGCTCAACATAGCCAAACCCAGCAGCTTTAACTGTTTTAGCAATGCTTAAAAACGCTTTTTTAGCGTGATAAGGTGAGGTTGATTGAACCGCCATTGCGCCATCGGGTGCTAATAGCTGCCGTACATGATTATAAAAGTAGTCACTGTACATTTTATTTAGATCAGGATGATTAGGGTCAGGTAAATCAATTAAAATAGTGTCGAACTGCTTAGATTGGTCAAGTAGCTTTTCTACTTCTAAAAATGCATCACCCACAATTATGTTGGCTCGCGAATCATGCATCGATTTATTGTTTAGCTGTAGTAATCGCTTATTGATGTGCTCTGGCGGCGTAAAGTCACCGTCTTTATGACCAAATAAATTGAGTAGTTGCGCGTCTAAATCTATTAGCGTTACTTCACTCACAGGCCACTTTAAAACATCTCTAAGTGCAAGCCCGTCACCACCACCAATTATTAATACACGGTCGTGTCTGTTAGAGGCAAGCATTGCAGGGTAAACCAGCATTGAATGATATATTTGCTCATCAATACTTGAGAACTGTAAACGCCCATTTAAATATAAATCTGTAATTGGCTGAGGTTGGTTTTTGCTTAATCTTTCGGTTAAAACTACGTGCTGGTATTTAGTTGCTTGCGAATAAATTACTTTATCTTTGTATAAAACATTACTTAGACTGTTCATCCAGCTACTGCCAAATACTAAAATAAAACCAAATAATGCCAGTAATACTATATGGCAAACTAAAAGTGCCTTAGCAAAGCGCACATGGGTATGGTAGCGCCATAAAAATGCGAGCCCCGCAATGATATTAAATAACGCCGTCCACGCTGCAGCTTGCATTATAGGCATTGAGAGCATGATGCTTACCCAAATGGCTGCACCAATACCAGCACCAATATAATCGGCACCATAAATAGTCCCTGCGTTGTTTTCTAAAAAACGGCCATAAACGTGCTGACGAATGCGCGCTATAAGCGGTATTTCCATACCAATAAATAAGCCCAGTATTAAACCAAAAACATAAGGTAGAAAACGTGACCACTCTTGTAGCTTTTGAAATACGTAACCATTAAGTACAACATCAGGGGGTAAATTAAAAATGCTCGAAAATAAATGAGGAAGAGAATAACTAACTGCTATTACACCCGCTATCGCTAAAATGCAGCCCATGCCAACCAAAGCAATAATGCTTTCTAGCCAAGCAAAAGCGGTAAATGCATCTTTGAACCAGCGCGCTAAAAAAGCGCCTAAGCCCATTGCTACAATCATAGTACCAATCATGGCGTAAATAGCGCTCTCTACTGAGCCAAGTACACGGCCCGCATAATGAGACAGTAAGTATTCATAAATAAGGCCGCACCCAGCAAGCACGGCCATAACAGTAATAAGTAGTATATCGTGCCCAAGTAAGCGAGACTTACTTGGGCTAGTTGTGGTTGATGACACTGATTATGCGCCTAGTAATGTTGCCATAGTGATACCTACAGCAAATGATACTGCTGCAGAAATAGTAGCTACACCTACATTTTTTTGACGATTAACTTCATCGGAAATATCGCAACCAGATAAAATTATTTTAATTGTCACTAAGTGCAAAATAATAAATGCAACAAGGCTCACTACTGCGCTAATAGCCCAGTATAGTAAACTCGCATTAATATTATCAGCCGCGTAAGGTGCAACACCCGTTGCTGCTGTAATAGCTAATGCACTACCTACTAAAAATCCAGCGTAACGAATACCCACAGCTAAGTTACCATCAACAATTGCTTGTTGTAGGCAGTCGCCACTTTTATTTGTACGTTTAAATAACTGCACTCGGTACTGGCTAACAAGTAGTAATACAACACTACCTATAATAAAGGCGGCAATTACAATTGGAAGACCATGCCAGCCGTCAGTAGCCACCCATAAAAGAGCTGAGCGAATAACGATAGCAACACTGACAACATGGCCAAAATCAATTATTGAAGCTGTAACGTTACCTTTAACGATTTCGTCGTGCAGGCTTACTTTACGAAGCGCTACTTTATCTTGAAAAAAGTGACCCAACTTAATCAGTACAATTGCTAATGCGCCATAAGCTAACATTTGCAGTGCTTCTTGTTGCAGTGTCGCAGCAAAAGCTCCGCTACTTACACCCGTTAATACAATCGCCAGTGCCACTAAGCCAGCGGCAAAGCTAATCCCAAAAGCAAAGTTATCACGCTCTGTTATTTCATCATTTGCATGTAAGTTTGAAACCCAGCCTTTTATATATTTAAGGCTTACAAATAATAAAACAATAATTGCAAAATCAATCGCCAGCGCTTGCAGTGACCACATAGTTATTCCATTAAATTCATACATATTATTCTAACTCCAACTTTATTCTTTTACTTACCACGGCTCACGCCACGAGAGGTTCTGCTACCGCTATCACGCACCGATCCTGAGCTATTGCTATAACTGCTCGAACGAGAATAACTACTGCGGCTTTTTGCTGGCGTATAACTACTACGGCTTAAACCTGATGCACCTGTTTTTTTACTCGCATAAGGGCTTGTAAACTGTTTACCTTGGCGTTGGTATGTTTGGCGCGTGCGTGTTTCTAAAGCGCTTTGGGTTTTAATTTGTTTAGGGCTTGAATAACGCGAGCGGCCATAGTCATTGTAATAGCTATACTTTCGGCGCTTACTCCAGCTTCCATATTCAACACGATCAAATACATCACCTAAAATACGGTACATTCCGTACCATTGCCAAAAGCTAATACCGTTACTATTTGATTGCCAGTTACCATAGTTAGGGTTACCTACCATTTGGTTACCAACACCCTCACCTTCAGCTTGCTTACTAATTGCGCCTACACGCGCTAAAGTGCCTTTGGACATATCAGCTAGCATATTGATAGGATCGGTTAACGCATCAGAAAATAGCGTAGGTTTAGATGCATCACGCAACAAATCAATGCTATGTAACGTATCTTCATAAGGAGGAATTAAGTAAGTTCCTTTAATATCTTTAAGTCGCTGTGTTAAGCCACTATAAAGTGCGCCTTGGCGCGTTGCATCAAGGGTAATTACATCAACAACTTTTGTAAGCTCTGGTTGTTGTTTTTTAAGAAGCTCGCCATATTCTTTAAGTAACACAGCATTGCGTACACTTCCATTATCGAGTGCAGTACCAAGCTGAGACAGCTCCGTATCTACCTTTTTAATAGACTCTTGAATTGTTTGTTGCAGCTGCTCTTCTTTCGATTGACAACCCATAAGCACTGCGAACAAACAAAACAGGCTTATAAGTTTCCAAGCTTTAATATTCGACATTCATGTCACCTGATTTACTAAATTAACTCAGGTAGTTTTACACAGGTCACTTATTAAACCAAGAATGAAATTGCAACAAAGTGAGAAGAAACGTGGGACTCTGTAATCAGGGTCTGATTTATTGAGAATTTAGTGAAAATATGAAGCTATATCGTAAGGTTAGAATTGAAGTTTAAGCGTTATAAGGGGGGGGACTTACAGTGACTTTAGCGTCGGGAGTCGCTACGCTCGCCCGACCTATATGATGGGTGTTGGATGAGTGTACATTAATTGTGCTATTTTTACTTTTCTGCAGACGTAAAAAAGCCCGAATCGTTAAATTCGGGCTTTCTACAATTTTAAGCCTGGTAATGTCCTACTTTCACATAGCAAATGCTACACTATCATCGGCGCTGTTTCGTTTCACTACTGAGTTCG
>NZ_JADYXD010000019.1:0-80113 GCF_015864475.1 Pseudoalteromonas sp. SWXJZ10B
TTAAATCCAGAGAAAAAAGAAGCAATGCGGGCGGCATAAAATTTAATTTGATGCGACAACTAACTTGAAAAACTCCGGTAGTTGGTAATCCATTAAAGCTCTTTAAACATTTAAATTCATTTGGTTATATAAACTTTCCGGATGAAAATTTAGTTGAATCACTGAATACACAAAAATATACACCAAAGTTTGATACCGAAAAGCATCCCGTTATTGCTTATTTTAATGGTGACTTTTCAATTTTTGAGCAAGAAACAGAATTAGGTACAATAAAAGCTCATAACTTAGTTACTAGCGGTTCTCTTGGGGGAGCAACAGGTGTGAAGATCGAAAATAAAGTAGTCATAACTATTGATTTTCGTGAAGGTGTTACTATTGATGAAGCATTCAAACGAGCCAATTTAGTTGCTTTATTTCTTAGGTTTATTGGTGTGAAAGGTCTTTTTTTTAAAGACATAACGCTAAAGAAGATTGAACACGAACACCATGAATTTACTATTTATCACGATAATTATGAATGGGGGAAAGAGATAAAGGATAGCTATTACTCTGAACCACTTATTGATGTAACTAACGACAGATTTCCAGAAATTTTGAAAGGTTGGTTTGAAAAAAGTGATAGAGAAAGTGTAAGGTACAACTTTTACAATACGTACTTCAGAGACTCCTATTCCTCAGACAGACTTATAACAGCAGCAAATATGTTTGATATTTTTCCGGTATCAGAGCAGGATACAAAATTATCGATAGCTACTGATGCAGAAGAATTATTAACAAACTTAAAAATGCACATCAAGTCTGAGTTTTCAACGTTTCCTGATATAAAACAATCTCTATTACAGTCTATTGGTTTTTTAACTCGAAAGTCCTTAAAAGACAGAGTACAAGAAAGACTTAATATAATTAAGCCACATTTAGTGGGACATAAAATAAATACCAAAGACTTAGAGTTCATTGTAAATATCGCCATAAAAAGTCGAAATTATTATGTGCATGGTAGTAAATATAAAAAATTATCGCCAGAAAAGCTCTTAAAATTCCAAGGTCTATTTATTGACACTTTTGAATATATTTATGCCTTGAGTGAAATAGTAGAGTGCGGTTGGGAATTTACCGATGCACCTTTATGGACTTCTCAAAATCAGATCATTGGCTTTGAACAGCGTTTTGATTTTTATAACAAAAAATTAAGAGAAGCTATCGAATAATAATTTAAAGAATTAAACTGATTTTTCACACTCTTAATTTATAACTAGATAGCCTACATATGTTTAAGGTACTAATGTCTGCTTCTTACATTCTGTTGAACTTCAGCAAAGAGCGATAAGCGGACGGTCGGGTAAACTCGTTGTTGGACAAAAACGTGTCAGCGCCTTTGCTAAATTAGTAATTAATGAATTACGACAGGTATGAAAAAGGGAAAAAGCCACTGTCAGGTTCGATAGCAATAGAGAGAACTAAGCCGATCCTACAAGTACCAGCAAACAATCCCACAACAAATAACCCGCAGGCAGCGGGCTTTCTGTTTAATAACGAACTAATAGAACTACTTCTTTGCTTTTTGTTTTACATTCCACAAGAAATGACTTGGATTCGCCGTGACTTTTGATTTGTAGTCGTGGTGTGACTTCAGCGCATTCAAACCCGCGATGCCAGTAGCAATCAAATTAGCCTCGAAAGTCAAAATACTAAGCCCTAAGCCGGCAACTGCAATACTAGCCTCAGCAAAATGTGTTCGTTTTAAATGCTTCAGTTGTGGGGCTATCTGGCGCATTTGTACTTCGAATAGTTCATGCTGTGTATCTTCGATAATTGCTTTCACACGACTAGGATCAGTTTCATACCTTGCTTCACGTAGCCCTTTTTCTAATTCAGCACGGAACGACTGGAATGCTTCACCGTCGTTGTTTCGAATAGACATCAAATCAGTAGAGGATACTTGTTCCATGAATGGCACGTCCATCTTTAGCGTACAATTTAATGTATTGGCTTAATATCAGTACTACCGACATTCATGTTAAGTAGATTGCTTTCAAACGGGTGTTCCGTATCAAACATGCAGCCGAGGTATTCTGATAACGCTATACGCTTACTGAGGTCAATGTAGTGATTTTGTGCAGTTTGATTTACAGATTGATATACCCAAGCATCAAAATCAGCTTTACTGGGTGGCACAGAATACTTCCTTTGAATGAAGGTGAATTCGTTTTCTTTATCAGTCGGTTCAAATTTTGTTGGGTTTAATAGATAACCCATAGCGAAGTCGCTTTCCATGCCTCGGAAATGAATACTGATGTTACTACATGTATATAGATTACGCATTATGAGCATTCGTCCATTATCGTTCTGAACACTTCGCACATCAGCACTACATTACTATCAACATTGAATCTTGCCTCTAATTGAAGCCAGTAAGTCTTGGCAATTACTCAAAACTGCTATAGTTAGCGAGGTGAGTAAATTAAGGAGCCAACAGCTCCTTAATTTACTTTTTGCAAGGACTCAGCTCTGCATATTCAAGTAGTAAATCTGAGTGTTCTCTCATCAGTACAGGGTCTCTCAAGAAACGCCAACGCCAGAAAGCTGAATATGGGTACTTATTTTGGAGCATTACTTTAAGTTGCTTTCTCGCTTTATTAATATCATCTTCGTCAGAGTCTTCATGACGGATTTTATAGGCTTGCTTTAAGAAGTGTTGTAACTTAATTTCAATCTTCTCGATAAGTGCTTCCCTGGTAATTCCACGAAAGGCAGTGCCAGCTTCGTTAAAACAACGCTCAAGAAGTTTTATCGTGTCGTCAACTGCTTTGTCTTCGCATTTCTTATCCACTTTTTCAAACGTTACGTCTGAGTAGTTGGATGGAGCCATGTTCCAGATGATTTTAGTTATCGGATCAACTTGCGCTACATCGAGAATGTTTTTGTGCTTCGTTCCTTTGATACTGTTACATCTGCGACACGAATAGAACAGATTTTTCCAATCTACTTTAAGGTCTTCATCTTTGTTTTCATGAGGTTCCTTGTGTTCAATTTCAGGAGCATCAGGGTTCAATGTTTCGCAGAGATAGCATTTGCGATGGCACATTTCCCAAAGGGAGTTAACAACTTTATCACTATTATATCCTTTGGTCTTAAGTTCAGCAGGTTCTTCTAATGCGCGGATAACTTTGAACAACGTCATTCCTCCGTTTCATTTTGAGCACGCTGATCTATGATCATTATCTCAGCTTGTTTTAGAACATTGCTCGAATGCGTATCTAAGTTACGTTCATTTGGTTTAATTCTACGAACAAGATCATAAATCGTACCCCAGTCAGGTCTCTTAGCTTGAATTTGTGCTGCTAGTTCTTCAATTAATCCATCCAGAATACTAGATTTGCTTTCAACACCCAATAAGCCTTTTAGAATCGATTCGTATGAATACATTGAAAGGTCTTCTAGCTGCTCATTAGCACTCAAATCATAGATGACCGAGTTACTCACTGACTGGACTACGAAAGGTGAGTGAGTAGTAACAATGAATTGAACTTTAGGAAATGCTTGGGCAAAGAAGGAGAAAATCTTTTTTTGAAGCGATACGTGAAGATGAGCGTCAATCTCATCAATGAAGACAACACCAGATAGTTCTTCGGCACTAACTTCTTTCAATTCTACCTTCATCAAAAGGTCAGCGTAGATGCTAAGAATGGATTGA
Source organism: Pseudoalteromonas sp. SWXJZ10B (assembly GCF_015864475.1). Classification (NCBI taxonomy): domain Bacteria; kingdom Pseudomonadati; phylum Pseudomonadota; class Gammaproteobacteria; order Alteromonadales; family Pseudoalteromonadaceae; genus Pseudoalteromonas; species Pseudoalteromonas sp. SWXJZ10B. The sequence continues at coordinate 3,695 of NZ_JADYXD010000019.1, forward strand.
TAGCCTGATGATAGTTTGTCGAATTTGTATGGGTCTTTATCATCCTGTTTAATGTAGAAAGACTGTTCTTCAGCGTTATAATCCAACTTGAGGCTTTTATCTTCAAATAGGTATTGTAATTGACTTTCTACGTTATCGAACCATTCATCCACCTTTGCACCTTGTGCTTTATTGTCAACACGAGCTAATAGGTGACTACCGTAGTTATAGAAAGCAACTAGGTAGCGTTCAAATTGAGAACTTGAATCTTTAGAAAGAGAATTATGCTTGTCGTCTTGCTTTAAGCGAGCAAGACTATCATTTGAGCCATTATGAGCAAGAGATTGCTCTCTGACGGCAGGGAAGAAACGAAGTAGTGCTTTTTTTTCGTTGAAATCGGTGCAGTATGTTTCCACTTTTCCAAGTATTACTTTCACCTTATCTATATCAGCAAGTTTTAGTTCTAGTTCAACTATTTGCTGCTTATATTTATGATAGCTAGAATTCGTCGGACTAGAATCGCTCAGCCATGCCTCACGACTCCTTATGTTCTCCCCAATTTGATCTGCGGTTTTATGAGTTAATTGCTCGACTTGGGCAGAAACGTTCTCGTGGATTAGTTTTAGGAGGCGGGTCTTACCACAGCCATTGCCACCAGTAATGATAAGGTTTTTGCCTTTAAGATCGATTGTTACGTGTTTTTTTGAGTTAGGGATTATCGTATCAATCAATTGAATCGAATTGTCATTTTCCATGCTTTTCATTCTCTTAAGGAATCTAATGCAATTCTACTTCTTTCATTGCACTGATAGAAGACGCTACATTAGAAAAATTATAAGAAAGTGAAGGCAGATGGGTTCGACAATTCTAAGACTCTAACGCATTTTGGGGCATGAAATGAGTTAAACCGGAAAGGCAGCTTATGGCACTGAGCCGAACTTCGGCAAAGAGCGAAAACCAGACATTGAAATTGACTTAATACTATAGTTAGTTGATTGGTCAAAATGTTCTTTGCGCGCATATTGTTCTATTTAACTTTATTTTAAAGTTTTAGAAAACTTAGTGATAGCAATATCTTAGGTAATTTGTTAAAACTATATAAGTAGATAAATGAACGTTAAGTCGGCAGAAATATGCGCGATGAGCGCACTAATAAATTGTAAAGTTTTCGCCATATAAACAGTTATATAAAAGGCCATCAGATTAATGTCAGATTATGATTTTAGTAGCTTGAATGATAAAGAGTTTGAGGGGTTATCAGCAGATCTTTTAACATGTCATTTTGGAACTCGAGTTGAAAGGTTTAAAGTTGGACCTGATGGTGGAGTCGATGGTCGTTTTTTTTCCTTGGAAGGGGATGAAGTTATTATTCAGTGTAAGCACTGGATAAAGTCAGGTATTAAAGCTCTCATTAGGTCTATAGAAAACATAGAAGCAAACAAAGTGAGGAAGCTAAACCCCAACCGCTACATATTTGTAACCTCATTAGAGTTATCAAGGGCCAATAAAATAAAAATTAAGAACCTTTTATCTCCGTATATATTGTCAGAGTCAGATATTTTTGGCAATGAAGACCTTAATGACATGTTATCAAAGAATATTGAGGTAGAAAGAAAGCATTACAAGTTGTGGATATCAAGTACCAATGTTCTACAAACAATACTAAATTCGGCAATTGTTGGTCGAAGTAGACATAAAATAGAAGAAATTATCGAAGAATCTTGCCGATACGTAGTGACCAAAAACCATATGCAAGCAATCGAAAAGCTTGAAAAGATTCACTCCGTAATAATTACTGGTTCGCCTGGAGTGGGGAAAACCTCTTTAGCTGATCAATTATGTCAACTTTATACTGTGAGAGGTTTTGAGTTTTGCTTTATCGAAAATTCATTAAACGAGGCAGAAGATATTTATAATGAAGAGTCGAAGCAAGTTTTCTACTTCGATGATTTTTTGGGAAGAAACTTTTTACTAGCCTTGAGCTCACACCAAGATTCTCATGTAATTAATTTTATCAAAAGAATCGAAAAAGATAAGAACAAAAGGTTTGTTCTTACATCTCGCTCAAATATCTTGAATCAAGGAAAAAGACTTAGCGACCTTTTTGGCATTAAAAAAGTGGATAGGAACGAATATGAACTATCAATTACCTCGTTAACAGATATTGATAAGGCTAAAATATTATACAATCACATTTGGTTCGGTAATTTAAATGAAGAGTACATAGAACAAATATACATAGAAAAGAGATATTTGAAAATAATTAATCATAAAAATTTCAACCCTCGACTAATATCTTTTATTACTGATGAACACCGTCTTTCAGATATCAGTTCAAATAATTATTGGGAATATATAAATAAAACGTTATCAAATCCCAAAGATATTTGGAAAAATGTTTTCGAGGTGCAGCTTGATGATATCTGCAAACACATCGTAATAGCTGTATCTTTGCATGGGCTACCTTTATTAGAAGACCAACTCAATTCTCTTTATTGGGAAATTCTATCAAGTAACTTAGAATTGAGTTCTCGTAAAGATTATGATTCAGTAATAAAATTGTTGATAGGTGCCCTATTAAATAGAAGCATTAGAGACAAAGATAGGGTTTCATATGACTTGTTTAACCCGTCTATTTCTGACTTTGTAATTGAAAACTATTTAACTGATTTTCAATATATTAATAAGCTACTTTTGTGCTTAAGAACACCGCAATCAATCTATAACCTAAATAATTTGAAAACTTCGGGAGTAATTGAAGAGCAATTTTTCTGTTCGATCATAGAGTCCCAATTACTAGACCTTTCTTTATCAAATAAAGCTAAAGAAATTGATAGTTATAAGCTTAAGTTACTAGCTAGTGCCTCATCAAAAATTTCGCCTAAAGGAAAACTAATTGAATATATTCAAGACTTAGCAAAAGCTGCGTTAATGTCTGGTCCCATTACCTATGGTACAGACTATTTTGAATTTATTATATGGTCACTTTCTTTGGGCTATATCAAACCTGACGAACCTGCTTTTAAAGCACAAATCAATAGTTGGGTTTTTGACTATGAAAAGGATGAAAACGAGTTTATTACGATTTCTAATTTGGTATCTAAAGTAGAGTTGTCACCAGCAACTTTAACTGAAAAGTTAAAAGAAGATTATTTAGAGTATTTATCTAATGGTATTAAAAGTGAAGTTATTGAAGCAGGCCTTTTAGATGATGAATATGAGCCAGACAGTACTACTTATCCTGAATTAGAGGATTATATAAGTGAACGACTCTCAGAGGTAGAAATTCACTTTGAACAAGCTGATAAAGATTACATAAAGGACTGCTGTGATATTGATGAGATTATTCAATCTAATATTAATTCGGCAATGCACGAAGAACAGCAACAGCATTACGATGAATATAAAGGACATATATATAGTATGGAGCCATCAATACACGAAGAATATAAAGAACCAAGATATAATATGGAATCATCAATAGATGTCATTGATGATCTTTTCGAGAGATAGTGAAAATCTAACAAGTTGCTTATATGGATAAAACAAATGGCTTTTGCTCGCTCCTCGCTAATTTTAGTCAGCTATTTTATTACCGTAACAATGTCCGCTCATGGCACAAACCGGAAATAGCTTCTGATTAATACTGTATTTATATTTTAAGTTTAAGCTGGGCTCTAATTAATAAATCATAACATATTTGCAACACCTTGCTTAAATTCAAACTATTCTGAAGCTAACGCAAATTTTCAATTTAACTGGTGCTGGCCGAATAAAGGCTAATATCAGAACCAAATCGCCAGCTTCTTAAATGGAAATTAAAAAATGTGACTGTTAAAAAGTTCATATTAACTAAAGAATAACTACTCTTAGCTATCACTCAGTTTTCTCTTTATAGTCACACAAATCCTCAATAATACAACTTCCACATTTTGGGTTTCTCGCTGTACACGTATAGCGGCCATGCAGAATAAACCTATGATGAAGGTTGAACATAAATTCTTTTTTGTTTGGTGTATTTTTTATTATGGCTTGTTCGGTTTGTTCAACCGTTCTGCCTTTAGCGTAACCAGTAGGGTTCGCAAGGCTTTGGATATGAGTATCAACTGCTAAAAAGTATCTACCTTTATTATCTTTTAGCAGCCTAAACAGGTATTGTTGCGGTTGATAGTTAATATCACAACTTGATATTTTAGCTTTCTAATACCAGGGTGTTTCACACTGGTTTTGTTCCAATGCTGTTTCAATGGTATTTAACTGTGCATTAGGGGTAAAGGCTAAGTTCAGTAGATCAGCAGCACGGTCACCAATAAAACTATAATCATAAGTTTGACTGAATCCGGAGTAGTGACTAGTCCCGTATCCAGACCATGTACCGTGACCCCAAGAGTCGTTATACACTCCAGAGTAACTTGAGTTTAATTGCCCTGAAGTGGTTGAGGTGCTAAGGCTTTTATAAGCCTGAACAAGACCTAAAACTAGATTTTTTGCCAATGCAATACCTTGAGCTTGCCTTATACTTGCGTATTGCTTAGTTAGATCCGCACAAATGAAATTTCTGGTAGGCAAAAAGTCAAATGCCTCTGTGTGGGTTGGTTTTACTATAGCAAACCTATAAACGTTCTTGGTAAGAGATCTATAAATCTCGAATTTAGGTATTAAGTTAAAGAACGTCATTTCATCATCGATATTAGTGGTATACATTAAATAAGATACTTTTTCGATATTGCGATACACGCTAACTTTCTTATCTTGTGTGTGGTAAAGCTCATCCCAGTCATTAGCGGCTTCGCTAGGCATACTCGACGCTTTAAAAAAAATCTTTTTTATATTATCTTCATCAATAATCACAATTTTATTTGGGTGCTGGATGATAGTGACTGAGATATCTTTATTATAGTCCACTCTATTTTTACCACTAATATCAGTTTTAAATATCTTCTGAGTAACATAAGTATTACTAACAAATAAAGATTCCCAATCTTTATTTGCGTCTTCTGGTAATTTAGTTTTGTTAAGGTCTATAGAAAAACCTTTTTCTTGGTAGGTAACTTTATCAGAAAAATCGGTAATAGTTGCTTGGTACTTTGTATCAAACGATATTGCAGTTTGTTTTCTATTAATAAAGATTCTTTTTTCCTTTGCGGTGTAATTTATTGCAAGGCCGCGGTTGTTAAACGCGGTATAGTTTTTATTACTGGAATCATTAGAATCAGTTGATACGCAACCGGTTAATAAGAGCATTAAAAATAAGTGTGTTACAGCTTTTAAAATCCACTTCATGTTTTCGATATCCTACATTTCAGTTTTCTCTTTATAATCGCATAAGTCCTCAATGATACAACTTCCACATTTTGGCTTTCTCGCTGTACACGTATAGCGCCCATGTAAAATAAACCAATGATGAAGGTTAAACATAAACTCTTTTTTATTTGGCGTATTTTTAATTATGGCCTGTTCTGTTTGCTCAACAGTCTTTCCTTTAGCGTAACCCGTTCGGTTTGCAAGGCGTTGGATGTGAGTATCTACTGCTAAAAAGTATCTACCTTCATTATCTTTTAGCCAGCCAAAGGCGGTATTTAACACTACGTTAGCGGTTTTACGGCCAACGCCTGGTAAGGCTTCTAGTGCTTCACGGTTTTCTGGCACTATGCTGTTATGTTCATCCACCAAAATTTGGCACATTTTGTACACGTTGGCAGCTTTAGAATTAAATAAACCGATTGTTTTTATATAATCACGCAGTGTGTCGTGGCCTATATCTAAAATGGCTTGCGGTGTATTAGCAACAGGGAACAACTTTCGAGTGGCTTTATTAACGCCTACATCGGTTGCTTGCGCTGAGAGTGTTACTGCTACTAGTAACTCAAACGGGCTTGAATATTCAAGCTCTGTAACTGGGTGCGGGTTATCGTCGCGCAGGCGCGACAGTATTTGGTGACGTTTTTCTTTATTCATGCAACTTAAAACGTATTAGTGCTAATTGTTGCTCTAATACGTTTTCCCCTTAAGTTAAGCTGGTCACACGTGCTCGAGGGCCTTTTTCAGCCTCTGGCGGTGCAATTTGCTTTGATTTTATTTGTGCGTCAATTACGTTTTTAGCAGCAATAAGTAGTCCAAGACCTAAAAAGGCACCCGGTGGTAAAATTGCGAGTAAAAATTGGTTATCAAAGTTAAATACTTCTATGCGCAAGCTCTGTGCCCATGGGCCAAGTAATAAGTCGGCACCGTCAAACAGCGTACCTTGGCCGATTAGTTCGCGCATAGTACCTAATACTAACAGTACAGCCATAAAGCCTAAGCCCATCATTAAGCCGTCAAATGCTGATAAATGAACAGGGTTTTTAGAGGCGTATGCTTCGGCGCGGCCAATAATGGCGCAGTTAGTTACAATCAACGGAATAAAAATTCCCAATGATTGATATAAACCAAAGGTATAAGCGTTCATAAGTAATTGAACTATTGTTACAAAGCCCGCGATGATCATTACAAATACAGGTATACGAATATCTTTTGGCACCCAGTTACGCACAACCGATACAGTCACGTTTGAGCCTATGAGTACGAGTAAAGTTGCTAAGCCTAAACCTAAGGCATTTGTTACAGTTGAGGTAACGGCAAGCAGTGGACATAAACCTAAAAGCTGTACAAGGGCAGGGTTATTTACCCATACACCTTCTTTGTATAATGTTTTTAATTCACTCATTTAGCTACCTCCATACATTCGGCATTAGGTGCTGCAAAAATATCATCAAAATTAGTTTGTGCGAACAATACGGCATTTTTAACAGAGCCCACAACAGCACGTGGCGTTATGGTCGCGCCTGTAAATTGATCAAACTGGCCGCCATCTTTTTTTACAGCCCAGCGAGCGTCTTCTTCGCCTTCAACCGTTAAGCTTTTAAATGTTGTGATCCAAAGTGATTTTTTAACTTCTACTTTGTCGCCTAAACCAGGAGTTTCTTCGTGTTTAGTCGTACGAACGCCAGCAATAGTGCCATCGCTCAATACAGCTGTTAATAAGTTAATATCGCCACTGTAGCCGTTTGGCGTAACATGCCTAATAACAACAGCGACTGGTTTATTGTTTTTACGAGCACGGTAAATTACTTGGTTTGCGTGTGGGCCTAGTTTTTCGTCAGTAATAATTACGCAATCTTGTGATAATTGATTGTCGTACGATTTTGGGTCGAGCACTTCTTGTAGCTGCGCAGTAAGTTGCAGTTGTTCTTGCTCTGCAATTTTATCGGCAGTAAGCGCGTTGATAGAGGCAACTAAGCCCGTTGTTGCTAACGCAAACGCAGTTAAAATAGCACCATTTTTAGCCATTGACGAAATGATCATTTTACTGCTCCATGGCCATAAGTACGTGGCTGTGTGTAGTAGTCTATTAGCGGCACTGCAATATTAATCAATAATACGCTAAATGCGATGGCATCAGGAAAACCACCAAAGGTACGAATTAAATAAATTAGTAAGCCAATTAGCGCGCCATAAATTAAGCGCCCTTTGTTAGTTGTTGCTGCAGATACCGGATCGGTTGCTATAAAAAAGGCCCCCATCATAGTGGCACCACTTAATAAGTGAAATAGGGTACCCGGCTCAGTACCTGGTGCTGCAATATAACCAATTGCGCTGCATACAGCTAAACTTGCAATAAAACTGACGGGAATATGCCAGTTAATTATTTTTGCTTTTAATAAGTATAAACCACCGGCTAAAAAGCCTAAGTTAACCCATACCCAACCAAGGCCAGCCCATTCGTTAAATAATGGTTTTTGCATGCTTTCGGTTACGGTTAAACCGTGTGCTATGTCTGTTTTAACAGTATCCAGCGGTGTTGCCATTGTTAGGCCATCAACCCCTGCACGTACTTGATCAAGGCTAAACCCAGAGGCCGTAAAATCGGTGAATATTAGCCTTAGCTGATCAGCAAAGCCTATTGGCGTATTTATTAAATCGGTAACAGGCAACCATGCGGTCATTTGTACCGGAAACGAAACTAAAAGCAGTACATAAGCCGCCATTGCTGGATTGAATAAGTTAAACCCAAGGCCGCCATAAAGCTGTTTAACTATAACAATAGAAAATAAACAACCAATAACAATTACCCACCAAGGCGCAAGGGGCGGAATACTTAATGCCAATAACACACCAGTAAGCCATGCGCTGCCATCACTCAGTGCAGGCCAAACAGGGCGCTTTCGCATTAGCATTATTGCAGCTTCAAATACGCTTACAGCAACAAGCGCTAGTACCAGTTGAATAAGTACACCTGTTCCAAAAAAGAAAACTTGAGCAATTAGCCCAGGAATACACGCAGCAATAACGCTAAGCATTAATCGCGTTAACGATTTATGGCTGTGATTATGCGGCGAACTGGCCATGGTTAATTTCATGACTGATTATTTCCTTCTTTTTGTAACTTTTTAGCTTTTGCTCTCGCAATTGCTGCGGCCACGGCGGCTTTTTTCTTATCGTCGGCTGATTTAGGTTTATCTGCTTCAGTAGAATTGGATGAGTCATCGGTATTATTGTTTGCACCCTTTAGTGCAGCACTATCAATTTGTGGCTCTTGAGTTTGTTCGGCTTCTTCTAATGCTTGTGCCGCTTTTTTAGCTTTTGCGCGCGCAATGGCCGCAGCTACCGCTGCTTTTTTATCATCAACGGGTGCCGCGCGTTGTGGTTCTTCACTCACGGTTTGCTCGGTTTCTTCTAATGCTTTAGCTGCTTTTTTAGCTTTTGCGCGAGCAATGGCCGCCGCTACGGCTGCTTTTTTATCATCAGCAGGCGTATCGCTTTGTGGCTCTTCACTCACGGTTTGCTCAGCGCCATCTAATGCTTTAGCCGCTTTTTTAGCTTTTGCACGAGCAATGGCCGCCGCTACCGCTGCTTTTTTGTCATCAACAGGGGCATCAGTTTGTGGCTCTTCACTTACTGTTTGTTCAGCGTTATCTAATGCTTGTGCTGCCTTTTTGGCTTTAGCACGAGCAATGGCCGCCGCTACCGCTGACTTTTTATCATCAACAGGGGCATCGTTTTGTGGCTCTTCACTTGCTGCTTGTTCAGCGTTATCTAATGCTTGTGCTGCTTTTTTAGCTTTAGCTCGAGCAATGGCCGCAGCTACCGCTGACTTTTTATCATCAACAGGGGCCACGTTTTGTGGCTCTTCACTTGCTGCTTGTTCAGCGTTATCTAATGCTTGTGCTGCTTTTTTAGCTTTAGCGCGAGCAATGGCTGCAGCGACTGCTGATTTTTTATCATCAACGGGCGCAGTATCGGCCGATTCATCTGTTTGAGATTTTTGCTCTTTATATTTACGCGCTTGTTCTTTACGTAGTGCGCGCTCTTTTGCTACTTCGCTGTTGTCAGGTTCTAATTCAGCAGATTGATCGCCTAGCTTTTTAGCTTTAGCGCGTGCAATAGCAGCTGCAACAGCTGATTTTTCATCGCCGTTATCTGATTTATTTTTAACGCGGGCTAGTGCCTCTGCTACTTTTTGCTTTTCGTCAGCAGATTTAGCTGCAGGTTTACGTTTGTGGCGGTTTTGACGTTCTTCTTGCTCGCGATCTAAACGCTCTTTTCGTGCATCAAAACGCTCTTTTGCTCTGTCGGCTTTAATTTTATCCGCTTGTTGTTCTTTAATTTCAACTTTGGCTATACGGTAGTACTGTACAAGAGGGATTTCGCTTGGGCACACATATGCACAAGCACCACACTCAATACAGTCAAATAAATTATGCTCTTGTAGTTTGTCGTACTCTTTTGATTTAGCAAACCACTGCAATTGCTGTGGTAATAAAGAAGCAGGGCAGGCATCAGCACAAGCGCTACAACGTATACAGGCTTTTTCAGGGCCGGGCTCCGCTAGCTCTTTATGATCAGGCGCTAAAATACAGTTAGTTGTTTTAACTATGCCAATACGCACTGTGGGTAGCGTAAAGCCCATCATTGGGCCGCCCATTACAACACTTTGCTGCGGTACAGGTGAGAAACCTTGGCAATCAAGTAAATGCTTTATTTCAGTGCCAAGTAGTGCCCATACATTCCCAGGCTTATGAATAGTGTTACCTGTTACCGTAACTATACGTTCAATGAGTGGTTTACCTTCATAAACGGCTTGTTGTACGGCAAACAAAGTCCCGGTGTTATGCACTAAAATACCAATATCGGCAGGAATACCAATGCTAGGAACTTCACGGTTAGTAAGTAATTTAATTAATTGCTTTTCACCGCCAGATGGATAAATAGTTGGCACCGTTTGAATAATAATTTTTGAGTTATGCTCAGCTGCTTGCTTCATTGCTGCAATAGCTTCAGGCTTGTTATCTTCTACACCCACAATGCACAGTGTTGGGTTTAAAAGTTGCTGCATTATTTCAATGCCTTGGATAACTTCTTTAGCGTGTTCGCGCATTAAAACGTCATCGGCAGTAATATAAGGTTCGCACTCAACAGCATTTACAATCAAAAATTCGATAGGTTGCTTGGTATCTGCTTTTACATAAGTAGGAAAACCAGCACCACCCATACCGCTAATACCGGCTTGGTGAATAATATTTATCAGCTCATCATGACTAAGCTCAGCAGGATTTTTATTTTTATTTAGAGCTACCCATTCGTCTTTGCCGTCTGGTTCAATAATAACACTTAGTTCAGGTAGGGCCGATGGATGTGCTGATGGCATAGGTGCAATATCAGTAACCACACCAGAGCTTGGAGCATGCACAGGTACCGACCAGTTAGCAGCAGGCGCTGTAAGTGGTTGGCCTTTTAAGACGTGTTGGCCTTTTTCTACAAGTAACTTACCGTTTGCGCCTATGTGTTGCTTAAGCGCAACAATGAGTTTGTCGGGCAACGGTAGGCGAGTGATACTCGCACTATTAGAGAGTGATTTTTGTTGTGGTGGGTGTATGCCGCCAGGAAATGCCCACACGGTGCCTTTTTTTATTTGTTCAAGTAACTTGTCCACTCAAACCTCTAATCTATTTGTGTAACAGGAATAGCATCTAGCTGCCATTTCCAGTTTTGTTTAGTTTCGGCTACAGGTAGCATATCAATGCAATCTACAGGGCAAGGCTCAACACATAAATCACAGCCAGTACATTCATCAATTAATACAGTGTGCATTTGACGAGTTGCGCCCAAAATGGCGTCAACCGGGCAGGCTTGAATACATTTGGTACAGCCAATACATTCATCTTCGCGAATATAAGCCACTGTTTTTATAGGTTCTGCTTGCTCGCCACCGGCAAGTGGTTTTTCATCAACACCCATTAAGCCGGCAAGCTTTTTCATGGTTGATTCGCCGCCCGGTGGGCATTTATTTATTTCATCGCCATTGGCTATGGCTTCGGCGTAAGGGCGACAACCCGGGTAGCCACATTGTCCGCATTGAGTTTGCGGCAAAATAGTATCAATTTGCTCAACAATAGGGTTACCTTCAACGCGAAAGCGAATTGCTGCAAACCCTAAAATAAGTCCAAAAATGAGTGCTAGCGAACCAATCGCTATCAAGGCATAAAACAAGGTCATATTAAAACTTCACTAATCCAGTAAAACCCATAAACGCCATCGACATTAAGCCTGCAGTGATCATTGCAATAGAGGCGCCTTTAAAAGGCGTAGGAACGTCAGCAGCTGCTAAACGTTCTCGTAGTGCTGCAAATAATACAAGCACTAAAGAAAAACCAACCGCAGCACCAAAACCATACACTGCAGATTGTAAAAACGAATGATCTTCTTTGATATTTAATAAAGCCACACCTAATACCGCACAGTTAGTGGTGATCAGCGGTAAAAATATGCCTAATAAACGATATAGAGTAGGGCTTGTTTTACGCACAACCATTTCGGTAAATTGCACTACAACGGCAATCACTAAAATAAAGCTCATGGTGCGTAAAAAGGCGATATCCAGAGGGATTAAAATATATTGATTAACTAAATAGCTAGTTACAGAGGCAAGGGTAAGCACAAACGTGGTTGCCAAAGACATACCAATCGCCGTATCAAGCTTACCTGATACGCCCATAAACGGACATAAGCCTAAAAATTGTACTAATACAAAGTTATTAACCAGAACGGTTCCAATCAATAACAAGACATATTCTGTCATGTGTGCCTCACGCTATAATAAACGTGGGTATTATCCTTTTTTCTTTATCGATTAACAACACATGAGAAGCAAATAAACGACTCAATCAGTAATGATATTAAAGCGACTTAAGATTTCAGGTGTAATTAGAATAGGATCGATATTATATGGCTTTAAAATATCTTTAAATTGATCGTGTTCTTGGTATAAATCTAATAGTGCTTTATTAAATAGGGCAATTTGTTCAGGAGATAATTGAATTTTATTAAAACCAATAAAATAGGGGGATTCGCTTTGTAAAAAGGCCAAATTAACATGATGTAAGTTAAATTGTTTTAGCCTAGCGCGTGCTTGTAAAGTATTGGCAAAGTACCCATCTATACGGTTGTTTTCTATCATTTTTACACCCGTGCCATTGGCATCGGTGAGTAAAACAATATCAAACTCCCTCAATCCGTCTTTAATCATTTGTTGCTGTATTTTAACTAGTTGAAAAGATGCATTTGAAGGGCCAAAAACAGCAATTTGCATTTTTTGTAGATCATTGAGGCTTTTGATGGTTTTTTTTGCACCCTCAGGTTGAAAAAATCCATATTGCATTTTCATAAGCGGGATCGAAAAATAAAGCCATTCGTTGCGGTCAAGATTCCAGCCCATAGGAAAGTTTCCTTGAGCTTGCAGGTTTTTTAACATGAGCTTAGAGCGACGATTTGGTACGCTGACAAACTCACATTTATAATTGAGGCGTTTACACGCTAAGGTAAGTATATCAACAAAGGGGCCAGCGGCATTATCGTGTTCATCAACAAATGAAAATGGAGGATAGTTGTGAGTGCTAAAAACTAATTCTTTTTGCGGGGCGTTTGCGTACAAACTCAAAGGCATAATAAAAAGTATAATAAAGGTAATTACTCTTTTCATGATGCCTCCAATAGACTATATGTCTTTAGGTTTTTCTATGTAATAACCTTGAACGCCATCTAAACACAACGTTTCTATAATGTGCTTTTCTTCTTGGCTCTCAACGCCCTCAGCAAATACACTAACACCAATGCGGTGGGCTAAATCGACCATTAAGCGCATAAAGTACTGATTGTTTTTATCGTCTTCGAGGCCGCGAGTATAACTTGCGTCCATTTTAATAAAGTCAGGTTTTAAATCTCGGAAAAACTTAAACGAAGTTAAGCCAACACCAAAACGTTCAACTGTAACGCGTGCGCCAACACGGTGAACCATGTCGATAAAGCGCTTACTAGCCTTGATGTTTTGCTGTAAACCAAACTCGCTTACTTCAAATACTAGTTTAGATGCAATATGCGTATCTTTCAATAATCGGCGCTCTAGCCAAATTACAAACTGATCGTTGTGTGCACTAGAAGCTGTCACGTTTAAACCAAAAAACTTTTCAGATAAATTACGGCTTTTAACCTTTTCAAGAGAAGAGTCTATGATCAGGCGATCAATTTCTATTGCCATATCAAGCTTTTCGGCCATCGCTAAAAAAGAAGCGGTAGGCAGTACTTGATTGTCTTCTGTTTTAAATCGAACTTGTACTTCAGCGTAGGCTTTTATGCTTTTACCAAGCGGCATAATGTTTTGCATTACCAAATGCACACGCTTAGATTCAATAACTTCTTTAATAACCTTACGCCAGTTTTGATTACCAAAACCCGCACTTACGTTATTAACTAAATCGGTTTCGCGTTGTACGTGCCATGCGTTTACTTGTTTTGATTGCGCCATACTCATTGCGTTATCAACAACAGAAAGCAATTCGCCTAACGGCTTACCTTTTTCGTAACCTACAATACCTGTATTAGCTACCGAGCTTAACTCTTGGTTTTGTTGGTACTGCGTGAAGCGCGATTGCAGGTTTTCACCAAAGCGCTCAGCTTCTTTTAAAGGAATGTGGGGTAGTACGACAGCAAAGTCAGAGCTGTTTAATCTAAATATTTGGCTGCCAGTGTAAGTGCCGCTTATGTGCTTAATAATATCGGCAACGCCTTTTACGTACTCATCACCTTTTTGATAACCACGGCTTTGGTTTATAGCTTGTAGTTCGCTACAACGAACCATAGCTAAAGAGCCAAATGTACTTTGCTCAGTGTTTTCAATATTTTTTTCGTAGTACTCAACAAACATATTACGATTACCAAGCGAGGTAATTACATCTTTGTACGCTTCATGCTTAATAGTCATAGCAGCGCTTTGTATGTCTTCGTTTTTGTTTTTTAAGAAATGTGATAATCGATTAAAGCTAGGTACTAAATCTTTTCCCATTTTTTTCAATCGAGTGCCATCTAGTGCTGTTTCTAAATCATTATCAACTTGGTTTTGATTGATATAAATATCGATAATGTCAGCAACTGTTGTACTTATGTTTTTATTTAAATGGTAAAAAATAGATTTCATTAGAATTATTGGAATAATAACTAAAATGGCAGAAATCAAAATAACAATAAAAAGGGAGGTTTGTAGCTGCGACGCTAAATGCTCAATGTTAAGTACAAATTCAACTTTTATATCTGAGGCGTCATTTACAGCAAATTGAGGGCGCACTGAGTTAAAGTTAGAGAGTACAAAATCAGCAAACATTGGTAATTGAGTAGGGGGGTTAATACTAAATATTTCAGCCCCTTGGTAATCTCTTAGAGTGAAGCTTGAAAACGTTTTACCATCTGCAATTGATTGTTTTAAATTTTGAGCAGAAATATCGTCTAAAGAAAGGTCATTAATATACTTAGTAACAGTAGTTTGCGCACTTTTTTGTGCATCACTTACCGCAGTATCAAAGCTTATAGATATGAAGTAGCTTCCTGCTGCAACACACAATAACCAAGAGATAATTTGTATAAAAATAAGTTTTTTAAATCCAGCCATGTTTTCAGTCTTTTAATAATTCAAAAGGGAAGGAATCAAGTCCTTGATTAATAAACTAAGTACAGCGCATTAAGGAATAAACTAATGCTTTAGTTATATAAGGAAGAGTAGTGGAATTAGCTTGAGATGTCTATGAAATTCTTAGAATTGGCTCCCCCTCCCCGACTCGAACGGGGGACCTGCGGATTAACAGTCCGTCGCTCTAACCAACTGAGCTAAGGGGGAACTACATCATAAACATAAACTTGGCTCCCCCTCCCCGACTCGAACGGGGGACCTGCGGATTAACAGTCCGTCGCTCTAACCAACTGAGCTAAGGGGGAACTACATCATAAACATAAACTTGGCTCCCCCTCCCCGACTCGAACGGGGGACCTGCGGATTAACAGTCCGTCGCTCTAACCAACTGAGCTAAGGGGGAAATCGTAACAAAACTTGGCTCCCCCTCCCCGACTCGAACGGGGGACCTGCGGATTAACAGTCCGTCGCTCTAACCAACTGAGCTAAGGGGGAAGCGTCTTGCCTTTCAACGGGGCGAAATATTAATGACCGAGCCGCAAAGTGTCAACATATAAAAGTCATAAATTGAAAAAAGAGGTTTATTCGTTGTTTTTGTGTTCGATCTGCGTGTTTTGTAGCTCTATTAAAGTTACTTTTTTAAAAATTTAAGAATAACAATGTGACTTTTATTATTGTTGAGTCTTTAAATTGGTTAAATTAAACACGCTATTAAAGTCACTTGTAATTAAAAATCGGCCCAAAAACATAAAAACTCATTTTTTCTTAGTGGGTATTCTTCGCATTTATTTACTTTTTTGCTTTAATTTTCTAAAAAAATACTTCTGTGAATATTCACAGAAGTATTTTTTACCCTTAATTGTGATCTAATCACTATTTATAAATAGGGTATTTATTTTCTGCGTTCAAAAATAGAACAATCAATAACTTAACTTTGTCTTAAACGTTTTTTGTTTACCAACGTACAACTATGTTAAGAAGAAAAACCGGCGAGCTACAATTTTTAGTGTGAGTTTATAAAAATGCCACAATTAGCAAATGATTAATTGGTTGGACCTCATCGAAAATTGCGGCTCTCTCAAAGCCTTTATAAATGCGGGTTTGAATGAGTTATCCACGGTTTCTGTGGATAACTCTGTTTATGAAACTTTAAGAACATCATCGGCACCAATGGTTTAGGGTGCTACAACGATTTCAAGCTTTTAAATCATTATTTTTAATTTGTTTAAAAACAATTGGTTATGTTTTTATGGCTAAAGGGTGTAACTCGATGAGTGAATTTTTTCGTAACGATAAATCAAGTCATGCCTTTGTGTAAAAAAGCACCAGATAACACAGTGTGTTTGTAATAAAAGTTATAAAAATGTGTTTTAATTGTTTTTTGGAGTGTTAAGGCTCTATTTTAACAAAAAGATGTAAAAATGAAGTTTTACTATTTTTTCGAATCTTTACTTCATTAATTACATCAATTGTAGTGATAAATCCGTGGCTTGAACTGCCTTGATGCTTTAAAATGATTCGCTCAGTAAAAGAGGCCTATTTATTCCATGCGCGCAATTTCAAAATCTCAGACTCGCCCAGATTTACTAAACGATCCCATTTTGCCTACATTAAAGACGATGACCATCCCGATGATATTCGGCATGATCACGCTAATGATGTTCAATATTGTAGATACCTTCTTTATAAGCTTACTTGGCACTGAGCCACTTGCTGCCGTCAGCTTTACGTTTCCGGTTACTTTTACCGTTATTAGCTTAGCAATAGGACTGGGTATTGGTACATCTGCGGTTATTGCTAAAGCACTCGGTAGTAATAAAATTGATGAAGCACGTTTTGATGCCAGCATTTCTTTAATGGTTGGTGTGGTTTTAGTTATTGTGTTGTCGTCGGTTGGGTATTTAATGATTGACCCAATATTTACTTTACTAGGAGCGGGCGCACAAGTATTACCGTTAATACACGAATACATGAATGTATGGTTTATTGGTAGCTTATTTTTAATAACCCCCATGATTGGTAATTCGGTACTGCGCGCCAGTGGTGATACAAAAACGCCAAGTATAGTAATGGGCGGAGCAGGGCTTATAAACGCGATACTTGACCCCATGTTGATATTTGGCTTTGGGCCAATACCTGCCTTAGGTATTCAAGGTGCAGCCATAGCAAGTGTTATTGCATGGGCAGTCGCAGTAATTATTATTTTGTATATATTAATGTTTAAAAAGCGTTTGTTGAGCCTAAAAGCGGGCAAGCAAACGGTTGTTGGCGCTATTCGTAAAATATTAAAGATTGGTTTACCTGCAGCAGGTGCGAACATGCTTACACCGGTTGCAATGGCCGTAATGACCGCTATGGTTGCGCACCACGGCCCAGAGGCTGTAGCCGCATTTGGGGTAGGCAGCCGTATAGAATCTATTGCAAGTATATTAGTGCTTGCGCTATCTATGACTTTGCCGCCGTTTGTTAGCCAAAATTTTGGGGCTGGCAAATTGTGCCGCGTTAAAGAAGCGTACACAGGTACACTAAAATTTGTGATGGTATGGCAATTTGCTATTTACGTATTACTCATTGCATTTTCAGGCGTTATAAGCCAATTGTTTGGTAAAGAACAAGCCGTAATAGATGTAATTAAGCTCTTTATTTATACCATCCCGTTGAGCTATGGCTTACAAGGGGTGATCATATTATCAAACTCATCGTTTAATGCTTTACACAAACCAATGTACGCACTGGTTTTAAGTGTCATTCGGTTATTCATATTTTATGTACCATTTGCTTATGTAGGCAACGAAATAGCCGGATTATTAGGGCTGTTTATTGGCGCTGCTTTAGGTAACTTATTTACAGCAATAGTGGCGTATAAATGGTTTATGAAAAAACTAGAAACGCTGAGCGGCGAATCGTTACAGGAGTGCAATAATTGAGCGACCATTTTCAGTTAAAATCACATTTTAAACCAGCAGGCGATCAGCCAACAGCGATTAAACAGCTGTGCGAAGGCCTAGAAGCAGGGCTTGCACATCAAACATTATTAGGCGCCACTGGTACAGGTAAAACCTTTACCATGGCTAATATTATTAACGACTTAAACCGTCCAACAATAATAATGGCGCACAATAAAACACTTGCCGCGCAGCTATACGGAGAAATGAAAGAGTTTTTCCCTAAAAATGCGGTTGAGTATTTTGTATCGTATTACGATTACTACCAGCCAGAAGCCTATGTTGTATCAAGCGACACCTTTATTGAAAAAGATGCCTCAATAAACGAGCACATAGAGCAAATGCGTTTAAGTGCAACCAAAGCACTGCTTGAACGCCGCGACACCATTATTGTGGCGTCGGTATCGGCTATTTATGGTTTGGGCGACCCTAAGTCATATATGAAAATGATGCTGCTTTTAAAAGTGGGCGAAAAAGTAGATCAACGCGACATGCTACGTCGCCTTGCCGAAATACAATACACTCGCAACGATATAGATTTTAGCCGTGGTACGTATCGTGTACGTGGTGAAGTGGTTGACATATTTCCTGCAGAATCTAGCACCTTCGCAATTCGCGTAGAAATGTTTGACGACGAAATAGAGCGCTTGAGTATTTTTGACCCACTTACAGGCGCCGTCGAAAAGCATATAATACGCACCACTATTTATCCTAAAACACACTATGTTACCCCGCGTGAAAAAATACTCGGTGCTATTGATAAAATACAAGAAGAACTAAAAGATCGAAGAGCCCAGTTACTCAGTGCGAATAAATTAGTAGAAGAGCAGCGCGTAACACAGCGTACGCAATACGATATAGAAATGATGCGGGAGCTAGGTTATTGCTCTGGTATAGAAAACTACAGCCGCTATTTATCGGGCCGTACGCCGGGCGATCCGCCGCCTACGTTACTTGATTATCTCCCAGACGACGCATTGATGATTATTGATGAATCGCACGTAACCGTATCGCAAATTGGCGCAATGTATAAAGGCGACAGAAGCCGTAAAGAAAACTTAGTTGAGTATGGCTTCAGAATGCCCTCAGCAATGGACAACAGGCCGCTGCGCTTTGAAGAATTTGAAGCTATTTCACCACAAACAATTTATGTATCGGCAACGCCAGGCGACTTTGAGTTAGACCGTTGTGTGGGCGCAATAGCAGAGCAAGTAATTCGTCCAACAGGCTTGCTCGATCCACTTATTGAAGTGCGCCCAGTGGGCGATCAGGTTGATGACTTACTTTCAGAAATTTATAAAAGTGTAGAGAAGGGCGAGCGTGTACTTGTAACCACTTTGACCAAACGTATGTCTGAGGATTTAACCGATTACTTAAGTGAGCACGACGTAAAAGTGCGTTACTTACATTCAGACATAGACACGGTTGAACGCGTTGAAATTATTCGTGATTTACGTGCGGGTGTGTTTGATGTGTTAGTGGGTATTAACTTACTTCGAGAAGGCCTAGATATGCCAGAGGTGGCGCTAGTAGCCATACTTGATGCCGATAAAGAAGGCTTTTTACGCTCGGCGCGTTCAATTATTCAAACCATTGGTCGTGCTGCACGTCACTTAGATGGCCGCGCTATTTTGTACGGTGATAAAATTACAAAATCTATGGCTAAGGCCATGGACGAAACAGCGCGCAGACGCGAAATTCAGCATGCTTATAATATTGAACACGGTATTGAACCGCATTCACTAGCCAAAAAGATTCTTGATGCGATGGATGTAGGCGAAGAAGCCGGCCCTAAAGATAACCTTAGACTTGTTCGTAAAGACTCTAAAAAGGTACTTAGCGCCAAAGAAATTACCGTACAAATTAAGCAGCTTGAAACCAAAATGCATGCATACGCAAGCGACTTAGAATTTGAAAAAGCGGGCTCTGTTCGCGATGAAATACATGAACTACAACAACAGTTGATTAATTAAAAATGACAGCAAACTTTACTCCTCTTATTACTGCGCTTGAAGATGCGCCAATTTTAAAAAATGAACTGTGCCGTGTTTTTCATGGTCGAGGCCACAGTGTTGAGGCGTTGAGCCATATAAATTTAGACTTTTATCCGCCAAGTTTGTTTTTGGTTTCGTACGACGAAATTGACGAACAAACACTAAGCGAGCTTACCGATGTTGTGTGGCAGTGGGCGCAAGCAAACCAGCCAGAACTTATTAGCTCACTTGTGTACCAGCAGCGCGCTGGTGTACAAAGCCAAAACACCGTGGTTTATGGGCAATTACCTAATCCGCATGTTGTAACCGAAAACGGCATTCGTTTTTTGGTTGATTTACAGAGCCGTCAAAATACCGGAATATTTCCCGATATGCGCAGCGGCCGTGAGTTTGTAATGGCTAATAGTAAGCATGGCAAAGTGCTTAATTTGTTTTCATATACGTGTGGGTTTTCGCTTGCAGCAATGCAAGGCGGAGCGGATCATGTAATGAACATGGATATGAGCAAAGGCGTACTTAAAGTCGGTAAGCAAAACCATCAATTAAATGGTTTTGAGCGCGGCGTGAGTTTTTTACCTCATGATATTTTAAAGTCGTTTGGAAAACTAAAAAAAGCAGCCCCGTTTGACTTAATAATAGTTGATCCGCCAAGCTTTCAAAAAGGCAGCTTTATTTTAACTAAAGACTATCAAAAAGTGCTGCGCAGGTTGCCAGAGCTACTTTGCGATACCACACAATTGTTATTGTGTGCTAATAGCCCAGAGCTTAGCGAAGAGGCGTTTAAATCGTTAATAAACGAGCACACCCAAGGCACAATTGAATTTGTTGAGCGCCTAGCCCCTACCGAGCGTTTTATTGAAGTAGACAGCGACAGAAGCTTAAAAGCACTTATCTACAAAACGTCACAATCTGCTGATTAAATGAAGCTCAGCAAACGCCTAACTGCCATTGATACATTAATCTCGCAGCATCACGATATTATTTGGGATTGCTGCTGCGACCATGGTTATTTAGGCATGGCGCTATTAAAACGCGCAGCTGCAAACCAGGTTATTTTTGTAGATATAGTCGCCACTTTAATGAACGACCTAGAAGCGCAATTATCATCTATTAATAAATTACAAAAAACCTGTAATAAAAATCCGCAGTGGCAGGTCTTATGTCAGGATGTAGGCAAAATTGAAATTGCTCAAAGTAAAAGCCAAGTAGTTGTAATAGCGGGTGTTGGCGGTGAGCTGTTGTTAAGTTTAATACAACAAATTACTGCTAATAACGTAAGTGAGCATTTAAATAATGTTCGGTTTATTTTATGCCCAGTGCATCACACTTATAAGTTGCGAGTCGGTTTAAAGCAATTAGGTTTAGGGCTTGTAAGTGAGCAAATAGTTTACGACAACAAACGTTTTTATGAAGTGATTGAAGTGAGCTTTAGTAGCAATAATGAGATTAGTCATACCGGCAATAATATGTGGGACTTTGCTAGTGCAGAGCACGCTATGTACCAACGGCAACTCATAAATCATTATAATAAAATGCTTAATAAAGATAAGCCATACTATCAAAAAGTTATAACAGACTATCAAGAACTCACCGATAGTTAAAAAAGCCCGAAAGTAGGGCGTACATGTGATCTAATTACGACATTGACGACGTAATGTGTTCATAGTTTATATCGCACAACGCGAGCTTATTTGGTTTATTTATGTCAGATAACAAGAGTCACATAGAACATTTGCTTAGTAATGAGCAAAAATGGCAACACAGTTACGAGCAACCTATTTCTTATGCACCCCTTGTGCAATTGGCCAATAGTAGCTGGGTGGTGCCACAACACTTTTTACGCTACAAGCACACGCTTCAAAGCGTAAACGAAGTGCTTGAGAGTATTGAGTTTTCGGCTCACTTTAGAGTGCTAGCCGCACAAAAAGGTGAAGAAATTTACCTGCAAGTAGCAGTGCTCAGCCCCGATAACTACCAAAAAAGTGCATCTACAAATGAAGCCAAAGCTAAAAAACTGTTATTTGGTAGACGCTGGATAATAGAGCCAAACTTACCAACGTCAGAGCTTATTCAAACCGCATTTTTAGCGTTAAAAGTAGCGCGTGAGCATGAAGTAAGAGAGCTATTTCAGTTAATGCAAAGCGGCGCAACAAGCACGCCATTTAATAACCATCATGACTTACCTGTTATGGCGCAAAACCCTGAGCTTGTTAAAAGCGCAAGTGCAAAAAGCCAAGTTGATGAAGTGCTTAAACGTATTGTATTTGCAGGAAAAAGTATTGAGCTTAAAAGCCAGCAGCAAGTAGCTGAGCAACATTTATATACCGTTGAGCTTTTATGTGAGGGTTGCCAACTTAGCGAGTTTAATAACAAAACTATTTCGTTTTTAACAGCAGGCTCATCTGCTAATAGTTTTTTACATGGCTTAATTACGGCATTAGTAGCTACAAGTAATGACTACGTGAACGAGCAATTTAAGTACAAAGGTTTTGCACGCTTTAGTAAGCACGTTGTGGTTGAACAAATAGGTAACTTAAGTATCGCTATGCGCTCGCCAAGTACCTTAGGGCTGTGCTCTATGGGTAAGCAACATGCTAACCAGTTAAACTTTGAGATAGACAGCGGGCGAGCACCACAGGGATGCGGGCAAGCTATTGGTGGCTTTTTAGCTGCACATGGTATTGAGCAGCCAGAAAACGCGCATTTATATCCAAATTATTTATAACAATTTAAAGCTTATTAATTTCATCTTTAACGCTAAAGCTTGAATCGGTAACAATAGCCTCAAGTGTTTGTACACGCTCTTTTAATGCAAGCACTTGTGCATTTGTTTCAGCTAATTGTTTATGGGCATCGCTGTTGTTGTTTTGCATTTTATGCTTAAACTCAAGATGCTTTTTATACATATCGTAAACCACTCCTGAGCCAACCGAAATTAGCACAATAAGTACAATCATCGTAGTTCCAGACATAATCTCATTCCTTATCATTTTATTATTCGTTTATGGTTAAAGTATAACCTTTAAGCGCTTTTGATAAAGCTGACAATTGTAACTTAATTTGTATACTTTACTTAAGCTCAGCTTTGAGTGTGTTCATCATTTATACACTTTAGATATTGTTTAATAACGTCAGTGTCTCCATATAATAAACATACTTTAGCCAATACAGTGAGTTGCCATGTTAAATAATAAAATACCTCCCGTTATTGTTGTGCTGTTTTTTGCAGGCATAATGGCGCTTATTGCGCATTACAGTGTTATTGATTTCACCGCATTTATTACCTACTTGGCAGCAAGTTTGGTTATTATAGGGTGTGTTTTTTGTATTGCTGGGGTGGTGAGTTTTAAAATAGCAAACACCACGGTAAACCCTAATAAACCAGAGCAAGCGTCAAAACTTATTACTAGCGGCATTTATAAAATCTCACGTAATCCTATGTATGTGGGTTTTGCATTTATTTTAGCAGGGTGGGGTATTTGGTTAAGCTCATTGTGGGCACTTTTATGTATTATAGGGTTTATTGCGTATTTAACGTTGTTTCAAATAATACCTGAGGAGCGTGCGCTCACTAAATTATTTGGTGAAGAGTTTACCGCTTATAAAGCGCGGGTAAAACGCTGGTTGTAATCTCTACGTTAAATTAAACAAACAAAAAAGGCTATCGATGATAGCCTTTTTTTGTTTACAGCAATTGTATTACTAATTAATTGCTGCTTATTCGTATTCTAACGGGTCTGTAATGTTATTTAGGGCAAATGCTTCAAGGCGTTCTTGACACGCGCCACATTTACCACAGGCCTTTTCACGGCCGTTATAACAAGTCCACGTTTGGCTGTAATCTAATCCCATTTCAATACCGTCGGTTAAAATACCAATTTTAGTATTGTTTAAGTATGGGCTAAAAATTTCTACAGCGTCGTAATTTGCAATACGACATACATCATCCATTTTTTGCACAAATTCAGGACGGCAGTCAGGGTAAATAGCATGATCCCCAGAGTGAGCGCCGTAATAAACTTGGCCAGCTTTAAGTGATACCGCGTAACCAACAGCAAGCGAGAGCAAAATCATATTACGATTAGGTACAATCGTACTTTTCATGCTTTCTTCTTCGTAATGACCTTCAGGCACATCAATATCATCAGTAAGTGATGAGCCACCAATAAGTTGGTTAATCGCCGAAATATCAACAATTTTGTGCGGAACGTTTAATTTTTCACACACACTTGCTGCCACTTTAAGCTCTTTTACATGACGCTGACCATAGTCAAATGATAGGGCATATACATCATGGCCTTGTTGCAGGGCTTTATTTAATACGGTAAATGAGTCCATACCGCCGGAATAAATAACAACTACTTTTTGCGTCATATCTGTTTTGCTCTTAGTTTTAATAGAGGTTTATATCAGGGCGCGATATACTACACGGCCGCAGCTTAAATAACAATTTTTGCACAGCGCTTTTTGGTTTTTTAATAGTAGCAATTTGGCTGCTAGGTAGTAAGTGAGATCTCTTTTGTACAAAATTAATGAAGTGTTTGAAACCATTCAAGGTGAAGCTAGTTTTACTGGCACACCCTCAATATTTTTACGTTTGCAAGGCTGCCCAGTAGGCTGCTCTTGGTGCGACACTAAGCAAACGTGGGATGTTGATAATGTATATAAAGTATCGCTGGATGAAACCGTAGAAAAAAAAGCCGACTCTGATCATTGGGCTAACGCCAGTGCAGAGCAAATTTTAGCGTTGTTTCAATCGCGTGGTTATACCGCAAAGCACGTAGTAATTACCGGCGGCGAGCCATGCATGTTTGATTTAAACCCAGTATGTAACTTATTACACGAACACGGCTTTAGTACACAAATAGAAACCAGCGGCACGTTTGAAATACTTGCCCCAGAGCAAACATGGGTTACGGTATCGCCAAAAATCAACATGCGCGGCGGTTATGAAGTACTTACCAGCACCATGAAGCGTGCAAACGAAATTAAACACCCCGTTGCTATGCAAAAGCACGTAGAAGAGCTAGAAGAATTATTTGCTAAAACAGGTGTTAATCCAAAGCTTGTTTACTTACAGCCAATAAGCCAAAAAGTATCAGCAACCAAATTAGCAATCGACACCTGTATTGCCAAAAACTGGCGCCTATCAATACAAGTACACAAGTATTTAGGAATTAGTTAAAGCGCAGCTTAAAGTTATAGTACGTATGTTGGGTAGAGCGTAGCGAAACCCAACGAATCTCCACTTCCACACCGTTTATAACAATGTTCTATAATATTTAAATACGTAGGTCGTTTATTTAGCTCGGATAAGTGAAGCGCCATCCGACAAACCTAAAGCTCATATCTTCTTCGCTAATAGCCATAACTAGTTTACTATGCGCGACTTAAAAATATTTTACTACTTACCACTAGGCTTATATGTCCGCAAATGCGCTTTACACCGACCTTTCTGATTACTACGACTTAATGTGCGCAGATATAGATTATCAAGCCCAAAGTAATTCTATTCACAGGCTGCACCAAATTTTTGGTAATGGCGGAAATACCCACCTCGATTTAGCGTGTGGCACCGGCCCGCATGTACGTCATTTTATAGATAACGGTTACCAAAGTAGTGGTCTTGATTTAAACCAGCCAATGCTAGATAAAGCAAAAGTTCGCTGCCCAGAAGCGCAATTTTCGTTGCAAAACATGAGTGAGTTTAAGGTAACCGAGCACTTGGATTTAATTACCTGTTTTTTGTATTCACTGCATTACTGCGACGGAATTGATAAGCTAAAAGAATGCCTTGCTAGCGTACACAGTGCATTAAATACAGGTGGAATATTTTGCTTTAACGCCGTTGATAAAAACAAAATCGACAGCGATTCATTTGTAGAGCATACCGCAACAAGTGAAAATAGCTTATTCACATTTCGTTCTGGCTGGCACTACAGTGGTACAGGCAATAAACAGCTATTAAAACTCAACATCGAAAAAGCCACTGCAGACAAAATACTCGTATGGCACGACGAGCACCCAATGGTCGCCTTTAGTTATAGCGAGCTTAAAGAAGCCCTAAAGCCGTACTTCGAAATTCACATATTTGAACATGACTACGACAAAATAACCCCATGGGCACAGCGCTCAGGCAACGCCATTTTTGTCTGCGTAAAAATTTAAGACAAACACGTATGTTGGGTAGAGCACAGCGAAACCCTACGACATCCAACGATCTTAAATGAACCCTCACTCCCCACGCCTCCAATAAACCAGCATTATATATTTGAAAACGTAGGTCGGATAAGCGCAGCGCCATCCGACACACTAACGTATTTGAGTTTCGGCGAATATAAACAGCTAATTAATTATGATGTATGAAGTCAATATTTGAGCCTTTTGGCTTTATCTTTGGTTTTAAAACAGTGGCCATATTTTATTGACCACTACAATACCCCAAACCAGCTAGTCGTCATCGAATGGTGGAAATCAGCTGAGGTGGCACGTGCGTTCTCCACTACAGATCCGCTTTCTATCGAAACAGGGAAGGTTCTGACGGAATCTCTTGAACGGCCTATTCCTGAATATCTACATGAGTTAAGAGAAGTAAACCCTTAAATTGGTAAGTTGGCCATGACATCGGCATGCCGGTGTCATGGGCTGACTGTAGTTTGAGAACTGCACATCATTGATTAATAACCACAATATTCTGGCATTAACTACAAATAGGAACACTATGAACATACAAAAAAAAATTCTAGCGCTAATAAGCGTAACTGCCATTTTAGGTATTTCAAGTAATACAATCGCAGGGGAATCGAAAACGGATTCACATACACATACTCACAGCACTCTCAATAAAGGCAAAGCAATCGAGCAATACGGTTTACCTATTACGTTAATGAATACCATTTACGAAGGTAATATCACAGCAAAAGAAATGAAAACCCTAGGCGATATCGGCGTGGGTGTGAGTAACCATCTCAATGGCGAGTTAACGGCTATTGATGGTGTGGTTTACAGTATTGCCGCTGATGGTACATCAACAGTAGCACCTGATAATTTACAAGCGCCATATATGTCGATGGTAAAATTTGAACCCACACATTCAATTACGGTTAAGGGCATTACCTCATTTAAAGCGCTGTCTGATGTTATTTCGGCTGAAATTGAGTCGGTTAATAGTTTTTATGTATTCAAGGCAAAGGGCACTTTTGAGCTTGCTCGCTTAGCATCGGCTCACGGCGTTGAAGATGAAGATGTCGATTTTTTTAAATATTTAGGCAGTCGTCAAATGTATAACCTAGAGCAGACCAAAGGGACGTTGGTCGGTATTTACACGCCTGACTACTTAGGCACGATTAGTATTCCTGGTTTACATTTTCATTTTCAAAATGGCGATAACACAGTCGGCGGTCATCTTGAAGATATTCGCTTTGATGAAATGGAATTTGAAGTACAGGAGTTTGATCGAATCAATTTGGCTCTGCCTAATGTTGAAGAATTCCGAACGAAAAAAATGAAGATGATCAAACCTCCTTCAGGATCAGGTTCAGGAGGAACAAAAGACAGTAAATAATGTTAGCTATTGCTATCGATACGCATTTATTTCATCGCTTAGCGCAAATGTAATTAACTAAATATGCTGCATTAATATGCAAGATGATGCAGTAAGAATAGGTTCAATAAATCAAGTCTACTTGCTAAAAGTAGACATTAAAATTATTACAGGATTAACACATGAAAAAATCAATTAAATTTACCTTAAGTCTAATAGTGACTGCTGTTATCACACTTGGCTCACCATTGGCCATTGCCCAAGATACAGTAAAAGAGCAGTCTTTAGAGTTACTAAATAAAGGCTTAGTACAGGGTGATATCTCTTTTATTAAAGAGAATGTAGCCGAGGGTTATATTCAACATAATCCAGGAGCACACGATAAGCTAACAGGGCTACTAGGTTTTGTTGGCTATCTAAAAACACTAGATACGCCGCTCAGTTACCACCCTAAACGTGTACTTCGAGAAGGTAATCTCGTATTGGTTCACAGTGAGGTTGTTTTAGGCAGCAAACTAGCTGTATTTGATTTATTTCGTATTGAAAACGGCTTAATCGCGGAACATTGGGACGGGATTCAAGAAATGCCGGTTAAAACGGTAAGTGGTCGCAGTATGGTAGACGGCCCTACAATGATTAAGGATATTGATAAAACGAAAGAAAACAAAAAAATAGTCATACAATTCGTAACCGATGTATTGGTGAACGGTAAAGGTGATAAACTTAGTCAATATATAGGAGAGGTTTACCATCAGCATAATCCAGGGATTGCAGATGGCACTAAAGGTTTACTTGATTTTATGGGGAGTCTTGCTGAGAATAAAACGTCTTTTGGGTACACAAAAATTCATAACGTGGTTGCCGAAGGCAACTTCGTGTTCACTCAAAGTGAAGGCGATTTTGGCGGCCAACCAACGGCCTTTTACGATCTTTTCCGTGTTGATAATGGGCTGATAGTTGAGCACTGGGACAGCATTCAGGCGATTCCATCTAAAATGGCTCACGAAAATGGTATGTTCTAAATAGTATTAATCCTTACAGTGATCTGTTCTTATTAGGTCACTGCAAGGATTATTTTTTCAGCTATTAATAAGCGACACCAATGCGCTTATTATGATGCTGTGACTTTTCAGCCTCATCGATCAATGCCACTGCATAATCTTCAACAGAAATTTTACTATTACCTTGGTCATCACTCAGTAATTGCTCTCCACCTACACGATAAATACCTGTACGTTCACCGGGGAAAATTTCAGCCGCTGGACTTACAAATAACCAATCTAGTGTACTATCACTATTGCGAAAAACGTCTAATGCCTGACCCTGAGCAATCGCTTCGTCTTTATATTCAGCAGGAAAGTCTGGAACGCTAACGAGTTTAACACCTGGAGCTACCTCTAAACTTCCGGCACCACCCACCCAAATTAGACGCTTAACATCGGATTTTGGTAGCTCTTTCAATAAACGCTGTGCCGTACTCGCAACTATTTCATGATTACTTTTTGCTCGACCACCAATAGCCGCAATAACGATGTCAGCATCGGCAACAGCGTCTTTAATACTTCCATCAGTAAGTAAATCAAGAGGGTGTGTGGTAACACCTTGTTTTTCGATATTATTTGCGCCACGACTAATTGCTATAACTTTATGATCTCTGTTTAAGGCTTCATTCATTAATGTAGAGCCAATCCAACCTGTTGCACCAATAATTGCTATTTTCATTGTATTCTCCAAAGTTTGTTTCATTTATTTAAGATGTCGTTATTATGAATAAATCTATTACTGTAATAAATATGTATTTAAGTACATGATTGTTACAAATATTGAAACAAAGGTTTTTTATGGATAAGTTTGAAGCACTACGCAGTTTTGTTGAAGTGGCAAGTACCGGTAGTTTTACTGATGCAGCAGAGCAATTAGACTTGAGTCGTGTAAAAGTAACACGACACGTTAAGGAGCTAGAAGACTGGCTCAATATTCGTTTACTACATCGTACAACGCGTAGTGTTAGTTTAACCTCGCCAGGTCGAGATATTATGCAACATTGTGAACGCATTTTAAGTGAGGTATCTGGTTTAGAAAGCTTAGCCCGTAGCCATAATGAAGAGCTTATTGGTGATATCCGTATTGCTACGCCCATAGGGCTCGGACAAAACCTGCTTTACGAGGTGGTTGCCATGTTTACCGCTTTACACCCAAAAGTTAGTATTAAATTAGTAATGTCGGACAAAAATGCATTGTTAGTTGAAGAACACATAGATGTTGCTTTGCGGTATACCGACCAACCCGATGAAAACCTCATTGCTCGTCGGTTAATGAGTATTGAAAGTGTATTATGTGGCTCAGCAAGGTACCTAAAAAATCATGATAAAATAAACTACCCACAACAGTTAATTGAGCATAATTGTTTGGTACATTTATCTCAAAATAGTTGGACATTTATTGAAGATAAAAAATATCACTCAATCTCTGTAACTGGCAGTATTCAAGCAAATGACCTCGGTGTTTTGATAAAAGCAGCCATTAATGGTGTCGGTCTTGCCTATCTTCCCTGTGACTTAGCAAATCCTTCGCTAGAAAAAGGTGAGTTAATACACTTATTACCTGACATATCTTTACCTACAATGGCACTTTGGGCTGTATATTTGTCAAGAAGCTACCAGCGACCTGTTGTCAGAGCATTTATCGATTTTTTGGCTGAACAATGGCAAGAGGATGTCAAAGTTGCTCGTACATAAATGAATCATTGTCATAATGTTGTTCAACAGGTAGCTGAACGAACTTAATTAATATCTTGATTTAGTCGAACCGCTTATTTATGGCGCCTATCAATATCTATTTTTAGGCTTTGTAGCCCTTCAGATTCAATTAATAAGTGAACCTAATAATAAATTACTCTCAAGCGGGCATTAAAATCTTTAAAAAAGAGTTACTTCAGTTATTATCATTTACTATTTGGGCTGGAGAATAAGAGCCATATGTCTATCACAAATCAATTATCATTATTTCTTGATATTGTTCAGCAGGGTTCTTTTGCCAAAGCTGCTGCACTTCACGATATGGATAATTCATCTTTATCAAAACAAATTAAGAAACTTGAAACCAGTTTAGGTATTCAATTATTAAATCGTTCTACTCGCTCATTTTCCTTAACACCAGCAGGAGAGGAAATACTTACACAGGCGCAATTATTGATTGGAACATTAGATCAAATTATAAATATTGCTGATTCATATCATAAAACACCTAAAGGTCATATTAGAATCACTTCTTCAATCGTCTTTGGCCAAATGTATTTACAGCCTGCTATTTCCTGTTACCTAAAAAAATTTCCGGATATAAAAATAACACTTTCATTAGACGATAAAAAAAGTGACATTATTGCCGACCATTTTGATTTAGCTTTTCGAATTGGAAAGCTTGCCGAATCAAACCTTATTGCAAAAAAAATAGCAAAAACAAATTTCGTCATTCTTGCTTCTGAAGAGTTCGTTAAGGTACATGGACAGCCGAAAACGCCAGAAGAACTTATCGCATTACCAGCAGTTATATACAGTAATGGTGATGTAACATTAGATCAAATGCAGCTAAGTGAATCACCTACTAGTGATAAATTTAACATTTATAGAATGAAAGGAAATTATAAAGTCAGTGATGTTAAATCGATGATGGGCGCTGTTAAAGACGGAATTGGCTATACCATGCTTGATTTATTTAATTTGGAACAACCAATAAATGTATCAAAATTAGTACCTTTATTAACCGATCATAAAATATCTATGATGGATACTGGCATTTACGCTGTTTACCCACATAGAAACCAAACACCATTAATTACTGAATTTATTGACATATTACAAACCAATATTGGCGAGCCTCCATTTTGGGAGAGTCACGTACCAAATTATAAAAAGCTGTATAATCTTAATAAATAGGAAAGTATTACAATAAATATTTTTGTTCGTTTAAGTCTTTCTTTTCAAAACTTAAATTAACATGTTCGTTAAGTTGAATATGAGCCTCCTCGAGTGTTATATCAATACTCTGAAGGTTATCTTGCGACTTTTACAATTGTAGCACCATGAAAATGTACTGTTTCGCCTTGTAAAATAGCACTACCATACAATAAATTAGTATTGAAATTTACATGTAAGGTAACATAATCACCGTATTCCTCTTCAAACCAAGCAGCAAGGAAGGTGTTTTTTTCAACTTCAAATGCAGTGTAAGGAAATGGTCCCCACCATGTATTGGGTTTTGATCCTGTTAAAAAACGATAACTGACACCTGATTTTTCGAATTTTACGTTATATGATCAACCGCTAGTGTAGTTGTATGTAATAGAAGTTCCATCAAGAGTACGTGTTGGCGATTTCAGTTCATCAGCAAATGTATAAACAGACATCAAGACTAAACAAAGTAAAATAGTTAATTTATGTATCATTTTCATTATAAAATCTCCTTGATTGAAATGAGTTATTTTACACGCTGAATTAGCACTTCTTTCAATGCTAAAGTGCCGTTTATTGCCGCAGGAAAACCTGCATAAGCACTTGTTAATATCATTATTTCGGCTATTTCTTCTTGAGTAACCCCTACATTTAATGCTGCATTAATGTGTGCTTTAAGCTGAGGTTGAGCATTTCCTAAAGCCGCTAAATTAGCAATTATGATCATTTCTTTGGTTTTTACTGCCAATATCTTACGACTAAGTAAGTCTCCAAAGCCATATTCTATTGCATATTTTGCAAGGTCAGGTGAAGCATCTTTCAGTGCATTAACTATTTTTTCACCTGAGCCTTCACCGTTTATTTCATTTAACCGTTTAATACCTTCTGTAAATCGTTCTGAGATAGGTTGAGTCTCAACTAACGATTCAGCATAGGCGTATACACTAGTAACCTTACATAAACTTAATAACAAAACAGTCAAAATATATATGTTCATAGAATCAACTTTACAAATTTATGCCTAGTAATAAAATTATTTAACAAACGGTTAGCAATGATTAAAATTCAGTTACAAAATTCATGTATTGCTCTAATTCACCCACAACCGCTTCATTCATCAGTTTTCCAGTCTCTACTGCATAAGGTTGATTGAAGTGAATATCCCAAACATCTGACTCTTTACGCCAATGTTCATAAACAGCAAACGTATCATCTTGCCCTTCAACGGTATACAAATCGAAAATAATATTACCTGCTTCTTGTGCTCTAGTGCTGGGTATATGTATTTCAAATTGATTTAATATTTTTTCACGGTAACCTGGCTTTATCTTAAAAATGAAGAAAATAATAAAAATATCATCTTCTTCATTAGCACTCTTTGGGTTGTTTTCATGTAGAGGACTTGGCGTAGTATCGTTTAACTCCATGACTAACGGCGCAGATTGAGCAGACGTTTCAAGTAAATCAAATACAACTGCCGTATAAGGCTGAGAAGCATGGTGTGTTAATGCGTCGTTATTTTTAAACCGTTCATAGGCAAAAATAATATTCGGCTGTTTCTTATCTTGAAATAAACGCAACTCAAGGCATCCATCATCATTTTTTGAACCACGTTGGTCATTAAGAAGTGCCTCTTTAAATTCTTCAATTTTTTCCAACTTAATATCAAACTTTACTATTTGAGTAATCATCTAAAAAATCCTATTAGTTTTTGTCGTAGTAATACTTAATGAGCTTTCTGATAAAGCGATGTTAAGTCTAAACTTCCGTTAATATATCTGAGTAAGGTAAACGTGATTTTGGTAGTAATGCATTAAAGTCGTTTTCAGCATCACTGTAACCCAGTGGTACAACACATATGCTAGAAAAACCTTTTTCACGTAGACCAAATTCTTTATCTAAGATATCAAGGTCGACCCCTTCCATTGGCGTAGAATCAATACCTAACGCTGAGACACCCAATAAGAAATGTCCTAAGTTCAAATAAACCTGCTTGGCCAACCAATGAGGAACATCGTTAAATTTTTCTTTATGAACATTAATAAACATTTTACGTCCACCGTCCATTTTTGCTTTAAACACTTCAGGGTCAGCATCAAAACGCCCGTCTTTTTCTTCTTGAGCTAAAAGGCTTTGTAAGTATTCTTCTGGAGTATCTAATCTGCTCGCAAATACAACAACATGAGATGCCTCGCGAATAGAATTACTATTGAATGGATAAAGCACATCAGTTGCTTTAGCGATTCTATTTTTACCTTCTTCAGTAGAAGCTATTACAAAGTGCCAAGGTTGTGCATTAACACTGGATGGGCTGTAACGTAATAACTCTTTAATCTTTTCAATATTTTCTGCTGATATTTTTTTACTTGAATCGTAAGCTTTAACTGATTGTCTTTTTTTAGCATAATAAGTGATATCGTTATTCATATTCAAATCTCTATAGTTGTCGTTATTATTAAAATAATAGGTAGTAATAAGTGTTGTTTAGAAGCCTTCTAAAACAATTTTACCTTTCGCTTTTCCAGTTTCTAAAAATTGATGTGCTTTACGTAAGTTTTCCGCATTAATTTGACCTAAGTTCTCACCGACCGTAGTTCTAAGTAAACCTTTATCAATTAAAGTTGCAATTTCATTAAGGATGTCATGTTGAGATTGCATATCAGGTGTTTTAAAAAGTGACCGAGTAAACATTAACTCCCAATGAACCGAAATAGCTTTTGTTTGAAACGCTGCAATATCAAGTGTTTTAGTATCATCAATTAAACCGAATTTACTTTGAGGTTTAAGTACTTTTTCAATTTCTACCAAATGCGATCCGGTATGGTTTAAACCTACAACATAATCAACATTACCTAGATCTTGCTCTGAAAATTCTTCACTTAACTTATTTCTGTGATTCACCACATGATCAGCACCAAGCTCTTTTAACCAATCTGTTGTTTCTGGTCGAGAAGCGGATGCGATAATGGTTAAATTAGTGAGCTTTTTAAGCAGTTGTACCATAATAGATCCAACACCACCGGCAGCACCAATAACCAATATGCTTTTTTCTTTATCTTGTTTTGACACTTCTAATCGGTCAAAAAGCATCTCCCAAGCAGTTAATGAAGTAAGCGGAAGCGCTGCGGCTTCACCATAAGACAGAGACTCAGGCATTTTCCCTACAATACGTTCATCAACTAATTGCATTTCAGCATTACTACCTGAACGTGTTATATCTCCAGCATAAAAAACCTTATCACCCGGCTGAAACAACGTAACATTATCACCTACAGATTTAACTACACCTGCAGCATCCCAACCAATAACTTTCCATTCGCCATCTGGTACAGGCATACTTGAGCGTACTTTATAATCAGCAGGATTAACTGATACCGCTTTTACTTCTACTAAAATATCGTGTCCCTGTGCAACAGGTTGCTCAAGTTCAATATCTTGTAACGATAGTTCGTTTTCAATGGGTAAGTTATTTTGATATCCAATAGCTTTCATATTATTTCTCGATTTGTTTTACTTTGATAATTTTATTATAAAGAAAGCAGCAACGAAGAAAATGGCCATAAATGCAAAACATTATGGGTTTATATAGCCATAATGTTTTAACGTGGAATTTGATGATAAATAATAAAATTAAAGAAGTGCGAGCAAAATATAAAAATATTCGATTAAGAATTTTAGTTAATAACGACTCATAGGTTGGATCTTAAGGAATAAAACTTGAAAACATGCTCTGAATTTGATCTGATAGTAATCGCCAAACCACTATCTATCCCAAAAGCAGAGCATGAATAAACATAATACTGAGTTAAACAAAATAACGAAAGTGCTTAACGATTTTAATATTAACGAAATAGGTAAAACAAGCCGTTTTTGTAGCCGTAAACGAATAATAAAACCTTTCGAATTAGTCATGTCGTTAATAACGGCTCTAGGCGATAAATCGGTAAACACCGTGACAGATTTACATCGCTATTTTGTGAAGTTGACGGAAACTGATGTTCAATATAAACCGTTTCACAATCAACTGAGTAAGCCTGAATTCAGCCTATTGATGAAATCACTGGTCGATGTGGCGTTAAATGAATGGCAGCAACAAATACTCGGTACAGACGCCACTCTTTCTGACTTTAAACGCATAGTAATGCAAGATGGAAGTTCGTTCGCAGTGCACGATAGTTTAAAAGATACCTTTAAAGGTCGCTTTACTAAAATAAGTCCTGCGGCAATAGAGGTTCATGTGAGTTGGGATGTGCTTCAAGGTTATCCCGAAGAAATCTCAGTGAGTCCTGATAGCCAAGCTGAATATGATTTTTTACCTGATGCTAAATCGTTAGTCGACACCTTGTTTTTAGCGGATAGAGGTTATTTTAAGTTATCGTATCTTGAATCAATTGATACAGCAGGAGGCTTTTATGTTGTCAGGGCTAAAACCACGGTTAATCCAACCGTAGTAGCTGCTTTTAATCGTCACGGTAACGCGTTAAAACGGTTTTCACAGAGAAGCAAAAGGACGTTAAAAAGCATATTCGTCGTAGTGTTATTGTCGATATGGATGTGGAAGGTAAAACGAATTATCGATTGATTGCGAGCTGGCCTAAAGGAAAAAGTGAGCCTACTTATTGGGCAACGAACTTAAATCGAGAAAAATTTAGCGCTGAAGCGGTAATAAAGCTCTACAGTCTCAGATGGCAAATAGAGTTACTGTTTAAAGAATGGAAGTCTTATTGCAACCTTCAGAAATTTAACACCAGAAAAGCGAGCATGATGGAAGGCTTGGTGTGGGCAAGTTTATTGACGTTGTTAGTAAAGAGGCGAATAGGCATGAGTGTTCAACAACTTGCCGGTATTGAGCTATCAACATTTATGGTAGCAAAAAACACCCAAGGTTGGTTTTATCAATTAATGGAGTCGATAACACAAGGCGTGATATCGACACTGAATAAAGCATGGCAAAAAACTATCAGTTTTTTGTCAAAATATGCACGAAGAGCGAACCCAAAAAGAGATAAAGAAAAAGGACGATTAAAATGCGGCCTGAATCCAATTCTCTCTTAATGTCTAACCTATGAGTTCATATTAATTAAAGCGCTTGAAGTTAATAAAACTTCAAGCGCGAATGTATGAAATGGTTTAAAAAACTGTCAACAATACGTAGTAGGTGAGTCTTATTAGGGACTGGTGGAACGGCTATAGTTCTTTCTAGGCAGTCAAAGTATGAAGTCAAAATTTGACCCCTCTGGTTTTTAAAACAAACAACGTAGATACCATCTCTTCTAATCAGCCTCAAGCTTTCTTTAAATAGCTTGAGGCTGGTATTCAGTTTGATTCTTCACAACACCAAAACAGATATGTGTCAGCTTTCTCATTGCAGCACCAATTGCCTGCATTTTTGTTTTACCTTGCCCCACTAATCGCTTATTTTGGGCTTTTATATCTGGATTATGTTGTACAGCGACTACAGCAGCCATATACAATTTAGCCCTTATATACCCAGGCCCTTCTTTGCTTAAGGTTGTTTTTCCAGCCCGTTTGCCTGACTCATTAAGCTTAGGTATTAAGCCTAAGTAACAAGCTAATTGCTTGGCATTTTTAAACTGTTTACATGCCAGCAAGGACACCATCATACGTGATATTACCTCTCCAACACCTTTGATACTTTGAAGCAATTTGCGGTTCTTTTTTAATTGCGGGTGTCTATCAATATGCTCATCAATGTCATTTTTTAGCTTGCCTATCTCAGTTTTTAGTACAGCTATCATATCTTCAATTGACTGAGTAACTCGAGTAGATGCACCTGAGAAACCAACAGCTTCATAACGATTTTCTTCGCGACGTAAGTCTTGCTCAAGTGCTTCAAGTCTACGCGTCATTACTTTTAACTCTCTCGCTTCAACAGGCTCAGGCTGCCAACTTAAAAGTGAGTGCTGTTGGTCATGACCATAACGAGCAAGCATTGTGGCGTCTGACTTGTCTGTCTTATGGACAAGCCCTAATGAACTTGCGTACTGTTTTGCTTTACCAGGATTTACATGTAATAAAATAAATCCTTGCTCGTATAGGAAATACATCAGCGGCTCGCTATAAACACCTGTGGGCTCTGTTGTAATAACAATGTCTTGTGCTTTTAAATTTGTATTCTTTATCAACCAGGCAACTAACTCTTGATAGCCCTGCGGGTTATTTTTAAAAATCTTCGTTTTCTTTTTACTTTTGACTACATCGCGTAGCCAGGAAATATCTAACTTTTCTTTACCCACATCAATGCCAATAAAAGCTTTCATCTCTATCTACTCCCCTTGTACATGCAGCGTCACCCTTAGTTGGGGCGCTAGGATACCATTCAGTTTAATTGAGGTTAGGAAGTCAGGGCTCAATCTACGTCACAGCATTTTCACACTCTGGTTGGGTACGAGCTCACTGTCTTCCCGATGTGACAAGTGCTAGCTAAACACTCATCAAGAAGAGATACAAGGTTGGGTCGAGCGTAGCGAAACCCAACAAACCTGCAATACCCACGCCCCCAATAACCCGTATTATATATTTGAAAACGTAGGTCGGATAAGCGAAGCGCCATCCGATACAGTAACGTATTTGAGTTTCGGCGAATATAAACAGCTAATTAATTATGATGTATGAAGTCAAGATTTGACCCTTATGGTTATAAGTGCATAGTCGATTTACTTTGTAATTTCTTTGGTCGGAAAAAACATATAAGATCAAAATTGGCTGTGCACTTCAACCGTTTTTTAAACTAACTTATTGATTTATATCATCAAATTGTGGGGGTTCGTCAGGGCTTGACCCCCTTTGGTTTTGTTTGACCGGAACTTTCTAATGGGTGACCCCTTTGGATTTTTTACGATTTGATAAAATAATTTTAACTAACTCTCGATAAAGAGGGAATACTAGCTTAGCTTAGTTAACCATGGCTGCCAAAGCGGAAGTGAGAGCTGGGTTAGTGTGTTTTCAATATGTGTTAATTTTTCAGATGCCTCGAGCATCTCACTTTGCTCTATATTTATTAAATAAAGCTGATATACAGCAAAGGTGTTAGGGACTGTAGCCGTGTTACAAATTTTGTTTAGTGCGTTTAAAGAAACCGCGAACTTTGAACTGTTCCCAGTTTTTCGGTAAATAAATAATGAGATACACAACAAGCTCGGTAGTGCAATATCTTCGTCACTAACTAAGGCAATGCTCTGCGCTATAAGTTGCTCTGCAAGTACATAGTTTGCATTTGTGCAATGAATAGCGGCTAAGTATCCTTTTGATACCGCAACACAGCGATTATACCCAGATAGATTGGCTACGTTTAGTGATTCAGCGCAAAATATATACGCTAATTCAATATCGCCTTGTAACAAATAACACGCGCCGAGCAGCTGTAAAGCGGTACTCTTAAATAGATTCTTTTCTATTGAATCGGTTGTTATATCACATTCGTTTAAGCATAAATTAGCTGATTGGATTGCAGCGTTTATATCACCAGAATATAAATAGAAAAGTGCATTTGTGCTGTAATAGTGAGCCTTCTCTTGGTTCGCGTGTTGTAATGTGGCATTACATATTACTAAGTAATGGTGTGATCTTTTAAACTCACAAGAAAATAGTAAAGTAATTGCAGTGCCTAAATTAGCAGAAAACACTAACGGAAGATCATTCACTTTAATTGCTTTATTAAGGCCTTTATCAAAATATTGTAGTGCTTTTTCATATTGACGATGAATAAGCGCGGCATAACCAAGTTTAATATAGAAGTTGGCCACAATAGCGCTTGGTAATGCGGAGTGAAATGTTGATTTAATTAAAGAAATAGCGAGCTTAATCTTACTGCTCATCATTAGTTCATACAAAAGCCCATCGTTATGCAATTCATTTACTAAAATATCTCGGTTCTCTTCACTCGGGTAAATATCCACTTCTGAACGGGCAATCAAGCTTCCTTTTTCACAATTTAAAGCACTCGCAAGCTTATTTAAATTACTCAGACGTATTCTTGTAACTGAGCCATTAAGCCATCGAGTAAGGGTTTTTTCGCTTACACCTATTTGATTGGCAAGCCATAAATGTTTTATCGATTGCTCTATTATATATTGCTGTAATTGCCCTCGATTTAGAAGGGCAGTTTTTGAGTTGTTCAATTTTCACTCTTGTAATTCGGTATTAAATATTTACGGCTTAGGAGGGATTTCAATTTTGACGAAAGGTTTCCTAACGTAATACTTAAAATGTCCGGTTATGTCCGTGGATTAATTTAGGCACACTTAATATCATATATTGAACACACCCTTGAAGCAACAAAGTGCCTTTTTAAGGTCAACTCAATATTGGATAATAAAATGAAAAAAACAATCTCACTTAGTGCATTCACATTGTTAATGAGTAGTTTTACTACACATGCCAATGAGGCTCAAATAAGAATGGGCGTTGAGCTTGGTACGGGAAAAATAAAAGTAGATAAAGATTTTGCAATTTTAAGCGAAGATTTTGATACTGGCGGATTCTCACTTGGTTATGTACTCGGTTATAAATTTGGAAATAATGTAGTCACAGAAGCTAACTTAGCCTATACATCAAGTGATGGATTATTTGGTACTCTAGATAGCTATGAAACGTATGAATTTAAGGCAATGATAGGATATTCATTTGATTTAGCAACGCACTTTAGGGTTGTGCCAATGGTGGGGTTATCGCGCTGGGAATTAGACACGAGAGAAGGCTTTTTTTTAAACCCAGGCCCTGAGGCAAAGGAAGAATTCACAGGAACTGACTTTACTTATAAAGTAAGATTTGAAGTACCGTTGGGTGATCTGGTTTTACTTTCACTTTCGTATGCGAGTACTGAAGTTGAGTTTGGCCGAAATGAAACAACTCAATTGGGTATATTATTTGAGTTTTAAAGTTCGTAACTAAAAAGCAAAAGGGCTCACCCATTAGAAAGTTCAGGTCAAGCAGGCAGCAGTGTTTTCTTGAACTTTTTATTCAAAAACCAAGTGTTCTTATTATTCAAACTCAATTTAAATATGACTACGCCCCCAGTAATGACGTCGATTGGTGTGAATATGCACCTTGGTTTGAATAAAGAACGCCATATGAATTTAGGCAGTTTAATTAAGGCCCTTGGCTTTCGCCTCAGTCATCGTTTAGTACCAATGTCAGTCCAGTTTCTGGCTGTGTTTACACACTGCGCTGTAACAAGACTGCCCTAGGGTCAAATCTTGACTCCATACATCAAAATTATGGATCGCCTAGTTATCCCTCGTTCATGCTCTTACTTAATCAAAGTTTGAGTAAATAACGTAAAAAAACGTTGCCCTAGAGTAGTACTTTTCTGTATCTTTTTACTAGCTCAAAGGCTATTCAGTCCTTAAATAAGTTTGGGGCTACTTAATAGTGATCTTTAGCTTTAAACTTACAACTATAAAATCAATACTCACAAGGAAGAACACTTGCATATTCAAATTGCAGAACACATTAAATTAGCTCCTTTAGTGGAAAGCGATGCTGCGGATATTTTGAAGACTGTTAATTTAAGTCGGGCAAGTTTAGGTGCATTTTTGCCTTGGGTAGAAGGGGTAAACAATATTGAATCAGCTAAAAAGTACATACTCGACAGAGTAAACAGCGGGCTAAATGGCTCGCGGTGGTTTAAAATTTATTATAAAGATAATCTGAGTGGTGTTTTTGCAGTTAAGTCTATTTGTCCTGATTTGAATATAGCGGAACTTGGTTACTGGTTAAGTAGTGATGCACAAGGCAACGGTATTATCAGTCAAGTAATCGCAAGATTGCCAAGCATACTTAAAAACACAGGCGCTAAAGTCATTGAGTTTAGATGCTTAGAACAAAATGAAGCTAGTATTAAAATTGCTTTAAAATTAGGTGCGAGTTTAGTTAGTACAATTCCAAACTTTGTATCGGTTGATAATACACTACAACAACTTAATATATACCAAGTGACTTTGTGAATAACCCCACGTACTAGACTCTCCAGTAATAACTCCGTCTACTTAATTACTTTTCTCATCAATTTCTTTCCCGCAATTATAACAATCGTTAGTGGGAAGCTTATAACTAGAAATAGAGCGCATTACTTGGTTTTTCTTGCAGGCAGGGCAGGCGTAATTAATTACAGAGATTATAAGCGCAATAGTAAAAACGAAACTACCGATATAAAACGGGTTTGAGTAAAATTGCATACTTGGCTCTGAAAAATTAAAACCGATAATACAGATGATTAAGGCAGTTAAATAAAGTTTAAATTTTAGGCTTTTATTCAAGATTTAAATATCCAATTGGTAAGGGGCTAATAATAAGTGCTTTAGCAGTTTTAACAAATTATTTACTCGATTACTATACTAATACCAACCTGCATAAATCTTTGAGCAATTTAACGAATTAAATTGCACTATAACGTCGTTAAAATTTTTTATTTACGACTGCATGGATGCAGGAGGTAGAGCAATGCAGGGAGCAATTGCCGAGAACAACTAGATACAAAAATTTTTGCCTAGTTCTAGCGTAATTTTCTTAACGTTAAATAGACCCTATATATAAGCAGATTGGTATAATTTTTACATAGCGAAAATGTATAGGCATAAAAAAAGCGTTGCCCTTGAGCAACGCTTTTCTGTATTTGTCTAATAGCTGGTAGCTAACTTACTCAGCCGCTAGCTTATTCTGCTGCAAACTTATTCTGCTGCAAGATAGTCCAACACCACTTGATGGTGATCTTTGGTTTTAAACTTATCAAATAGGTGTTTAATTTTACCGTCTTGGCCTACTAAAAACGTCAAGCGGTGAATACCATCGTACTCTTTACCCATAAATTTTTTGTAGCCCCATACACCAAATGCTTCAGCAATGGCGTGGTCTTCATCGGCTAATAGGTCAAAATTAAGCTCTTTTTTAGTTTCAAAGTTTTTAAGACGCTTAATTGGATCTGGGCTAATACCTACAACGCGGGTGTTAAATTTAGCAAGCTGTGCTTGCTCATCGCGTAGGTTTTCGGCTTGTACAGTACAGCCCGGCGTTGACGCTTTAGGGTAAAAGTACACAAGCACTTGTTGCTCTTTTAACAGCTCACTTAATGTTACTGTTTCGTCGTTTTGGTTTTGTAGGCTAAAAGCGGGTGCAGTATCGCCTGCTTGTAATGGACTAATTGTGTTCATGTTTAGCATCCTTAACGAATTCGTTTAAAAATATAATCTACGTTTAGCGTATGAGAAAGGCTCTCAAAACTAATTTTAAATTGATCTATATCTACATCAACAGGTATGTTGAATTCAAGTTCACAACGCATTTTAATGTTGTCTTCTTGAGAATAAGTGTCTGACTTAAGTGAGCAAATACTAATATTATTGTCGGCAAAAAAGCGCGTTACTTTGCTCAATGTGCCTGGGGTGTCTATGCCAGTGTATTCTAGTGTGTAACCTGCACAAAATTCGCTAGGAGTATGACTCGCTGTGCGCTTCATCATGGTAAGTAGGCCAAGTTCCATGGCTTTGGTTGGCAGTACGTGCTCAATGCGGCTTATTGCAGACATGTCGCCGCTTAGTAGCATTATGAAGGTAAATTCGCAGCCTAAAATAGCAATACGGCTGTCAATAATGTTGCAGTGGCAATCGCTAACGAGTTGGGTTAGTTCACTTACAATACTGGGTCTGTCTTCGCCAATCGCTGTTAAAACAATTTGATGATTTGAAAATGCAGTCATGAGTTCAAATACCTTGTTACTTGGATTATATCAACCGAGTTGGCAACACCAAAAATACACACGAGAAGTTGCACGGCGGCGAAGTTTAACACAAAAAGGGCTCTAAACTACAGCACACGCTAATTAAGCGCTTTTAAAGTACGGTGTTTCTTGTTTTTACTGGCACGGGAAAGTACCATAGCTAAAATTTGCTTATTTGCGCTTAGTTTTATTGCTAAGTTGAAGTGCTGAACTTTATTGCATTTAGGCAGCCAAATAATAAATGTAAAGTTAATATTGATTTTACACTGAACCAAATCGGCATTACCCACTCATATATTTGTTAAAACAATTAAAGGGTATGCTAAGGAGAAATATCTGTGCAGTATTGGATCCCAAAAGCACTTGCAGTAAGTGTATTGGTAAGTTTATCAGGATGTAGTGTATTTACTAATCAAGCACATAATGAGCGTAACTATCGTACGCATGAGCCTGTAAAAGCACCAACGTCGTTATCTCAACCAGCTCAAGACCCAGTTTATAAAATGGATGTAGGTCAATACGACAACAATCCTGAAGCTACAAATTACCGCCCACCGGCACAAGTATTAACAATTGCTAAAGGCAGTTGGGTAGAAGAGACAGATAAACAAGCGCGTATTTATTTTGATAAAAACGATGGCATTGCTGATTTAGATGAATTTCTTTGGGACACGATTCAATCAGTCCTCGCTGATAACAATGCAGCAACCACTAAAGAAGACAAGCTACTAGGTAC
Organism: Pseudoalteromonas sp. SWXJZ10B; assembly: GCF_015864475.1. Classification (NCBI taxonomy): domain Bacteria; kingdom Pseudomonadati; phylum Pseudomonadota; class Gammaproteobacteria; order Alteromonadales; family Pseudoalteromonadaceae; genus Pseudoalteromonas; species Pseudoalteromonas sp. SWXJZ10B. The sequence goes on from NZ_JADYXD010000019.1 coordinate 47,574, forward strand.
TATTGAAACTGATTGGTACTCAATTATCAAAACGGAAGAAAGTTTTTGGTGGTGGGGCGATGAAGTTAACGATGACTTAGAAAAATTTAGATTCACTATTGAAGAAAAGTCACATCAGCGTACTGCGTCTTTACGTGTAGAGCTGATTGATTTTAAAGGCGACCATACGCTAACTGATTTGTTAAAACAGCAGTTAGAAGTACGTGCGCTTAACCAAGTAGTGAGCGAGTTTGATTACCGTTACCGTCAACTTGAAGTTGATATGCGTAAACGCCAAGGTATTATTTCTCTTGAAATGGGCTTTGATAACAAAGGTAATGCAGCACTTGTAACTGAGCAATCTTACGAAGCTGTTTTTGACCGTTTCTCTGGATTTTTAGAGCGCTTGTCGTTCACTATTGTTGAAATTAACCCAGATACGGGCTTAATTACTGCTGATTACACTAAACCAGAAACAAGTGTTTGGGATTCAATTTGGGGTGATGACGTAGCTCAACTACCTATTGATGAAGGCCAATACCAAATTTTAGTAAGTAAAACTAAAGAAGGCGGTACTAGCTTAACGTGGATGGATGACAAAGGCGAAACGCTTGAGCCAGGTACTATGAATGGTTTACAACAAGCATTAGAAGCAGCACTCATTCAGCGCGGCATTAAAATTTAAATAATAATAAGTTTTACCACAAAAAGAGCGCTATGCTCTTTTTGTGGTTTTTATAGGTTAATAAATATGTCTCAGCTACCTCATCGTTCACACTACACGTGGCGCACTTGGTTTACTTTTTTGGTTCCTTCGTTAATTGGTGTGTTTTTATTTATGACACCCATTAGTACCTCGCAAGGGATGACCATTCCTATTGCCGTTATGGCAAAAGCGGTTCAAGCAATGATGCTTGGCTCTGCTCAAGCAATTATTACTCTCATTATTTGTATTACAGGGGTTATTTCTGTAATTACTAAAGTGTTTAAACCCGCCGCTATATGTAACTCATCTTTGTTAAAGCATTTATTTGATGTGAGCTGGACATGGCTGGTGGTGCGCTTATTTGGTATGGCGTTTGGTTTAATGACGTACTTAAGCCTAGGCAGCGAGATGATTACCTCGGCCAATACTGGCGCGCTGGTATTAAATGACTTATTGCCGGTGTTGTTTTCGGTATTTATTTTAGCGGGCTTATTACTGCCGCTATTAATTAACTTTGGTCTACTAGAGCTTGCTGGTACGTTAATGACTAAAGTAATGCGCCCTGTATTTGGTGTACCTGGTAGAAGCGCGGTTGACTGTACTGCATCGTGGTTAGGTGATGGTAGTGTGGGTATTTTGATGACTGCAAGGCAGTACGATCAAAAGCACTATACACAACGCGAAGCGGCTATTATTGGTACTACGTTTTCAGCGGTTTCAATTACGTTTAGTTTAGTGGTGCTTGGGCAAGTTAAACTTGAATACCTATTTGCACCGTTTTACGCAACGGTATGTTTAGCCGGTATTGTTGCCGCTATTATTGTGCCGCGATTACCTCCACTGCGCTTTAAAAAAGACTTACTGATTGATGGCACTGAGCCAGATAGAGACGCTGAAACAATTCCGGGTCATAAAACCTTATTTGGTCATTCGTTAGATGTTGCATTAGCTAAAGCAGATAACTCAACGGGTGTTAAAGGTACTATAAAAGAGGGCTTACATAACGCGCTTGATATGGTGTTTGGTGTATTGCCTGTAGTTATGGCGGTAGGTACATTTGCACTGATCATTGCTGAGCATACGCCTATATTTCAGTATTTAGGTATGCCGTTTGTGCCATTTTTAGAGTTATTACAAGTACCCGAAGCGGCAGCAGCGTCGCAAACTATTATGGTTGGTTTTGCTGATATGTTTATTCCGTCAATATTAGCAGCAGGAACAATTGAAAGTGATGTAACGCGCTTTATTATTGCCGCAATGAGTGTAACTCAGCTTATTTATATGTCTGAGGTGGGCGCACTTTTACTTGGCAGTAAAATACCGGTAAATATTTTAGAGTTGTTTATTATATTTATTTTGCGAACGCTAATTACTTTACCTGTTATTGCGCTAATGGCGCATTGGTTAGTAGGCTAAATTAACGAAAATATAATTAAGCGAATTGGTATTATTAAAAAAGCCCTGATTAATCAGGGCTTTTTTGTGTCTGTTGTATTTTTAATATTGGCGTTGGGCTTTTTAAACTCCGTTTTTGCAGAGAGTTTAATCAGCGCAATATTACCAATGACAATAGTAAAAACAACGGCGACAATAATTACAATATGCCAAGTTTGCATCGCAGTATCACTTAATATTTAGTACGTTTAAGTGTGACCGTTTTACGCTATAACAGCAATTAAATTACTCAAAACATAATCAATAACTTTAAAAACAATCAATAACCTTAAACACAATCAATAACCTTAAAAACGTCTAGCTACCGAAAGCGTTAAAAAGTTAAGCCCTGGGTTTGGCTCTTTAAAGCCTGCGTTTGAATAGTGAATAACTCTAAGGGCAACGTTAGTATGACCAAAGTCGGCAACAAGGCCTATGCGGTCTTCAAACTGGTAGTGAGTACTTATGTTTTTACCGGCAAACTGCGTTTCATCAATCAGTGATACACCAATCCCTGCTTCTACATAAAATGGGGTGTTGTTAAAACTAAAGGCAGGAAATTGCAGCACAGGTGACATAGCAAGTACTAGGTTTGATTGTGTTTCATCGCCGTGGCGGTATTCCCACATATTTACGCTGGTTTCAAAGTAAAAGCGTGCATCACCAATTATATTTTGCATGCTAGGTGCATGATACTGATACGCAAGCTTAACGCCGTTTACGTTACCTTCGCCTTTGAGAAAATCAACGGCATAACCGTGGTTCGATTGAGCAAAAGCAAATTTGCCAAAAAGTGAAACTACTAATACAAAAGAGATAATAAGTGTTTTAAGTGACGTTTTCATAGGTGCCAAATGTCTGTTTGATTCAAGTGATAACTAAATGATAAGGGCGACCTATTAACAATTACAATGAGGACAAAATGCCGGTTGTATATGGCCTGTTAATGGAGTTTTCTAACTGCTTGAATTTATTTTAGTTATTTTATTGGTGCGATTTGGGCATTAATAAGTTGCTTATTTGTGCCTTTTTTATTGCGTATAGTTCGCGTAAATTACAGCCATCTTAATCACACAGACATATACAATTATGAAACTCTTTAAACTATTCGTTTTAGCCACTGCTTTTTTTAGTAGTTCGTTATTTGCACAAACTCAGCAATCGCCAGATCAGTTACTTGAATCAGTAGCCGATAAGCTATTTGCAGACATTGGCCAAGTAAATTCAAAAGGCACAGCAAGCAAAGAAGCGATGGCTGCCATTGTTGAAAAACGTTTAATGCCACATATTGATGTTAAGTTTGTGTCGTTTAAATTATTAGGTAAGCACATTAAAGGCATTGAGCGCGAACAGGCTGTTCAATTTATAGATGCAGTAGAGCATTACTTAACAGGCACATACGCTGGTGCACTAATGAAGTACACAGGTCAAAAAGTAGTATTTGAGCGTAATAACGCAAAAAGTGACTCTGAGTACGCAACAGTTAATACACAAATTATTGAGCCAAATGCGCCTACAATTGACTTAAGTTTTAAGCTTCGTTTAGGTAAAAATGATGAGTGGAAAGTATACGATATTGTTGCCGAAGGCATTTCACTATTAAGTGCTAAGCAAAAAGAGATTATTCAACGTATTTCTGAAGTGGGTTTAGATCAAGTTATTAGCGAGTTAAAAAGTAAATAGACTATTTGTCTGGCTCTGATTAAGCCCAACTCCAACCTCAAAAACGGCCAATTACTTATGTACTTGGCCGTTTTTATATTTGTAAGTAAAGGATTGTTGTTATTGCGTAATTTTGCGCTAGCAGCAAAACAAAGGTGTGCTAGAATATCGACACTTTGATTAAGCGTGGTGTCAGCTAAAAACTGATATAACTTACCACCCCCAAGCCACACTGGAGTTGTGTTGTTTTAATGGAAAATGTACTGATTTGGCCAAAGGAATACCCATTACTTATTAAAGGACTGGTAGAACAAAACGGTGCCTTTATTTTAGATGCTTTGGAAGCTTGGCCTGCTTGTCGTTCTACAAATGAAGACGATGGTGTATGCACCACCGTGTTACCGCCTATTTATTATTTGGCATGGCTAACCCCGCTAGAACCATTTGAAGAATGTTACTTTCAACATATCTCTGAATATGACGAAGACGCACAAGCGTATATTAGTGCGGTTAAAAGCCATTACTACGATAATGAATACACCCCTGAAAGCTTAGTGCTTATGCTATGCCAACGCCTTGAAAAATACGCAAGTGTGGCTGCGCAAAACACCATAGATACGCCACTGTCTTTAGTTGATTTGTTTTTTAGTAAGCGCTATTTCACGTTAATTGAGCATGCGCTAAATAATAACAGTAAGCTTTCGGCAAAGGATACATTAGCGCTTTGGAAAGAAGTTGATTTTAGAGAGCGTTTAAGTGCGTTTATTCCAGAGTCTATTGCTGATTTAGATACTCTTTCTGAACTTGCCAGCGAAAAAGTAGCAGCGGGTAAAGATTATTTTACGTTGCTTACACAGGTTTCTCCTGATGTTGACTCTGTTGTACTGCTAGAAAAAGCATTATTAACGCACCTGCGTAAAAAAACAGCCAAGCAAACAATGGCAATGCGCTTTATTGAGCAAGGCGCTACAGGTGTTCTTGCTGATGAAAACAATAAAACAGCTTTTATGTGGGCCGCCGAAAAAGGCTTTGTAAATGTGGTTGAAACGCTACTTGCAAAGCAAGACAAAAAAGCGGTTGATAATTTAGGTAATACAGCACTTCATTATGCTGTATTTGCTAAAAATGAATCACTTATGGTACTGCTAATTAAAGCCGGATACGACTTTAGAGCGCGCAATAAAGAAGGTTTAAGCTGTTACCGTTTAGCGGTAAGTATAAAAGCCAATAACTTAGTTAAATGCTTAGAACGTGACTTTGGTATTAAAGAGCTTTCGCCAGAAGGGCAGTTTGATCGCATTAAAAAAGTACATGTGCTGCACGCTATCGTCACTATACTGCTGCCTTTACAGTTGTTCTTCTTTTTTGATGAAACACTCTCTATTAAAAGTGAGCTGACGCTGGGTTTAACTATGGCGGCGGTGATTTGTTTTTTCTTTGCAACCACTTTAAAACGTTGCGCGTTATATCCGCATATTAAACACCCTTGGGGTTTATTTGTGCTTAGGGGCTTTTCGTTTATTAGCTTAGTGGCTCAAATAGGGTTAGCGAGCATTGTGGTGCTAGCTGCCTTAAGTGATTTAGTTTAGTCACTTTTAAACAGCTAATAAAAAACGCGCTTAAAGCAATTTAAGCGCGTTTTTTGTATTTATAACCGTTTATGGTTAAGCCTTATTTACCGTGCTCATTTGCTGCTTTTTCTTCAGCTAGTTCTTCTTTAAGCTTACGGATTTTTAACCCCTGCTCTTGTCCGCGATGCCTTGCATAATACGTACAGCCAATAAACATTGAAGAGGCAAACACAAGCTCTAGCAATACCCAAATTAACTCATCTGGCGCTGCCCACAGCATGGTAAGCCCGTGAATAAAATACAGCATTACAACAAAGTTAGCCCACGCATAAGTGTATGTACTGTCTTTAATTATGCCTCTTAACGGCAGTAGTAACGGAATAATAGGCAAAAATAAAGACACTAAACTCGCATTACCATTTAGAGGTGGCACAAAATACATCCACAGTGGAATAAGAACAAGTAAACCTACATAGCCAAATAGTGCGGCACGCTGAAACTTTACTGTAATCGGCTTTTTAGCTGGGTTGTCAGCGGTATTCATTTAAGTTTTCTCGCAATGTGAGTAAGGCGTTTACCAACGCTTTGGCATATTTTAATTTCGTCTTTGCTTAGCTGTGCACTATTAGCGCTGCCAGCAACGTGTGTTGCACCGTATGGTGTTCCACCTGTTTGTGTTGCAAGTAGTTCGGGTACATCGTACGGCACGCCCAGTAGCATCATACCGTGGTGTAATAGTGGCAGAGATAAGTTAAGTAAGGTTGCTTCATTACCACCATGCATACTGCTTGATGACGAAAACACACACGCTGGCTTATCTATTAGCTGACCTTTTAACCATAAGTCGCTGGTAGTTTCCCAAAAGCTTTTAGCTTGAGAGGCCATCATGCCAAATCGCGTTGGCGTACCAAATGCTAAACCATCACAATTTATTAAATCATCTTTGGTTATTACAATGTCGTGCGGATTTTTAGCTACAAAAGTACGCAGCAGGGCAGTTGCGCCTTGTTGCTCAATTGATTCTGCTATTTCGTGAGCCATTGCTTCAACTGAGCCATGGCTTGAGTGGTAAAGTACCACAATGGTTTCGCTCATTATAAAACGCTTAGTACGTTTTCAGGCGGACGACCAATAGCTGCTTTATTGTTATTAACAACAATAGGGCGTTCAATTAGCTTTGGATTTTGTACCATGGCGTCTATTAATGCTGACTCACTGCTTTCATCTTTCAAATTAAGTTCTTTGTAAGCATCTTCTTTAGTGCGCATTAGTTCGCGTACTGATGAAAAACCAAGCTGACTTACAAGCATTGAAATTTGCTCGTGAGTAAGAGGCGTTTTTAAATACTCTACAATATTTGGCTCTACCGCTTTACTTTGCAGTAGCGCCAGCGTTTCGCGCGATTTAGAGCAGCGAGGGTTGTGGTAAATAGTAACAGACATAAAATGATTCCAAAGTGTGAATTGCGTCTATTTTAGGGTAAGCGCTTGCAGACTTAAAGCCTCGCTAGCTCTTTTTGTAAAAGTCGATACTGAGTAAGCAGTGCTTTTAAACGCTGTTGTTTTACAAGTTCTGTTGATTCTACGAAATTAAGCGCTTTTTGGATTTCATCAGCGGCTTTTAAGTAAGCACCATATTGCGCTAATACATCAGCGTTAGCTTCGTGGTAAGAGGCTAATTTATCTTGTTTTTTATACGCGTCAGCAAGGAGTTGTTTACCTAAGTTGTGATCTGGCTTTTCAAGCAAAAAACTCTTTAAAATGTTTTCGGCAAGTTCATATTGCTCAGCTTCAAGTGCTGAGTTGGCATAGTTAAGTGTAATTACCTGATTATTAGGGCGATACTGATTTAAATCCGCTAAAAATTTAACGGCTTCATCTGCCTTTTTTTGTGCGATGAGTAAATCGGTATGAGTGTCTATATAGAATAGGTTTTTAGGATCGTTTTTTAAAAGCTCATCTAACATTGGCGCTGCTTCATCAAGCTTTTTTTGATCAAGCAAACTAATAGCTAAACCGTATTTTAATGCTGTATTGTTGTAGGTGTTTTCGCGAAGGAGCTTTCTAAATAGGTCTTCCGCTTTTTCTGGTTTGTTGTAATAACGTGCCAGTACGCGACTTTTTGCTAAACTAAACTCAAGGCTCGCGTTTATATGGCGTTGAGGATACTGCTCTGCCCGCAAGCGTACGTCTGATACGCGGCTCTCTGGTAATGGGTGAGTAAGCAAAAACGCAGGTGGCTTGTATTTATAGCGAATTTGCGCTGCAAGTTTAGTTAAAAATTCGCTCGATGCACGTGCATCAAAACCCGCATTATTAAGAGTTTGCATACCTATACGGTCGGCTTCTTGCTCGGCTGAGCGGCTATGCGTTAACTGACTAAAAGCAGACTGCGTTTGGCTCGCTGATATAATGGCAATGCCGGCGTCGGGTGCAACAACTGTTGCCAGTATACCGGCAATCATACCGGCAATGGTCAGCGCGCTGTTATCCTGTTGTTGTTGAATTCTACGTGCTAAGTGGCGCTGTGTTACGTGAGCAATTTCGTGGCCAAGTACAGAGGCAAACTGGCTCTCGTTATCGGCTTGTGCTATTAACCCTGTGTGCACACCTACATGCCCGCCGTAAAAGGCGAAGGCGTTTATTTCTGAGTTGTTTATCCAAAAAAACGAAAACGGAAAGCGCACATCGTTAGCATTAGCCACCAATTTACGGCCAATAGTGGTCAGGTATTCATCCAATACAGGGTCGTTTATAACGGGCGATGAACCGCGTATTTGCATCATCATTACTTCGCCAATAGCTTTTTCTTTTTCAAGTGGCAGCGCTTGTAATGCAGATGTTCCTAAATCAGGAAGAGTAAAGTTAGTTTGCGCTTTTAAAGGTTCGCTTACTAATAAGCTGAACGTAAGCGCGGCACTGCATAAAGTGATAAATGCTGATTTTAGCTGCATTTTATTCCTTGTTAATTGGTTCGCCAATTGCAATTTTGGCTATGTCTATTTCGTCACTGCTTGCACGGCTGTCTTTTTCGCACAATTGGTATAGTTCTTTTATTGTGACTCCATCAAGCTTTACAACGTTCAATTCTCGCTGCAAAAAAGTAATAATTTTATGTACTACTTTATGTGCATGTAAAATAATGGCTTTATCTGCTTTGTCGCCTCGTTCAAAATAAAAGCCAATAAACTTATGTAATTGATTTATTCTGATTAGATTTTTCATTGAATGCGGATCCCACACTCTAAATTCCATAAAGCGATTATCTTTTACGTATTGGTCAACAATAACATCTTTAGCATAAGGCTGTGCCCATAACTCAAAGCCTCTGTCGGTAAATACTTGGTGCAGCGCTATACGTGGCTTATGTTTAGTATGTATTACACCAAAGCTGTCTTCATGGCCTTCTAATAAATCTAAGTTCCAATTGCGTTTATCTATAAGTTGTTTAACTGCATTGTCGAATCCATGATCTAAAATTCCTTCTGATTCGCTTATTGATGAGGCAACAAGGTGATAAAAAGGAGGAAGTTCGCCCCAATTAATTTGCTTTTTAAACCAATTAATCTCTTTGAGTGTTGGATTACTGGGTAGTTGCGCTTTATTATGCGTTCCAGGCATTAACTTATCCTTACTGCTAGTTATGCTATAAGGATAAACTATTGCAGGTGTTGTTTTAAGAAAAAGTTACAACGGTTCACGTTTTATAAATACGTAGACCGACAATATGCGACTTATTATTCATTTACTATACGGATAAAGTAGTTATGGTGGAGCGCGATTTAAAAGAGTTTGAGTGTCCTCAGCAATTTGTGCAGTTTAAACTTGCGCTACGAAGTGCACAGTCATCAAAACATCGCATCACCTTTAGTCTTAATAAAGGTGAAAGTGCGAACGATATTGAACGTTTTTTGCAAAAAAATGCTTATAGTTACAATTTTGATAAACAACGTGGGTTGTTATTAGTGGAGCCATTACATGTTTGAATACGTAAAAACATGGTACGAAAGGAAGTTCTCGGATCCTCATTCGTCTACCTTATTATTTTTATTATTGGCCTCTGTGGCCTTACTTTACTTTTTTGGCTCGTTAATTGTTCCTGTGCTTGTAGCATTGGTTATTGCTTATTTACTTGATTGGCCGGTTATTCATTTAGAGCGCGTTGGCTTAAAACGTTTTACTGCAACGATTATTGTAATGTTGATATTTATTAGCATTATGCTCACCCTTATTTTGGTTATTGGCCCCGTACTTTGGAAGCAAACCAGTAACTTAGTGCAAGAAACCCCGCATATGTTAGAGCAAGGGAAGTCTTATTTAATGGCTTTACCTGAACAATACCCAAGTTTAATTAACATAGATCAAGTACAAGCTATTGTTGCAACGGTAGAAGCTAAAATCATTGAGTTTGGTCAAACTGTATTGTCGTTTTCACTTACGTCATTAAAAGATGTTGTTGCATGGCTTATATATTTAGTACTTGTGCCGTTACTGGTGTTTTTTATGCTTAAAGATAAGCTGGAGCTAACGGGGAGTATTGCTAAACTGATCCCGCAGCAACGACGCTTAATTTTGCAAGTGTGGCACGAAATGAATCAACAAATTATGAATTACATTCGCGGTAAAGTGTTTGAAATTTTAATTGTTGGTGGTGTGTCTTTTATTGCATTTACTGTTTTAGATTTACGCTACGCCGCATTACTTGGTGTGCTTGTTGGCTTGTCGGTATTAATTCCATTTATTGGCGCGGCACTCGTCACTATTCCGGTAGCGGCAGTTGCGCTGTTTCAGTTTGGATTAGAAACACAGTTTTGGACCATTTTAATTATTTACGGAATTATTCAGGCGCTTGATGGCAACGTGCTTGTGCCACTGCTGTTTTCTGAGGCGGTTGATTTAAATCCGGTATTTATAATTGTCGCGGTATTATTTTTTGGTGGCTTGTGGGGATTTTGGGGCGTATTTTTTGCCATCCCGTTGGCTTCATTAGTAAAAGCGCTAATAACAGCTTGGTCGTCAACGCATGAAGAGATAAGTAAAGAGGCCAGTGAATAATTAAGTAAACAGACTTTTAGTCTAAAAAAGAATAGTAAACGCACCTCTAGTGCTAATTGATTATTACTCATTACCTGTAAATTTATGTACTATTGGTAATAAGATATATTTTTTAGTAATAAGGTGCGTTTTTTAATGTCTGAGTTTTTATTGCACGATGAGCCAGTAAAACAAGTTTACCTTGATGCAAACGCAACGACCCCTGTGTTGCCTTGTATTGCTGATGTTGTTTCTCATACCATGCAAATATGTTTTGGTAATCCTTCAAGTCCGCACATTACAGGTATACAAGCCAAGCATTTATTAGAACAAACACGTCAAAAAGCACACACGGTTATTGGCGCAAGTAATGGCGATATTTTATTTACCTCTGGCGCCACAGAAGGCATTCAAACTGCGGTGGTTTCTACGCTAATTGATGCTAAAAAACACCCGATTAAAAACCCTGTATTGTTATATGGTGCAACTGAGCATAAAGCGGTGCCAAATACACTTAAACACTGGAATAGCGTACTTGACGTTAATGCTGAGGTGCTTGCTATTCCGGTTGATAGTAACGGTATTTTAGATTTAGATTTTATAGCTAAACATATCGATAACGCTTTGATGATTTGCACCATGGCCGTTAATAACGAAACCGGTGTATATCAAGATTTACCCGCTATTGAGCAGGTAATTCGTAGCCGTAATAAAAATGTATCGTGGATGGTGGATTGCGTGCAGGCGCTCGGTAAACAAGCGCTCGCGCTGAGTGATACAACAATAGACTACGCACCTTTTTCGGGGCATAAGCTTTATGCACCTAAAGGTATTGGTTTTTTATATATTCGTAGTGGCAGTGCGTACACACCTTTTATAGCGGGTGGCGGTCAAGAAAGTGGAATGCGCTCAGGCACCGAAAATCTACCCGGTATTGCAGGGTTAAATAAGCTATTTAGTATGTTGCTTGATAAATCAGACGATACATTTAAACCAATTAGCATACTTAACTCTTATCGAAGCCAGTTACAAAGCGCGATAAAAGACACCTTTGGCGATATTACATTCAATCATGATTTTGCTTATAGCGTGCCTACCACACTTAACTTTGCTGTTAACGATTTAACGAGCAAAGAAGTGATTGATTTATTTGACGCTGCGGGCATTCGTGTAAGTGGAGGCTCGGCTTGTAGTACAGGCGCATCAACAAGTTTTGTTTTAGATGCAATGGGTGCAAGTAAGTGGCAAAGCGAAAACGCGATTAGGCTATCGTTTGGACCTGCTGCAACACAACACGATATTGATGATGCTTGTGTGCGTATTTGCGCTCTTAAAGCAATACTACAGGCAAACTGTTTAATCGTATCTGACAGCACCACACCACAACAAGAAGTATGCGCACTGGGCCTTACTCAATTTAGGCACCAAGGTGCATGTAGTTGGCTTTATGTGAGCGATGATAAACACGCTGTAATTATCGATCCTATTATTGAGCTTATTCCGCGCTTTGAAAAAATAGCTAATACACAAAACTTAACTATATCGGCGGTGCTTAATACTCATCTGCATCAAGAGCGAGAGTCAGCGACTAATTTACTAACCAGCGTTCTTGACTCAAGAGTTATAAAAGGTGAGGTTGATTCGCTAGGTTGGCCGCTAAATACAGCAAGTATTAACTTGGCAAACGACGTACTTGAAAAAGTAGTTACACCTGGGCACAGCAAAGACAGTGTAAGTTATTTATTAAAAAACAGTAATGGCGAAACGCGTTACTGTTTTTGTGGTGATTTAATACTGCCTGCAGGGCTTGGCAATACATCGCTTATAGGTGGGGATGCAAAAGCAATGGCACGCTCTATTTTAGCAATGAGCGAGCAACTTAATAGCACCAGCATTATTTGCTCAGGGCACGATTACCAACAATGTTTTGCTATGAACTGGGCTGTACAACAAAGCCAAACGCCATTACTCAACGCGCTAGTGAACGGCAGTATTTCAGTTGATGAATTTGCAGTGCAAAAGCAGCAGTACGATGCCTCAAAAAAAGTAAATAACACGCAATTGTGTGGTTATGTAAATGCGTTACCTGAGGTTGATACACAGCAACTAAATTTTGATGACGCTAAAGTAATGTTAAACACCAGCGATGCATATTTAATAGATACTCGGGAGCCGTATGAGCATGGAGCAAATAATGTTGCTCAGTTATTTAATACGCTAGATGAAAAAACATTAAATATACCACTTAGCAGAATGGCAAATGCGGTATTTGAAGGGCAGTTAAATAAAGATAATAAATATATTTTATTATGCCGTAGTGGTAACCGCTCAAAAATTGCTGCAACTAACTTAATGCAACTAGGATATAAAACCGTTTATAACCTAAATGGCGGTTTAGCGCTTAGTAATTAAACAACGTTTGTAATTAGTACAAAATCGGCTTTAGGGCCGATTTTTTGTTTTTAAGGTTTATTTGTTCTAAAGATAAGCAAGCCATAGTAATTAGTGAATAATTATAAAAAGTAATTAGCGGGACTTACTATGGCAGGACTTATATAGCGGGACTTACTATGGCAGGACTTGTGAAAATTCATTAATATTTCATTTTTAGGGCTTAATGTTAGCTGGTACCTTTAAAACTGCGGGTAAATTAATTTATAAAATTTTTATGATACCGGTGTCAAAAGCTAAAAATTGCGTTATCATCGGCATCTAAAATTATAAAAACAGCACTTTTTTTGCATTTTTAGTTATACTATTTGCGCTTTAATTTAGTGTAAAAAAGCAATGTTAATATTTTCGCTTTTATAAAAAATATTTTTAAATCAATAGATTGAAAGAATTAGAGGGTATATCCATGTCTAACCGAACGCAACTAGCAAGTTGGCAAGCACTAGAACAAAGTGCAGCTAAGATGAAACAAACACATCTAAAAACGTTATTTGCACAAGATGACACGCGCTTTTCTCAGTTTTCGACTCAAATACCAGGCGTATTATTCGACTATTCTAAGCAACTTATTGATAACGATGTTTTTGCTAACTTAATGTCGCTTGCTAAAGAATGCGATATTGCATCGTGGCGCGATAAAATGTTTAGTGGTGAAAAAATAAATATCACTGAAAATCGCTCAGTACTACATACGGCACTTCGTAATCGTGCTCACACTCCATTAATAGTAGATGGCGAAAACGTAACACAAGCCGTAGACAACGAATTAGCTAAAATTAAAGTGTTTGTAGAAAAAGTTCGTAGCGGTAAATGGCTAGGCTATACCGGTAAAGCGGTAAAAGATGTTGTAAGCATAGGCGTAGGTGGTTCTAACCTTGGTCCACAAATGGCAACCGAGGCGTTAAAAGCACTTGCTGATGATACGTTAAATGTTCATTACGTATCTAATGCTGACGGCGTACAAATTTCGTCTATATTAAAAGCCATTGACCCTGAAACAACATTATTTGTTATTTCGTCAAAAACATTTACTACCTCAGAAACCATGACAAACGCTAAAACAGCAGTTGATTGGTTTTTACAAACAACAAAAGATGAAAGCACAATTGCTAAACATTTTGTTGCGGTAAGTACAAATTTAGAAAAAACGGCAGCCTTTGGTATCAGCGACGAAAACGTATTCACTATGTGGGATTGGGTTGGCGGTCGCTTTTCACTTTGGAGTGCGATAGGCTTACCAATCGCTTTATATTTAGGCTATGACGCCTTTGAAGCCATTTTAGAAGGTGCCTTTGAAGTAGATGAGCACTTTAAGGCCGCGCCGTTTGAACAAAATATACCATTAATTATGGCATTACTTAGCGTATGGAACACAAGCTTTTTGGGCTACACAGCTCAAGCTATATTACCGTACGACCAAGCACTGCATATGTTGCCTGCTTATTTACAGCAAGGCGAAATGGAAAGTAACGGTAAGCACGTTAACTTTGCCGGCGAAACAGTACCTTATACAACAGTTCCAATTATTTGGGGCATGACGGGTATTAATGGTCAGCACGCGTTTTATCAGTGTTTACACCAAGGTAATGTAATTGTGCCTGCAGATTTTATTGCATCAGTTAAACCACAAGTGAATGTTGATAAGCATCACGATATTTTATTATCAAACTTCTTTGCACAAACAGAAGCGATGATGAGTGGTGTGGATGCAGAGCAAGTTACCGCTGATTTAACCGCTAAGGGTAAATCGCAAGCAGAAATTGATGAGCTATTAAATCATAAAATTCATCAAGGCAATCGCCCTACAACATCTATGCTATTAGATACAGTAGATGCTAAAACAGTGGGTCGTTTAATTGCACTGTATGAGCATAAGATATTTTGCCAAGGCATTATTTTAGAAATATGTTCGTTTGATCAATGGGGTGTAGAGCTTGGTAAAGGTTTAGCATCTAAAATTGAAAGTGAACTCACTGATGAAAGCGTTAAACACGCTCATGATAGTTCGACAAACGGCTTAATGGCGTACTATAAGCAAAACCGTACGCAATAAAAAATTCGCTTACGCAAGTAAGTAAACCGAGTACCTTTGAACGGGTAGCGCTGGAGTGCTTAGGGTCTGTATTTTTGTGAGAGGAGATACAGGGCCCCTAAGGCTCATTTAATAAGCGCAATGATAAAAAATAACAATAAATCATCGATACAGAACAATTCAGCAGGCTTTTATTTAAGTACAGTTATAAAAGCCATCTAATCTAGCAATAAATAGGCATACCCGCGCATTTATAAAATGTACTGGGTATCACAACGTAGAGAGTAACTATGCTTAATCCTTTTGATATTATAATTTTTGGGGGCGGTGGTGATCTTGCGTTACGCAAATTGCTACCTGCAATGTACAGAGCATATCAAGAAGGTAACTTACCTGAAGGCTCACGTATTCTACCAACAGTGCGCGAAGAATCTAAACGTGCTGAATACATAGAAACAGCGCATAAAGCATTACAAGAATTTTTAAGCAAAGGCGAGTTTAACGCTAAAGATTGGAAAGCGTTTTCTACTTTTCTAGTGCCAGTGGTAAGTAATGTTACAGAAGCAGATGACAATTGGGATGTGCTAAAAGGCATTTTAGATGAGCACGAAAGCACTAAGTCTCGCGTGTTTTATTTATCGCTTCCACCTGCTGTTTACGGCACATGTTGTGAAATATTATCGACTAAAGGTTTAATTACACCTACATCACGCGTTGTTGTTGAAAAGCCTATTGGTTATTGCGGTGATTCTGCTGAAGCAATTAATGGAAAAATTGCGGAATTTTTTAATGAAGAGCAAATTTTCCGTATTGACCATTACTTAGGTAAAGAAACAGTACAAAACTTGATGGCGCTACGTTTTTCAAACTCATTGTTTGAAAATATGTGGGATGCTAAATCTATTGATAACATCCAAATTAGCTTATCAGAAACTGTTGGTCTTGAAAGCCGTGCTGGTTTTTACGATAAAGCCGGTGCACTTCGTGACATGGTTCAAAACCATTTATTACAACTACTTTGTTTAGTTGCAATGGAGTCGCCTAATAAGCTTAACGCTAACAGTATTCGTAACGAAAAATTAAAAGTATTAGAAGCACTTCGCCCACTAGTAGGTGGTGATGTTGATGAAAATATTGTTCGTGGTCAATACGTACCAGGTGACTTAAACGGTAAAATTGTACCGGGTTACTTAGAAGAGCTAAATGAAGGTTCTAGTAAAACAGAAACGTTTGTAGCTATTCGCGCGCATATTGATAACTGGCGCTGGGCGGGTGTTCCATTTTACCTTCGTACGGGTAAACGTATGGCTAAGCGCTGTGCAGAAATTGTGGTTGAATACAAAAAAGTATCTCACAATATCTACGAAGATAACGTGGGTAATATCGAGCCAAATCGTCTTGTTATTCGTTTGCAGCCAGAGGAAACAATTCAACTAACGCTTATGTCTAAGCGTCTTGATAACCTTCAAATGCAACTTGAACCAGTAACAATGAATATTGAGCTTTCACAAGCTTACAGCAATGGTTTTCACTCAGATGCGTACAAGCGTCTAATGCTTGATGCCGCTGCAAATAACCCATCATTATTTATTCACCGTGATGAAGTTCGTCAAGCGTGGAAATGGATTGATCCAATCATTGACCGTTGGCAAGACAAAGGCAAGCCTGCACTTTACCGTGCTGGTAGCTGGGGTCCTGAGGATGCTGATGAACTATTGGCAGAAAAGAGCCACGTATGGTTTAACACAGGCGATAAGGTATAAGCATGGCAACGATAGTTGAAAAGTTTTTTGACGATAAAGACGCGCTAACAGCTGAGCTTTCTGCAACGCTTGAGCAATCACTACGTGATGGTATTAAAAACGATGGCCGTGCTGTATTAATGGTGTCGGGTGGCTCGTCACCAGCGCCCGCTTATAAGCATTTATCAACGCTTGATTTAGATTGGCAACATGTTGATGTTGCTATGGTTGATGAACGCTGGGTAGACCCAAGCCATGAAAAAAGTAACGAAGCGTTTATTAAAAGCACGTTATTACAAAATTTTGGCAGTGCTGCAAACTTTATAACCATGAAAAACGATGCTGCAACCGCGCAGCAAGGCAGTGAAGTGTGTGAAGCCGCTTACAGTGCTTTAAAAGCGCCATACGATGTAACTATTCTAGGCATGGGCCCAGATGGTCATACAGCGTCGTTATTCCCAAATGCAGACGGTTTAGAGCACGGTTTAACAACTGAGCAAACAGTATGTGCAATTAATGCGATACAAAGTGATGTGACGGGTAGTATTACTGAGCGAATGACCTTAACGCTAAATGCCATTGCGCAATCTAAAGTGGTTAAGCTTTTAATTAGCGGTGAAGAAAAACTCGCTGTTTATAAGCAAGCAAAAGCGGGCGGCGATGTTCATGACATGCCACTTCGCGCTGTGCTTAATCACCCAAGTATAAATATTGAAGTATATTGGGCGCCTTAATTTAGGTGCTAATTTAACTTTTAAAGGCCGCTTATATAAGCGGCCTTTTTTATTTGCTCAAATTTAAGCCTAAACACCGCAAAAAAACAGTCCTTAACTGTTAACCAATGTTAATGAATAACTTTGGTTTGTATTAAAATCAACCATGAAGTGTGTTGTTTTTGAACAGAATTTATGAGTTTGAGCTGTATGTTTTTTAGCAACGCTCAGATTTGGTTAGATTTTATTTTTTCATGGTCGCTGTCATAAAAGTTTCCCTTCCTTTTTTAGCTCAAAAGCATTAGCCTAAAGGTATTAACAATGAAACATATAAATTAAAATAAACGGAGCAGTAACATGGCGGAGCAACAAGTACAGCCTTTACACAACGAAAAGCATGCCAACACTAAAATTCAAAACGGCATCAATGTAGAATTCATGAAAACTCAACATTTAGTGCCAGTAGTTGCACATGAGTTTGCACGCGTAGCAAACGAGTTTCCAATGTCATTCGTTAAAAACAACGAAAGCGGCACTTTTCAAGCTGTTGCTATGTTTGGCTTAGAGCCAGGCGAAAACCTTTTTGTAGAAGATGGTAAATGGACTGCAGCATTTGCACCTATGGCATCTACTCGTTACCCACTGGGCTTAGTTAAACACCCAGATCAAGATCAATACGGTATCGTAATTGACGAAGCAAGTGCGCTTGTTGGTGAAGACGAAGGTAATGCATTATTTGAAAACGGCGAAGAAACAGATTACCTAAAACGTCGTAAAGAAGCGCTTGTATCTTTTATTGAGTTTTCTCAAGTAACTGAAGCGTTCACTAAATTCCTTGCTGATAAAGAGCTACTAATTGCGCAAACGCTAACAGTAGACATTAAAGGCGAGAAAAAAGACATCAACGGTATTTACCTTATCGATGAGAAAAAGCTAAACGAGTTAAGCGATGCTGATTTCTTAGAGCTTCGTAAACGTGGTTACTTAGCACCAATTTATTCTTTCTTAACGTCTACTCATCAAGTAGCACGTTTAGCGCGTTTAAAAGCTAAACAAGCTTAATTATACCAATTGCATTAAATTAGTGATCTATTATAGCGATAAGAAAATAGCTCAATAACAAGGCTAAAATTATGATACATAGTTGTTCTATATAAATAATTTTCAACGTAGTTAGTGAGCTATTTAATACGCTAGAATGATCATGTTTTTAATAAAATTGGTATTACAAACACGTAAAATTTTAAAAAGCGCCTTAAGGCGCTTTTTTTATGCCATTAAACTCACTTTAGTTGAAATTAAGCCCGCAACCATTCACATTAGTTTATAACTTTCCCATAAAAGAACTCATTATGAAAACACCCTTATTAGCAATTTTTGCGAGCAGCCTTTTTGCTTTAAGTAATAGCGTATTCGCTGCAGAGACTCCTTTTGCCATTGCGATTCATGGTGGGGCAGGGACAATAGAAAAAGCACGATTTACACCCGCCCAAGAAAAGCAGTACCGCGCTAAATTAACAGAGGCTGTAGAGACAGGTTATAAAGTATTGCACCAAGGCGGTGAAAGCTTAGATGCGGTGACTGCAGCCATTACAGTATTAGAGCAATCGCCTTATTTTAATGCAGGGCGTGGAGCGGTATACACTTACGATGGCGGGCATGAGCTTGATGCATCCATAATGGATGGTCGAAACCGTGAAGCAGGCGCCGTTGCGGGTGTAAAGCATATTGAGAGCCCGATTAAATTAGCGCGTTTGGTCATGGATAACTCTGTACACGTAATGCTTAGTGGGCAAGGCGCTGAGGAGTTTGCTAAAGAGCAAGGTGTTGAACTTGTCGAAAATAACTTATTTGATACCGAGCCTCGTTACAAAGCGCTTTTAAAAGCAAAACAAAAATTAGATAAAGCCAAAGCAACCAGTAAAGAGTACCAAGCCGCGCACAAAGCATTGCCTAACTCTTACAAAATGGGCACGGTTGGCGCAGTGGCGCTTGATAAAAACGGTAATTTAGCGGCAGGTACATCCACAGGTGGTATGACGGCAAAACGTTATGGCCGTGTAGGTGACGCGCCGGTAATTGGTGCTGGGACATTTGCTGAAAACGAATCGTGCGCAGTATCGGCAACAGGGCACGGTGAATATTTTATTCGCTATAACGTAGCGAGCGATATATGTGCGCGTGTTAAGTATCAAGGTAAAACCATAGCTGAAGCTGGAGATGAAGTTATAAACGGTGTGCTTAAGCCAATTGGTGGCACTGGTGGCGTTATTATTATTGATACTAAGGGGAATATTAGCTTGCCGTTTAATACCTCTGGCATGTATCGGGCAAGTAAATCGAATACGCAAGCGACCTACGTGGGCATTTTTAACGACGAATAAGCCAAAGTAATTTAATTAACCTCAACTCTGGTTAAGAGATTTACTAACATATTGAACCACAATGATATTTTAATTCATTTATTGCTAGCCAGTTATTTTCAGTGCAGTTAGCGCTGAAAATAACTGCTTGAGATAGATTTATTATTCGCAGTTTAGGTGAATCGCAGCGTTTATATAACAAACAACCCCGTGTTATGCATTTTGTAGGATTAACCCCGGCCGTTTAATTTGATACAATTATGGCTCTTTAACTAATTTTGTAAGGTATGCGGGTGGTAAACCTAGGTCAGTTGTTTGGCGAGCTAAAAACGTGCTTGAAAAAAGATCAATTCATTTTCAAAAAACGCTTACATGGCGTAAAAAAAATAACGGATGAAAACAAGCATGCCAACGCGCTTGAAAAAATAGCGGCTGATATAACCCGTAGCCAAGAATTACGCGATAAACGCTTAGCGGGCCTTCCTAAAGTGACTTACCCTGAGCAATTGCCAGTAAGTCAAAAAAAGGAAACAATTAAAGACGCCATTGCAAATAACCAAGTGGTTATTATTGCCGGTGAGACGGGCTCAGGTAAAACAACTCAAATACCTAAAATGTGTTTAGAGCTTGGTCGTGGTGTTGATGGCTTAATAGGCCATACTCAACCACGCCGACTCGCTGCGCGAACGGTGGCTAACCGTATTGCTGAAGAAATGAAGTGCGAACTTGGTCAGCAAGTCGGTTTTAAAATTCGTTTTAGCGATCAGGTTTCTAATAATACGTACGTTAAACTCATGACTGACGGTATTTTACTGGCAGAAATTCAGCAAGATCGATTTTTAAACCAATACGACACCATAATTATAGATGAAGCGCATGAGCGTAGTTTAAACATCGACTTTATTTTAGGTTACTTAAAAAACCTACTTCCAAAACGTCCCGATTTAAAAATAATAATTACGTCTGCAACCATCGATCCTGAGCGCTTTTCAAAGCATTTTAATGATGCGCCCATTATAGAAGTATCGGGCCGTACTTTCCCTGTTGATGTGCGTTACAACCCAACGGCCGATATTAATAAAGAAGATATGGAAGCCGAGGGCGATCAGCTACAAGGTATTTTTGATGCTGTTGACGAGCTGTGCGCGGAAGGTCCTGGCGACATACTGATATTTTTAAACGGTGAGCGTGAAATACGCGATACCGCTGATGCACTTAGCAAGCGTAATTTAAAACACACTGATGTATTACCACTTTACTCGCGCTTATCTAACGCAGAGCAAAACCGTATATTTGCGCCACATTCTCGTCGTCATATTATTTTATCGACCAACGTAGCCGAAACGTCACTAACCGTGCCTGGTATTCGTTATGTCATAGATCCAGGTACTGCGCGTATAAGCCGCTACAGTTATCGTACAAAAGTTCAGCGCCTGCCAATAGAACCTATATCGCAAGCAAGTGCTAATCAGCGTATGGGTCGTTGTGGACGTGTTGAAGCGGGTATTTGTATTCGCTTGTACTCTGAGGATGATTTTTTATCGCGCCCAGAGTTTACCGACCCTGAAATACTGCGTACTAATCTTGCCTCAGTTATTTTGCAAATGTTGGCACTCGGGCTTGGTGATATGGCGCAATTTCCGTTTGTGCAAGCACCAGATAGCCGTAATATAAGTGATGGTTTATCGTTATTAGAAGAACTACAAGCAGTAAAACCAGACAAACGTGATAGTAAAACGAGTTTAACCGCTTCAGGTAGAGAACTCAGCCGATTACCGGTAGACCCTCGTTTAGCTAAAATGGTGCTCACAGCTCACAAACTTGGCGCATTGCGTGAAGTGATTGTTATTGTGGCGGCGTTGTCGATTCAAGATCCACGCGAACGCCCGCAAGAAAAACGTGCTGCAGCCAATGAAAAACACGGTCGCTTTGACGACCCAGATTCAGACTTTATCGCTTTTTTGAACTTATGGAATTACTTAGAAGAGCAGCAAAGCGAGCTGACTAACGGCCAGTTTAGAAAGCTGTGTCAAAAAGATTTCCTAGCCTATATGCGCCTGCGTGAGTGGCAAGATATTGTTTATCAAATAAGTACTGTGTGTAACGAAATGGGTATGAAAGCAACCAGCCAAGCGGCTGATGGCGAACTTGTTCATAAAGCGTTATTAAGCGGAATGCTGAGCCATATTGGCTTTAAAGATGAGAAGCAAATATACAAAGGTGCACGTAATAGTCAGTTTCATATTTTTCCGGGTTCAGGTTTATTTAAAAAGAGTCCTAAATGGATCATGTCAGCGGAGCTGGTAGAAACCAGTAAATTATATGCCCGCACAAATGCAAAAATAGACATTAACTGGGTAGAACCATTAGCACAGCATTTAGTAAAACGTAGCTACACAGAGCCACACTGGGAGAAAAAGCCAGGTGCGGTAATCGCGTTTGAGCAGCAAACTTTGTACGGCTTACTTGTTGTAAATAAACGCCGCTGTGTTTATAGCAATATTGACCCTAAAGTGAGCCGAGAGCTTTTTGTACGCACTGCATTAGTTGAGCAAGAGCTGGGCTTAAACGAGGGCTTTTTAGCGTTTAACAGTGAGCTTATTGAAGATATTCAAGTACTGGAAAATAAGTCTCGTCGTCGTGATATTTTAGTTGATGAGCAAACGTTATTTGAGTTTTACGATAAAAAAATACCCAAAGAAATTAATAACCGCGCTGCATTTTTAAAATGGTATAAAACACAAAAACAACAAAATAAACATTACTTACACATGACCCGTGAAGAGCTAATGCAGCATGGTGCAAGTAATATCACTGAGTTTGACTACCCTGACACATGGCAGCAAGACAATATTATATTACCGCTTGCTTATCATTTTGACCCAGGACAAGCGGTTGATGGTGTTGCGGTGCAAATACCGGTAGCACTGTTGAATCAAGTACAAGAGAGTGGTTTTGACTGGCATATACCTGCATTTAGACATGAGCTAATAAGTGGGCTTATAAAGTCATTGCCTAAATCGCTTCGCCGTAATTTTGTGCCAGCACCAAATTATGCAGATGCAGTACTTGCAGCTATTGAGCTAATGCAAGGTAGCTTAATTGATGCTTTAGCTACGCGCTTATTAAGAATGACAGGTGTGAGAGTTGATGCAGAAGCGTGGGATTTAACCGCGCTTGCACCGCATTTACGATTGCAGTTTGAAGTACGTGATGAACACGATAAGTTACTTGCTCGTGGACTTGATTTAGCCAAACTTAAAGCAGAGCTGCAAGGTGAAGTAACCGAAACACTGTCTAAAGTAGCCGATAAAGGCATTGAAAAATCAGACCTAACACAATGGGACTTTGGTGAGCTGCCAGCGTCATATGTTAAAAAACAAGGTCAATACGAAATAAAAGCATACCCTGCGCTGGTGGATAAAAAATCAGCCGCTGCAGTGGAGCTTTTTGATAGTGAAGCAAAAGCGCAGCAAGCGCATCAACAAGGTTTGCGCCGTTTAGTATTGTTAAATGTGCCGTCGCCAATTAAGTACTTACAACAAAACTTACCGAATAAGGCAAAGCTGGGTTTGTACTTTAATCCATTTGGTAAAATAGCTGATTTAATTGATGATTGTATCGCCGCAGGTGTTGATAGCTTATTAGTGAAACACGGCGATATACGCGACGAAAAAGCATTTGAAACAGTAAAAGAGCAAATACGAGGTGAGCTAGGTGATGCCGTTGTATCGATTGCAACGCAAGTTGAGCAAGTATTAAGTATTGCGCACGCACTGCATAAAAAAATGAAAGGGCGCGTTGATTTAACCATGATAACCGCGCATGGCGATATAAAATCACAGCTTGAGTCACTTATATTTAAAGGTTTTGTGAGCGCGCATGGCGCAGATAAAATAACGGATTTAATTCGTTATTTAAAAGCGATTCAAAAACGTTTAGAGAAGCTGCCTGTGGATCCAAATCGTGATAGGTTATGCGTACTAGAGTTGGATAAAGTTGCTCAAGAGTACAAAAAAGTAGTTAATAAAACGCCTAAAGGCTTGCCTATTCCACAAGAAGTAACCGCTATTTTTTGGATGCAACAAGAGCTTAGAGTGTCGCTATTTGCTCAAACACTTGGCACGCCTTACCCAATATCTGCTAAACGGGTACTCAATGCGATAAAAGAGATAGAATAAAACTTGCATTTTCTATTAAGCTTAGTACCTTAATAGGAGGATTTATTTTTGTTTTGAAAAGGAAGTGACATAGTTATGTCCTCATCGATTGAACATAAAACAAAGCGACTTTTAGTGGTAGACGACGAGTATTTTAATTTTGAAATGCTCAAAGCAGCACTCGCGTCGAAATTTGATGTTAGTTATGCAGATTCAGGGCAAAGCTGTCTTGCATCGGCAATTGCGAGTCCGCCAGATATAATTTTGCTTGATGTTTGTATGCCTGGTCTTGATGGTTATGATACATGCCGAATGCTAAAACACACACCTGAAACAAAAAATATTCCTGTTGTTATGGTATCGGGCCTAGAGTCTCCATCTGAAAAACAAGCAGGGTTTGACGCTGGTTGTAACGCATATGTTGTAAAGCCATTTTCAGTGGGTGCTTTGTTGGAAGAAATTAACACGGTTTTTTAGAGGTAACGTATGTTTACTGATGATAAGCGAAATTTTAGACGCATGCAGATCAATACACCTGCAAATTTAACAACGATAGAACCAATAGCGGGTTTAAGTTTTGCCGCAGAGTGCGTGGATTTAAGTGCAACAGGTTTATCAATTCATTTAGATGAATTACTTGAACCTAATACATTACTGACGGTGAACATTGATTCGACTCACCCAAGTATTGCGCCTTTAAATGCAACAGCAAAAGTAATACGTGCCAGCAAAGAAGATGATGGCACGGTAACAGCAGGTCTTGAAATCATTCAGTTTAACTAACTTGAATCCAGTTAAACTCAATAGTAGATATTAAAAAACCTTACAGATTAAGCCTTTTAAGTAAAAGCCTTCAGGGTAGCTGCCAGCAATTGGGTGATCAGCTGCCTGGTTTAATCGCTCCATTATAAGTAGGTCTTTACCTGCATCAAGTGCTGCATCGGCTACTACTTTTTGAAATAAGTTTTGTTCCATTAAACCAGAGCATGAGAACGTTAGTAATGTTCCACCTGGTTTTAGTATTTGCATGGCAATCATATTGATATCTTTATAACCACGACACGCACCGGTTAGCTGCGCTTTATTATCAGCAAACTTTGGTGGGTCCATTACGATGGTATCAAACTGTCTACCTTCGTCGCGGTATTGGCGTAGTAACTTAAATACGTCCTGCTTAACAAAACTTACTTTATTTAAATCTAAGTTATTATGTTCAACATTACGTTTTGCTGTATCTAAAGCGGGTTGAGATACATCTACGTTAGTTACATGCTCACATCCACCACGCAGGGCGTACAACGAAAATGTACCTGTATAACTAAAACAGTTAAGTACCGTTTTACCCTTTGAGAAGCGCTCAAGTGCGGCGCGGCTATCGCGCTGGTCTAAATAAAAGCCCGTTTTATGTCCATCAATTATATCGACTTCAATTTTAAAACCGTTTTCCTCAATAAGTACCGGCTGTGTTGGTTCATTACCCCAAAGAGCGCCTTTTATTGGCTCTAAGCCTTCTTTAGTGCGTACTTCTACGTCTGAGCGCTCGTATATGCTAGAGCCTGGGAAAATAGACATCAACGCGCCAACAATCTCGCCTTTATGACGCTCGGCACCCGCACTTAGTAGCTGACACACTAACACGTTATCAAACTTATCGATTGTAACGCCTGGTAAGTAATCAGACTCCGCAGCACATAATCTAAAGCCTGTGAGCCCGCCTTCTTCAATTACTTGGCTACGTGCTTCTAATGAGCGGCGTAAACGGCGTTCAAAAAAGTTTTGATCGATTACTTCTTTTTCGTCAAAGCTCCAAACACGTGCACGAATTTGTGAGTGAGGGCTGTAAGCAGCAGTTGCTAAATACTTACCTTCGCTATCGTGAATCGTTACTGTGTCGCCTAATCCAGGTTTACCTTTAATTTTTTTGATGGCTTTTGAAAATAACCAAGGGTGTTTTCTTTTTAATGATTTATCGCGACCAGCTTGTAGGTAAACGGCAGATGACATAAGGCTTCTCAGTAGTAATAAATAAGCGCTGTATTTTAGTCAAGCAAGGAGCAACATACAATGAATGTTTTGCAAGGTGGGCATAAAGCACGGTAAAGTACGGATAATTTATCGATTCATTAGCTTTTGGAACCTAATAGTGCCTGACGCCGTTTTAAGCCCCGATTTAAAAATACTTAATTCACAATGTAGAGAATTTATAACCTCTTTAGTGCATGCCGATGTTGCTCACGATATTACCCATATAGAACGCGTGGTGCGCGTTGCAATACAGTTATGTAATGCGGAGCAGGCAAACATGTCAGTTGTATTACCTGCAGCGTGGATGCACGACTGTGTGGCGGTGGCTAAAAACCACCCTGATCGTGCAAAAGCCTCTACTATGGCAGCCGATAAGGCATTGGAATTTTTAAAATCTATTAATTATGACGAGTCACTTTTTGATGAGATTCATCATGCCATTGCCGCTCATAGTTTCAGCGCAAATATAAAAATTAAAACAGTTGAAGCGCAAATAGTACAAGATGCTGACAGAATGGATGCATTGGGCGCTATTGGGGTGAGTCGATGCATGAAAGTAGGCGGATCAATTTCTCGGCTATTGTACAATCCAGAAGACCCTTTTTGTGTTGAACGCGAGGCTGATGATAAAACATACACGCTTGATCACTTTTTTATAAAGTTATTACATATTGCCGATAGTATGAATACGCCATCTGCTAAAGCAGAAGCGAACAGGCGTACAAGGTATATGCATGACTTTTTAGAGCAATTAAAGTCAGAAATAGGTGAGTAACGTGAATAATACAAGCATACCTAAATTATCTGGGATTGATCATTGCCATTTAAATGTTGATAACTTGGTTGATGCCGTTAAGTGGTATGAGCGTGTTTTAGGTTTTAGTGTAGTACCCGAGCTTGCCTTTTGGGATGAGGACGGACGCGGCCCTTTAACACTTGAAGATACTAGTTCAACAACTCGTTTAGCACTTTTTGAAGGTGAGGGGCGTAGTAAAGGGATTGCATTTTTGGCCTCAGGGGATCAATTTATTCAATGGCGTAATCATCTTGAGGGTTTAAACATAAAAGCAGTGCTAGCGGATCATGGTGTAACGTTTTCTATGTACTTTAAAGATGAAAGCGGTAATAGCCATGAAATTACCTCACATGACTATCGTTATATAAAGTCTTACTATCCAAATGTTGAGCTTGGCTCTCACAGCGCTAAAAAGAATTAGCTTTCTTGATTTGAATTTTTTATAGCAAGAATATCGTCTAAGTTTTTCACAAATAGTTCGATTAGAGCGGGATCAAAATGAGCTCCTGCTTGCTCTTGCATATGCAAAACTGTTTTCTCTACACTCCATGCCTCTTTATAAGGGCGTTTTGAAGTCAGAGCATCAAAAACGTCAGCAACGGCAACAATTCTACCTTCAATTGATATTTCTTCGCCTTTGATCCCGTTAGGATAGCCTGAACCATCCCATTTTTCGTGGTGTTCAATAGCAAGTTTATGAGCGAGTTGTAATAATGGCGATGAAGAATTTGCTAATATTTGTGCACCAATTATGGCGTGTTTCTTCATATGTTGAAACTCTTCAAAAGTTAACTTTCCTGGCTTGAGTAAGATAGCATCAGGGATACCTATTTTCCCAACATCGTGCATTGGGGCGGCTTGGCGTAAAAGCTCTGCACTTTGCTCATCCATACCTAGCGCTAATGCTAATACTTTGCTGTATTGGCTCATACGCACTATATGTTCGCCAGTGTCAGTATCTTTATATTCAGCAGCACGGCCTAGGCGTTGTACTAAATCTACATGTGCTTGTTTTAATTGCTCAGCTTGCACTAGCGACAAGTGAGTTTTAACTCTAGCTCTTACAATAGCAGGGCTTATTGGCTTAGTAATATAATCTACGGCGCCTAACTCAAAACCTTTATATTCATCGCTTTCATCACCAAGTGCAGTTACAAAAATAATTGGGATGTGTGATGTTTTAGGGTTACCTTTAACTATTTGACATACTTCAAAACCATTCATATCTGGCATCATTATGTCGAGCAAGATTAGCTTTGGTAGTTCTTTTTCAAGTAGTGCCAATGCGGCATCACCCGATTTAGCAAACGACATACGATATTGATTACCTAACACTTCGCGCATTACTTTTAGATTTGCAGGCTCATCGTCAACAATTAATACTCGTGGCCTATCTGTTGTAAAATCCATTAATTAATACTCATTGTTTGTTAGTTTTTCAAGTAAGGTTTCTAGTATTACGTGTGCTTTATCAAAATCAAATTCATCAAAGGCCTCGGCTATAGCATCAACTTCATTTTTATAGATTGAAGGTGCGCCGCGTTGCAGCTTTGCTAATAGCTCATCATTTAGCTCTGCATTTTGTGCATCTTGATAAAGCGTCTTACACAGTGACTTAATTTCATCAATTGATAGCGTGTCAGAACTATTATCTTCAGGCTTACTACTTGGCTTATCGCAAGTATTAGATGACAGCAGTTGTGAGATGACAAGTAGCTCGTTTTTTATATCGTCTAAAGTACTAATAACTTTAGCGTCACTTTGTTTTTGCTCTAAATCGGTTAATAACTTCATTAATGTTATTAGGCCTAAGTTACCAGCAACACCTTTAAGTGTGTGAATGGTGCTATCGACATCTTTTATGTTTGATAATTTATCACTGAATAATGTTTCGAACCGTTTATTACTGTCACTAATAAATTTAGTAATCTCTGTAAGTTGCTTACATTTAGAACCCCAAAGAGCTAACCCTTTTTCAAAATCTATATGCTGCGCTTTAGGATCGCTTTGCGATATAACCATTTCTTTTGCAATACCAAGACCAAGCACTTGTGCTATTTCTTGGTTTAGCTGATTTATATCGACGGGTTTATTTGCAAAGCCATTCATGCCTGCTTTTTTAGCCGTAAGCTTATCTTGTTGTAATACACTGGCTGTGAGCGCGATAATTGGCGTGTATTTAATTTGTCTTTGATTTTCTATTGCTCTTATTTTTTGTGTTGCCTCTATGCCATCACACAATGGCATATGTATATCCATTAAAATGACATCAAAGTCTTGTTCTTCAAATACTTTAATCGCTTCAAGTCCGTTAGATGCCTTGGTAACTGCATGTTGATCGCGTGACAGGAGTAAAGAAAGTAGTTCTGTATTTTGCTCTATATCGTCAACTACTAACACCCTAAGTGCAGGCAGTTGTGTGTGTAGACCATCAAAATGATCTATTTTAGTTTCGTCACCTAAAGTAAGCGGCAATGAAAAGTAAAAGCAGGTGCCTTTACCTAGCTCACTTACTAAGTTTATTGTTCCGCCCATAAGCTCTACAAGTTGTTTGCTTATGGTAGTACCAAGACCTGTACCACCAAAACGGCGAGTAGTAGTACCATCGGCTTGTTCGAAAGGTTGAAACACTGCTTGAATACGATCTTTTGCAATACCAATACCGGTATCTTGCACTTCAAAAAACAGATGCTGATTTTGTGTTATAGCAACAGTTACGGTAACAGAGCCTTTTTCGGTAAACTTAATAGCATTACCAATTAAATTAGTAAGTACTTGCCTGAGTCGATCTGGGTCACCGTAATAAGTAGCACTTACTGATTCTTTAATATGAAGTTTAAGTTCTAAATCTTTCTTTTTAGCTTCTAACCAAAAAGTAGAAATAATACTGTCTATTACTGGCTTTAAACTAAAGTGTATTGGCTCAATAGTGAGCTTACCGCGCTCTAGTTTTGCGGAATCGAGAATTTCATTTAATAATCTAAGTAATGAACGCGCTGCATTATTTACGGTCACTAAATGTTTTTGTTGTTCTTGATCAAGTGGGGTATCCATTAACAAGTCACTAAAACCTATTATAGAATTCATAGGGGTGCGTATTTCATGGCTCATATTAGCCATAAAAGATTGCTTTGCATAAGCAGCTTCTTCAGCTTTAAATTTAGCTTGCTCTAGTTTTTCTTCATATTCTTTGCGTTCTGTAATATCGACTAAAACACCATCAATCCACTTTGCTTGGCCTTGGGGGTCAAAGTCGATGCTGCCTTTATCTAAAAGCCATAAGATTTTACCGCTTCTGTGGCGAATTCTGTATTCGATTGAATACTGACGTTTCTCTTCTACGGCTTTTGTGACGGCATCTACAATAGGTTGCTGGTCTGATTTTAAAACTAGATCGTTAAATTCAATGCAATGTTCAGTAAATTCATTAGGGTTATAACCCGTTAACTCGTTGATGCTCGGGCTGATAAAAAGCATGGTCCAGTTATCATCAAATTTACACCTAAAAGCCACACCTGGCATGTTATCCATTAAAGAGCGATACTTTTGTTCTTTTTCCTCTAGGCTTTTTTGTAAAGCTCGTTGCTCTGATAAGTCTGTTATGAAGCCTACGTATAGAGGATTTTGCCCTGGCTGATTAACTTCTCCAATCCCCAAACGAATCGGGAATAAGTGGCCATTTTTATGCTTTGCAAAAATTTCACGGTTAACACCGATTACTTTACCTAAATCAATATTTTTAGCTTTAGAAAGGTAGCTATCGTGATGCATCGCGATAGCATCATCCATTAGCATTTTAATATTATGATTTTGTACTTCATTTTCGTGCCAGCCAAAAATTTTACTGGCTGATTCGTTAAAGCTCAAAATAATGCCGGTGTGATCAATCGTTACGATTCCATCAATGGCTGTGCCTAAAATTGCGTTTAAGCGAGACTCGTCGGCTGACTTTTCTTCAAGTAACATTTTATATCTGACCATGCCATTAAGTACCGCTACTACGCTTGTAATGGCAATCGTTGCAGTTGCAACCGCGATGGCTACAAAAGTGAGCCCAGCAGAAGCATTTGCGTCGTCATATAAAAGAGGAGATGTTGCAA
Source organism: Pseudoalteromonas sp. SWXJZ10B (assembly GCF_015864475.1). Taxonomy (NCBI): domain Bacteria; kingdom Pseudomonadati; phylum Pseudomonadota; class Gammaproteobacteria; order Alteromonadales; family Pseudoalteromonadaceae; genus Pseudoalteromonas; species Pseudoalteromonas sp. SWXJZ10B. Next base: position 78,341 of record NZ_JADYXD010000019.1, read on the forward strand.
CAAAGCGTGTAGATGCCATGCCCATATAATGCATAGCAGCAACAGCAAAGCCTAATATTGTAGCGCTGATGGCTCTATTTTGTAGGTATGATAGTTTTGGAAAAAATTTTTCAAGATTAAAGCGGCTATATAACGCTATAAACGAAAGAGCGACGGCAACTAAAATTGAAAGGCCAAAGGTCAGTGGGTCATAGCGCAACATTGGGGAAAGCTCCATTGCAGCCATACCGCTGTAATGCATTGTACCAATACCAGCCCCTAGTAAGATGGAGCAAATGCTGAGCACTCTAAAGTTTCCATCACTATTTACAAGTATTGATACCGCATACTGACATGCTAATAAAGCAGGAAGAAAAGAGAGTAGTGTGATTGTTGGATCGTAGCTTATATTAGTACATAGCGAAAAAGCTAACATACCTATAAAGTGCATACTCCAAATACCAGAAGAAAATACAGTTGCTGCAGTTATATTTGCTAAGCGTTGATAACGAGGGAATTTAGTCTCTTTTGCTAAATCAATGAGCTTAGTAGTAAAAAAAGCAGCAAAAATGGCTATTAATACAGACATTGAGACTAGAAGAGGGTCGTAAACCCCATTGAGTATTAGGCTTGGATCTTGGTCTGTAATGAAGAAAGCTGATAGCATAACGGCTCGAAATATAATCTTTATTTTACAAGTTTAATCTAATTTACTAATAAATGAACCGTTATTTCTAATCGCGCTATAAAGTGACGAATTTTAACCAAGTTTATTTATTTTTTGTTATTGAAGTAAATAAAATATTTTAACTTTCAATTCAAATAAAACAGACGGCTCAATCTATAGCTTATTATAATAAAGCGGATTAGGAGTTAAGTGCGACTTTATGCTTAAGAGTTTAAAATTGATGGTAATATGGATTATATAAACGGATGCAATATTTAGAGTTTAGGTCGTGTTTGAATATCAACTAAAAAAGAGTACTAGACGCAAAACAGTCGCAATAAAAGTGCATAGTCAAAAGGTAACTGTGTATGCGCCACATTTTGTCGCAAAAAAACACATTGATACTTGGTTATTTGACAAACAAGAGTGGGTTGCAGAACAATTAAAAAAACAATCGTCAATTGATGACACTAAGCAGTACCCCTTTGAATCTAAAAAAATCAGGGTTTTTTCAGAAACTATTTGTTTGAAACTGGACTCAGGCCAAGATTCCAAAGTAACCCCGTATGATGACCACTTGCTTATCACAATATCTCCTCGAGTTAAAAATACTTATCAAAATTATCGACAGCTATTAGAGACTTATTTAAAAGAGCAGCTTATTGCATACATAGAGATGCGTTTAGCGTATTTTTGTACTCAAATGGGTGAAGAGTTGCCAAATGATTTAAAAATAGGTGTTTATAAACGAAAGTGGGGGAGTTGTAATAGCAAGCGAGAACTCACTTTTAATTTACATCTTATAGGTGCTCCTTACCACGCTATAGACTATGTGATTGTTCATGAGCTTGCCCACTTAAAGTATTTAAATCATAGCAAAGCTTTTTGGCAGCGCGTAGAGGCGTTTCTCCCCGATTACAAAACATCATCTAATTGGTTAAAACAAAATGGTATGAGTTTACAGTGGGTGTTTTGATGTTACTGAATATAGGAATATAGGAATATAGGAATATAGGAATATAGGAATATAGGAATATAGGAATAGTAGAGAAGTGGTGGAGGGAGCTGGATTCGAACCAGCGAAGGCTGAGCCGTCAGATTTACAGTCTGATCCCTTTGGCCGCTCG